>CALCIA010000249.1 GCA_937907435.1 uncultured Actinomycetes bacterium
CTCCTCATGGGGGTCACAGCCTGCCAGGACCCCCATGAGGAGCCCAGGACCTCCGCAGCGCCCCGAAGTGGTGTGGACGGCCCGGCCCTCCGGGCCCGCCCGACCTGGCCCCTACTCGACCAAGTCCCGAACCAACTGCACCAGCAGCCGCACGCCATAACCGCTGCCGCCTTTGCCGGTGTAGGCGCGGTTGACGTTCCAGGCGGTGCCGGCGATGTCGACGTGCGCCCAGGGCGTGTCGTCGACGAATTCGCGCAGGAAGGAGGCCGCGGTTATCGAGCCTGCCTCGCGCTTTTTGGCGAGGTTGGAGAGGTCGGCGACCGTGCCCTTCATCATCTCCGCGTACTCGGGGTGGAGGGGGAGGCGCCAGACCAGCTCGCCGGTCTCCTCGCCCGCCGCGGAGAGCTCGCCCGCCAGCTCGTCGTCGTTGGAGATGACCGCGGCGTAGGTCGAGCCGAGCGCGATCAGCACCGCGCCGGTCAGCGTCGCCAGGTCGACGACCCGCTCGGCGCCGAGCTCGATCGCGTAGGCGAGCGCGTCGGCCAGGATCAGCCTGCCCTCGGCGTCGGTGTTGTTCACCTCGACCGTCTTGCCGTTGTACTGGGTGATGACGTCGCCCGGCTTGACCGCGGTGCCGGAAGGCATGTTCTCGGTCGAGGGGACGACCGTGACCAGGTCGACCGGCAGGCCGAGCTCGGCGATCGCCGCGGTCGCCTCGAGCACGGCGGACGCGCCCGACATGTCGAACTTCATCTCCTGCATCCCGGCGCTGGGCTTCAAGCCGATCCCGCCGGTGTCGAAGGTCACTCCCTTGCCGACGAAGCCGAGCGTGGGACCGGAGCCGCCGCCGCGATAGCGGAGGACGATCAGGCGCGGCTCGACCGGGCCGCCCTGGCTGACCGCGGCGATGCCGCCCATGCCCTTGGCGCGGATCGCGTCGCCGTCCAGGATCTCGACCGTCACGTTGTCGTTGCCCGCCGCGATCTCCTCGGCGCGCCGGGCGAGATCCTCGGGCTTGGCGAAGTTGGCGGGCGTTTCCTGCAGGTCACGGGCGCGGTTGGCCGCCTCGGAGTAGACGCGCGCCGTCTCGACCGCGCCGGCCAGCTCCGCCGGCCCGAGCAGCGTCAGCGACTCGAGGCGGGCCTTCGGCTCGTCGTCCTCGCCCGCCCCTTTGAAGCGGTCGAAGCGGTAGGCGCCGAGGATCGTGCCGGTGACGAGCGCCTCCGCGGCCGCCTCCTCGTCCTCGAAGGACGGCGGCGCCCAGGCCAGCGAGGTCGCCTCGAGCCTCCTCGCCTCGCCCGCGACCAGCGCCGCGAGCACGCGCAGCTTCTCCGCGTCGAGCCCGTCCCGCTCGCCCAGCCCGACCACCAGCAGCCGCTCCGGGCCGCCCGGGTAGAGGCGCGTCATCGCCTTGTAGGAGCCCTTCGCATCGGCGGCGCCCGGAGCCCCCGCGACATCCTCGGGAAGCGCCTCGCCCTCGTAGAGCCCGACCGCGACCAGCGCCGCGTCGGCATCGTGCAGTGACCTTTGTCTCACATCGACGTTCATCGGGGCGCGAGTCTAATCAGGCAGGAAAAGCGGCTGATGTCGCTATCGTCCCGAGCGGCGAGGCGCCCGTACTGTCGGGCCGCATAAAAGGAGAGGAAAGGCCTAGATGTCCAGCTCAGTGATCCTTGGTACCGCGCGCACCCCGGTCGGCAAGATGGGCGGTGCCCTGTCTTCGGTCGAAGCCCCCGAGCTCGGCGGCATCGCCATCGAGGCGGCGCTGGAGCGCTCCGGCGTCGGCCCCGAGCAGGTCCAGCAGGTCATCTTCGGCCAGGTGCTGCAGGCGGGCCAGGGGCAGATCCCCTCGCGCCAGGCCCAGATCAAGGGCGGCATCCCGAAGGAGGTCCCCTCGGAGACGATCAACAAGGTCTGCGCGTCGGGCATGCGCACGCTCGGCCTCGCCGACCAGGCGATCCGCGTCGGTGACCTCGACATCGCCGTGACCGGCGGCATGGAGTCGATGAGCAAGGCGCCCTACCTGCTGCCGAACGCGCGCTTCGGCTTCCGGATGGGCGACGTGCAGGCGCTCGACGCGATGACCCACGACGGCCTCACCAACTCCTTCACCGGCAAGCAGATGATCAACGAGGCCTCCGAGGTCTCGAACGAGCTCGAGATCACCCGCGCCGACATGGACAAATTCGCGGTGCGCTCGCAGCAGCTCGCCGGCGAGGCGACCGAGGCCGGCCGGATCGCCGAGGAGATCGTCCCGGTCGTGGTCAAGGGCCGCAAGGGCGACACGACGGTCGAGGTCGACGAGGCGCCGCGCCCGGAGACGACGCTGGAGACGCTGTCGAAGCTGAAGGCGGTCGGCGGCGAGGGCGCCACCCACACCGCGGGCAACGCCCCGGGCGTCAACGACGGCGCCGGCGCGATCGTCGTCGCCTCCGAGGAGTGGGCGGAGAAGGAAGGCCGCAAGCCGCTCGCCAAGGTGCTCGCCTACGCGACCGTCGCCGACGACTTCGCCTACCTCGCCCGCACCCCCGGCAACGCGGCGCTGAAAGCGCTGGAGAAGATCGGCATGCAGCCGGGCGACGTCGACCTCTGGGAGATCAACGAGGCTTTCGCCTCGGTCGCGATCGGCTCGATGCGGATCCTCGGCATCGACGAGACCAACGTCAACGTGAACGGCGGCGCGATCGCCTTCGGCCACCCGATCGGCGCGAGCGGCGCCCGTATCGTCGGTGCGCTCGTGCATGAGCTGGGACGGCGCGGGGGCGGCCTCGGCGTCGCCGCGATCTGCTCCGGCGGCGGTCAGGGCGACGCGATCGTGCTCGAGGTCGCCGCGGCGTAAGCCGCGCGCCGCGGTCGGGGCGCGAAGTCGATGAGCAAAGCCGCGGCGTTTTTCGATCTCGACAAGACCCTGATGGCGGGGTCGAGCGGCATGCAGTTCGCGCGCGTGGCGGCGCGGGGCGGGATCGTCTCGCGCCGGCAGCTCGCCAGCTGGGGCGTCGAGCACCTGCGTTACCGCCTGCGCGGCACCACCGACGAGAAAACCGGCGAGGTGCTGCGGGTCGCCCGGGAGCTGATCACGGGCGTGCCCGCGACGACGATCGAGCGGATGGGGCCGGAGGTGATGGCGGCGATCCTGCCGCGCGTCTACCCGCAGATGCTGGAGGAGGTCCACGCCCACCAGGACGCCGGGCGGCCGTGCTTCATCGTCAGCGCCGCCGGCAACGACGTGGTGGAGACGCTGGCGACGGTGCTCGGCATGGAGGGCGGCATCGGCACCCGTTACGAGGTCGACGCCGCGGGCAACTTCACCGGCCGCCTCGACGGGCCCTTCGTCTACGGCCCCGGCAAGGTCACCGCGATGGAGGAATTCGCCGCGCGGCACGACATCGACCTGAGCGCGTCCTACGCCTACTCCGACTCGCTGTCGGACCTGCCGATGCTGCGCGCCGTCGGCAACCCGGTCGCCGTCAACCCCGATCCGCCGCTGGCGGCGATCGCCAAGGAGGAGGGCTGGCAGACGCTCCGCTTCGAGCGGCTCGGCCGGCGGCTGACCGCGGTCGCGGTGACGATCATCGCCACCGTCGCCGGCTTCGGCGCCTCCCGGGTCGCCGCCCACCGTCGCCCCGCCCCGCGCCGCTTCCCGCTCCGGCGCGGCGGATGAGCAGGCGCGCCTGGACCGCGTTCGCCGCCGTCGCCGTCCTCTGGGGCCTGCCCTACCTGTTCATCAAGATCGCCGTCGACGGCGGCATGACGCCGCTCGACCTCGCCTGGCTGCGGGTCGCGCTCGGCGCCGCGGTGCTGGTGGCGATCGCCTGGCGGGCGGGGACGCTGCCGAGCCTGCGCGGCCGCGGGCCTTGGCTGGCCGCCTTCGCGCTGGCGGAGATCGCCGTGCCGTTCCCGATGCTGGCGGCGGGGGAGAAGCACGTCGCCTCGGCGACGGCGGCGATCATCATCGCCAGCGTGCCGCTGATCATCGCCCTGCTCAGCCTGCGCTTCGAACCGGGCGACCGGCTCGGGGGACGCGGTGTCGTCGGCCTCCTCCTCGGCTTCGCCGGCGTCGGCGCCCTGGTCGGCGTCGACGTCTCCGGCGACAGCGGCGAACTGCTCGGCGTCGGCGCGGTGCTGGTCGCCGCCGTCGGCTACTCGATCGGCCCGCTCGTCCTCAACCGCAAGCTCGCCGACCTCGACCCGATCGCGATCATGGCCGCCTGCCTGACGGTCGCCACCGCGGTGCTCGCCCCGTTCGCGGTCCTCGACCTGCCGGCCGCCACGCCCAGCGCCGGCGCCTTCGCCTCGGTGGCGGTGCTGGGCCTCTTCTGCACCGCCCTCGCGCTGGTGCTGATGGCGGTCCTGATCGAGGCCGCCGGTCCCACCCGCGGGTCGATCGTCACCTACATCAACCCAGTGATCGCGCTCGCCCTCGGCGTCGTCTTCCTCGGCGAGGAACCGGGCGCGGGCGCCCTCCTCGGCCTCGCCCTGATCCTGGTCGGCTCCTGGCTGGCGACGGTCGCGCCGCGCGCTCCGCAACCCGCACCGCAGAGCTCGGTCACGAGCGAATAAGGTCTGTCGCTGCCATGGAGGCCGCCACCGCCCGCAAGATCCGCGTCGTCGTCGCCAAGCCCGGCCTCGACGGGCACGACCGCGGCGCCAAGATCATCGCCCGCGCCCTGCGCGACGCCGGCATGGAGGTCATCTACACGGGCCTGCACCAGACCCCCGAGCAGATCGCCGAGACGGTGATCCAGGAGGACGCCGACGCGGTCGGGCTCTCGATCCTCTCCGGCGCCCACATGACGCTGGTGCCGAAAGTGGTCGAGCTGCTGCGGGCCCAGGGCGTCGACGACGTGCTGGTGACGGTGGGCGGGACGATCCCGGCCGATGACATCCCCGAGCTGAAGAGGCTCGGCGTCGCCGAGGTGTTCACCCCGGGGGCGGGTACCGACGACATCGTCGACTTCATCCGCGAGGGCGCGAACGAGCGCCACGCCGCGGGCGCCTGAGCCGAGCGGCGATGCCCTGCCTAAGATAGGCGGGGTTCCTCCTACTTCGCCTACACGGATCGGTGCACAGGTCCGCGCGAAGCGGCTATAGTCCTTGATTGACTGGTCAGTCAACCGGCTGAACCGCTAACATGGCCGGCCGCGACGGGGCCTATGCAGACGCAACCCGCGGCCTTCTTCGCACACCGAGAACCGTTCCCCAAGGAGGCTTGAACTTGAAGATCTGCGTCCTGGTCAAGGAGGTACCGGACGCCGCGGTGCAGAAGCGCATTGATCCGAGCACGATGCGCCTCGATCGCAGCGGCGAGAAAAACCTCAACCCCTTCGACACGCACGCCCTCGAGGCGGCCATGCAGATCAAGGAGGGTGGCGCGATCCTGGTCGAGGAGGTCGTCGCGGTGACCATGGGTCCCGATTCCGCCGTCCGCGCGCTGCACAAGGCCGTCGCCCTCGGCGCGGACCGCTCGGTCCAGCTGACCGACGACGCCCTCGCGGGCTCCGACGTCTGCGCCACCGGCTACTCGCTGGCGAAGGTGCTCGAGTCCGAGAGCCCGGACCTGGTCCTGCTCGGCCAGCAGTCCGATGACGGCGAGTGCTACACGATCGGCGCGGTCGTCGCCGACCACCTACAGATGCCCTCGCTGACCCAGGTGATCAAGATCGACGTCAACGACGGCAAGCTCCGCTGCGAGCGGCAGGCCGAGTACGGCTACGACACCGTCGAGATCGAGCTGCCGGCCGTGATCAGCGTCGGCGACGCGATCAACGAGCCGCGCTACCCGTCGCTGAAAGCGATCATGGGGGCGAAAAAGAAGCCGCTCGACAACAAGGGCGCGGGCGACGTCGGGATCGACGCCTCGCAGGTCGGCGAGGCCGGGTCGAAGACCAAGGTGCTCGCCCTGAACCCGCCTCCCGCCAAGGAGGCCGGCGAGATCATCGAGGACGAGGACACCAACGAGACGGTCGAAAAGATCGTCGCCTGGCTGGACGAGAGGAAACTGATCTAGATGGCAGGCATCCTGGTTTACGCCCTCCACGACGACGAGGGCAACTTCAACAAAAACTCGCTCGGTGCCATCTCCGAGGCCGCCAAGCTCGCCGGTCAGATCGGCGGCGAGGCGTCCGCGCTGGTGGTCGGTGACGTCGCCGACGACGCCGCCGCCGGGCTCGGCAAGTACGGCGCCGCCAAGGTCTACCGGGCCAAGAGCGTGCCGGAGGGCCTGGCCCAGCCGATCGTCGACGCGATGGCCAAGGTCATCGGCGACAACGGCATCAGCTACGCGCTGTTCGGCGGCGGCCTGCTCGGCTTCGAGATCGGCGCGGGCCTGACCGCGCGCCTCGGCGCCGGGGTGACGATGGAGGTCACCGCCGTCAAAGTCCAGGACGGCAAGCTGGTCGCCGAGCGGCCGATCCTGCAGGACTCCGAGATCGCCGACGTCGGTTACGTCTCCGAGCCCGGCATCATCATCGGCCGCCTCAACGCGTTCGACACCAACGAGACCGGCGGCACCGCCGCGGTCGAGGACGTCGAGGTGGAGCTCTCGCCCTGGTCGACCAAGGCGACGATGGTCCAGCGCGGCGAGCAGCGCGGCGCCGACGTGAACATCGAGGACGCCGACATCCTGGTCGGCGGCGGTCGCGGGCTCGGCGCCGCGGAGGGCTTCAAGCTCGCCGAGGAACTCGCCGAGTCGATGGGCGGCGCCGTCGCCGCGACCCGCGCGGTCGTCGACGCCGGCTGGTACCCCTACGCGGCGCAGATCGGCCAGACCGGCAAGACGGTCGCGCCGAAGCTGTACCTCGCGGCGGGCATCTCCGGCGCGATCCAGCACAAGGTCGGTATGCAGAACTCGGAGAACATCCTGGCGATCAACAAGGATCCGAACGCTCCGATCTTCGAGTTCTCGGACCTCGGCGTGGTGGGCGACCTGCACAAGATCGTCCCCAAACTGACCGAGGCGATCAAAGCCAAGAAGGGCGGCTGAGCTTCGGCTCAGTCACCCCTTCGCCCCTCAGGAGGAGCCCCAGATGCCGGCAGTGCCACCCAGTGAGTTCCCGCCGCCGTTCGATTCGAACTCGGTCATCGGTCCGCCGACCGACGCGCCCGAGGACCGGATCGAGGTCGGCATCGCGATCGTCGGCGGTGGCCCTGCCGGCCTCGCCTGCGCCAACAAACTCATGCAGCTGCTCGAGCACGAGCCGGAGCTGACCGAGAAGCTCGGTGAAGTCCCGGTCGCCGTGATCGAGAAGGGCAAAGTGGCCGGGGCGCACCTCCTGTCGGGGGCGAACGTCAACCCGTCGGCGCTGGAACGGCTCTACCCGGATCTGCCGCCGGCCGAGTGGCCGCCGGTCTACCAGGAGGTGACGAAGGACGCGACGTACCTCCTCACCAAGACCAAAGCGTTCCCGCTCAAACCGACGCCGCCGAACTTCCGCAAAGAGGGCACCTACACGCTCTCGGTGTCGAAACTCGGTCGCTTCCTCGCCGAGAAAGCCGAAGAGGCGGGCGTCTACATCCTCACCGAAACCGCCGCGACGAAACTGCTGGTCGAGGACCGGATCGTCAAGGGCGTGCGCTCCGGCGACCGCGGCCGTGGCAAAGACGGCGAGGAGCTGGCGAACTTCGAGCCCGGCTCCGACGTGATCGCGAAGGCGACCGTCCTCGCCGAGGGCACGATCGGCCACCTCAGCTACGCCGCCTACGACTACTTCGACCTGCACGGGGCCGACCCGCAGGCGTGGGAGCTCGGGGTGAAGGAGATCTGGGAGGTGCCGAAGCCGCTCGACAAGGTCATCCACACGATGGGCTGGCCGCTGCGCTGGGGCGGCCGCTACAAGGAGGCCGGCGGCTCCTTCCTCTACCCGATGGGCGAGGACAAGGTCTGCTTCGGCCTGGTCGTCGGGCTCGACACCACCGACGCCACGTTCAGCGTCCACGACGCGCTGCAGCTGTGGAAGACGCACCCCTTCATCAAGAAGATCCTCGAGGGCGGCAAACGGGTCGGCTGGGGCGCCAAGACGATCCCCTCGGGCGGCTACTGGTCGATGCCGAAGCGGCTCACCGTCCCGGGCATGCTGATGGCCGGCGACTGCGCGGGCATGGTCAACATCGCCGAGCTGGCGGGCGTCCACTACGCGATGCACGCCGGCATGTACGCGGCGGAAGCGATCGTCGACGCGCTCAAGCAGGACATCGACGCGGTCAACTTCGAGGCCTACGACGAGATGATCCACAAGTCGGAGATCGAGAAGGACCTCTACGAAACTCGCAACATGAAACAGCCGCTGACCAAGGGCATGGTCTTCGGCGGCGCGATGGCCTCGGCGATGGTGGCGACCAAAGGCCACTTCCCCGGCGGCCACTGGAAGGTCGAGGGCAACGCCGAGGTGCCGGTGGAAATCGGCAGGGCGGGCGACAAGTACCCGAAGCCCGACAACGAGCTGACCTTCGACAAGCTCGGCTCGGTGTTCCTCTCGGGCAACGCGACCCGCGACGACGCCCCCAACCACGTCCGGATCCAGACCCGCGTGCCCCGCGAGGTCGCCCAGACCTGGGTGTCGATGTGCCCGGCGCAGGTCTACGAAATCCCCGAGGACCAGCTGGCCAATGGCGCGGCCGAGGTCGACGTCCACGTCACCGCCTCCAACTGCGTCCAGTGCGGCGCGATCACCGCCAAGGGCGGCCGCCTGACCCTCCCCGAGGGCGGCGACGGCCCGCTGTACCAAGAGACCTGACCCTTTAGTTCCAAAGGTTTTGCATTCCGCGCACCACGCGCGCGGATTTGGCGGGCAGCATCCGAAAGGTGCTGCCCGCTTCGTTTCTATCCATCGGTGACCTGACCTCGATTGCGGGTGGTCTCGCGGCGGCGATCGCTGTCGGGGCCTTCATCGGCCAGGTGTCGGTGAGTTTTTCGTCGAGTGCCGACTCGTTTCGCCGCCGCCGCATCGCTGTCGGTGGCCTGATCGGTCTGGGTCTGATGATCGGACTCATCCTCCTGTCCGCAAAGTCGAGGTAGCGTCGAGTCGATGACCGAAATCCAGGCGTACATAGTCGATTTCGTCGTCGGCCTGATCGTCACGCTGGGTGCGGTCGTGCTGCTCGAAGCGCTCGGGGTCGGCGACACCTGTCAAGGTGTCGTGGCCATGCTCGGGTTGGTCGCGACCGCGTGGATGGTCGGCCCGATCAGTGACCACTACGAGCGCAAGAAGGTCGACGGCGAGGACCGCCGCGAGCGCTGAGCGACCCGCTCGCCGGCTAGGCTCGCCGGATGCTGGCGCTGGGGATCATCTGCGCGATCGGGGCCTCGGCGCTCTACAACACCTCGATCGCGCTGCAAGCGTTGGAGGCGCGGGAGGTGGGGCACGAGCACGCGCTGCGGGTCTCGCTGATCGGGCGGCTCGTCCGCAACCCACGCTGGCTGTTGGCGACGCTGATCGGGCTGCTCGGCTGGCCGCTCGAGATCGCGGCGCTGCTGCTGGCGCCGCTGACCGTCGTCCAGCCCTGCCTCGCCAGCGGGCTGGTGCTGCTCCTGTGGCTCGGCGTGACGCGGCTGGGGGAGAGGCCCGGTCGGCGCGAGTACGGCGCGGTCGCGGCGATCGTGGTGGGCGTCGGCGGGATCGCCTGGGCCGCCCCCGAACGGACGACGTCGAACGCCGGGACGGTGCCGATCGCGATCGCGCTGGCGCTGGTGGCGATCCCCATCGTCGCCCCTTACGTCCTGCGCGGGTGGCGGAACGCGGCGGGGACGCTGGCGGTCGTCGCGGCCGGCTTCGGCTACGCCTGGACCGCGATCGCCTCGAAGCTCCTCACCGACGAACTCGCGGCGGGCTCGCTCGCGGTCGCGGTCGTCTGGCTCGCCACCGCGGCCGCCTCGGAGGGGCTCGCGCTGCTCAGCGAGATGAGCGCGCTCGGGCGACGCCCGGCGACGCGGGTCGCGCCGGTGATGTTCGCGGTCCAGGTGGTGGTGCCGGTGATCCTGGCGCCGCTGATCTTCGGTGAGTCCTGGTCCACGACCCCCGGCGGCGGGGCCGCCCTGGTCGTGGCGATCCTCCTGGTGCTGGCGGGCGTCGTCTCGCTGGCCGGCTCGAAGGCGGTCGGCGCGGTGATCGAGTCCGCTCATGCGGAGGAGTAGGGGGGTGGGTGGCCGTCGGGCGGGGGTCCGTGGGGCCGCCGGCCGTCCGAGGGAGGTCCTGGGCTCCTCATGGGGGTCCTGGCAGGCTGTGACCCCCATGAGGAGCCCAGGACGTGAGGCGTTCGTGGGAGAGGCGGCACAGGGACGTGAGGAAGTCGGACTTCCGTGACGATCGTGTCGGAGAGCCTCCACACCTCGGCCCGATCGGTCACAGAGATGCCGGGAACGTCACACCTTCCGTCCCTCAGAGGCCCTTTTCGGGCCCCAGATCAAGGGCCCGGAACGCGCTGCGTGTTTTAGGGCCCCAATAGGAGGGTCAATACACGCAGCGCGTAGGTCGGTGTTGCACAACACGGGAGGAAACGTGGA
>CALCIA010000250.1 GCA_937907435.1 uncultured Actinomycetes bacterium
CGGATCCGTGAACCTCCCGTGCGCCTCCCGCCGGTGTCCCTCCACACCTTCCGCAGACCCGCCCCTCTCGCCACGGCCACAGCCTGCCCGGGCCGTGGCGAGAGGGGCGGGTCCCTTCCGGGCGCCAGCTTGCGGGGTCTGGACCCTTCCGGGCGCCAGCTTGCGGGGTGAGTTCGCAGTAATCCGCGGATAGCGCGGAGAAGTGCGAACTCGCCTGGGGGTCCTTGCGGGGGACCGGGGTTAGGTCGAGACGATGGTGAGGCCCGTGGGGCCGCCGGGGGTGGCGGGGCCGCCGCTCAGGGACAGGCCGACGCGGGCGCCGGGGACCTGGCGGCGGCCGGCGCGGCCGCGGAGTTGGAGGGAGAGCTCGACCAGTTGGCGGATGCCGCCGGCGCCGCGGGAGAAGCCCTGGCAGAGGGCGCCGCCGCTGGCATTGACCGGGAGGACGCCGCCGAGGGCGGTGAAGCCGCTTTCGACCAGTTCGGCGGCGGCGCCCTCGGGGGCGAACTCGAGCGCCTCGTAGGCGGCGATCTCCTCGACCGGGGTGGGGTCCTCGACCTCGGCCAGGTCGATGTCCTCGGGCCCGACGCCGGCGGAGAAGTAGGCGAGGCGGGCGGCGCGGCTCGACTCGGCGCCGCCGTTGGAGGAGGCGTCGAGCATCACCGAGGCGCGCACCACTGGCGCCTTCGGCCCGCGCCGGGCACCCGGCGCGGCGCCCGCCAGGACGATCGCGGCGGCGCCGTGGGCGGGCGGGGCAACCATCAGGCGCCGCAGCGGCCAGAGCAGGGTCTCGCTCGCCAAGATCTCCTCGACGCCGACCGCGGCCAGGGGCGCGCCGGGGGCCTCGGCCCCGTGGCGCCGGTTCTTCGCCGCCACCTGGGCGAGGTGGCGCTCCTCGGCGCCCGAGTGCTGGAGGAATTCGCGCGCCGCCGCGGCCTGCGCCTCGAGCCACCGGCGGTCGTCGACCAGCGCTGTCCCCGGCCCGCGGTCGAAGCCGAGGCAGACGACCACGTCGCTGACCCCGGCCGAGACCGCTTTCCAGGCCGAGTCGAGCGCCACCGGCCCGAGCCCGCAGCGGCAGTTGTACCCGCGCCGGGTCGGCCCGAGCACGGCCTCGGCGCCGCTGGCGAAGGAGCGGTCGGTGGCGGCGATCGCCACCCCGTCGACCTCCGCCGCGGTCAGCCCGGCGTCGTCGAGGGCGCCGGTCAGCGCCTGCCGGGCGAGGTCCGCGGGACTGCCGCCCCGGGGGGACCGGGGCGTAGCCGCGACGCCGAGAAGATGAACCAGGGCCACGGCGCGAACATAGCCGCGCGACAACCGCCCTCGGGGAGGGTGGTCGCGCGGCACTGGGAGTTCTCCCAAAGGCGGGAGAAACGGCGGCTGTCGCGCCCGGCGCTAGGCGGGGACCACCTCCAGATCGGCCACCGCGGCAACCGTCGGCAGGGCGGGCGGCGGGGTGGCGACGCCGCTCGGCAGGCGGCCCTGGAGCTGCAGGACGAGCAGCGAGAGCCGCGCCCGCAGTTGGGCGTCGGGATCGTGCATCACCGCCAGCCCGGTCAGCTCCTCGATCCGCGAGAGCCGATAGCGGATCGTGTTCTCGTGCACCTCGAGCGCGGCGGCCGAGCCGCGGATCGAGCCCATGTTGTCGAAGAACGAGCAGAGCGTCGTCAGCAGGTCGGCTTTCGAGTTTTCCAGCACCAGCTCGCCGACCGTCTGCTCGGCGAAGGTCGCCATCGCCTTGCTGTCGGAGCTGGACAGCAGGAGGCTGCCGACCCCGAGGTCGTCGGCGATGAACAGCGCCGGCCCATCGGCGGGCGAGTAACGGCGGATGCACTCGACCACCTGCCGCGCCTCGCGGTGGGCGGCCCGGTAGCCATCGGGGCCGCTGCGCACGGCGGAGACGCCGGCCACCAGCCGCGCGGCGCCGGCCAGGGAGGCGCGGACCGCCTCGAAGCGATCCCGTTCGGCGGCGGCGAAGCCGCGCGGATCGACGCCCGCCGGGACCTCGACCAGCGCCGCGACCAGGCCCTCGAGCGCGGTCACGTGGACGGTCAGATCCGGCGCCTCGCGCTCGAAGGCGGCGGCGACGGCGCGGAAGTCGGGCACGTCGCCCTCCGCCCCCGAGCGGGACCCGATCACGACGACCAGCCGGTCGGCGTCGAGCCCCACCCCGAGCCGGTCGGCGCGCCGTCGCACCACGGCGGCCTCGGAGCCGCCGCCGAGCAGCTCGGCGGCCAGCGAGGCGCCCGCGTTCCAGTCGGCCTCCGCGGCCTTGCGCTCGGAGCTCACCTGCAGGGCGATCAGCGTCGCCGCCCGGCGCACGGCGACCACGTCGCCGCCGGTGAAGCGCGTCTTGTGCTCCATCACCACGAGCCGGCCCCAGAGCTCCTCGCCGAGCATGATCGGGGCGACCACGTGGCGGTGCAGGATCCCGGCCGCCGGCACCGGGCCGACGACGAAGGCGCGGCTGCCCTCGCTCTCGATCAGCGCATCACGGACGTCGGGCAGCGAGGCCACGGCGGGTTCGAGCAGCCGCGGGACGGAGCCCTCGGGCGCCATCTCGGGCAGCGCCGCGGCGACGCGCTCGCCGTCGGGCAGGAAGAGCGCGCAGGGCTTGCCCAGGAGCTCCGCCAGCGTGGCGGTGAGTTCGGCCAGCGAGCGGCCCGCGAGGACCAGGTCGGAGAGCCGCTCGTCGACCGCCGTCGCCCGCCGCAGCGCGTTCAGCTGACGGCCCGCGGCGCCCAGCTTCGACTGCAGCTCGAGCCGCGTCAGGGTCTGCGCGATCAGGCCGCCGGCGAGGTCGGCGAAGCAGTGGGCGAGCTCGACCTCGTCCTCGCTGAACTCGTGCTGGCGGTCGACGTCGTCCATCAGGAGCAGCCCGATCACCTGGCTGTCGACGACCATCGGCACCTCGAGCAGCGAGCGGATGTGCCAGTGGCGGACCGTCGATTTGACCATCCGCTCGTCGTGGCGGGCGTTGGCGATGACCACCGGCAGGCGTGTCTCGAGCACCTCCCGGGTCACCCCGTCGGCGGGGACCCCGGCGACCCAGCGCTTGAAGTCGTCGGGCAGCGGGCTCCCTTTGCTGCAGCCGACGCAGCCGCGGAAGAGGTTGGCCCGCTCTTCGCGCATATATATGGAGCAGCGCTCGACCTCGACCAGCGCCGCGGCCCGCTCGGTGACCAGGCGCAGGAGGTCGTCGATGTTGGTGACGGCGGCCGCCGCCGGGGTGATCCGCGACAGCGCGGTGAAGGCGCGTCGCATGTGGCTGTCGGTCATCGCTCTCTCCTCCTCGCTCAGGTCAGTAGATCCAGGGTCGCGTTGGCGTAGATCTCCGCCGCCTCGGCGACTTCGGCCAACGGGATGTGCTCGTCCACGGTGTGGGCGAGTTCGAAGTCACCGGGGCCGAAGGTGATCGTGGTGGGGACGTCGAAGCCGCCGGCGCCCGGGCGCATCATCTCCACCGAGTCGACCCAGCCGCCGTTGAACTTGCGCACCTCGGGGGAGCGGCCCGCGGCCTCGATCGCCGTGGCCAGCGCCTTGACGCCGGGGCTGTCGGGGTCCGACTCGCCCGGGTGCAGCCAGAGGCGGCCCGCCCCCATCGGCAGGATTTTGCGCTCGAAGCGGACCTCGCCGTCCTCCCGCTCGAGCATCCGCAGGAAGTCGTCGATGGCATCGCGGACCTGCTCCAGCGAGGCGCCCGCCGGCGAGAGGATCGACAGCACCGCGTCGCAGCGGGCCGGGATCGCCCAGCCGCCGCCGGGCCGGGTGCGGATCGCGTTGGTCGTCACCCGCGGCTCGAACCACTTCGACTCGCCCTTCGGCAGCTCCAGGCGCCCTTCGGCGACCGCCGTCACCAGCTTCGCCATCTTCGTCACCGCGTTGATCCCATGCTCGGGCTCGGTCGGGTGCGCGGTCTTGCCGATCGCGGTGATTTTCCAGGTCGAGATGCCCGGATAGGCGATCTCGATGCCTGTGTTGGAGGTCGCCTCCGCCGACCAGACGGTGCCGATCCGGTCCATGATCCCGATGTCGCGCATCAGCGCCGCGCCGCGGAAGCCGTCCTCGCCGTCGGAGTCCGACATCAGGTAGATCGGGCCGCTGCGCGGCTTGCCCGAGTCGACCACGGCCTTTGCCGCCATCAGCATCGCGACCACCGTGCCCTTCGAGTCGACGGCGCCGCGCCCGTAGAGGACGCCGTCCTCGATGAACGGCTTCCAGGGATCGTGGGTCCAGTCCTCGGGGACCGCGTGCACGGTGTCGAAGTGGGCGTCGAAGAGGACCCCCGGGCCGTCGCCCTCGCCCTCGATCACGCCGAGGACGAACGGCGCGGTGCGCCCCTCGACCGGGTAGTGCTCGACCGTCATCCCGATTTCCTCGAGCCGCTCGGTCATCCACAGGTGCGCGGTCGTCTTGTCGCCGACCACGCTGGGGATGGCGACGAATTCGCTGAGGAGCTGCTCGGCCCTGTCGACGCTGATGTCGGCCGATCGGGACTGTTGCTCGGGTGCCATCTTCGGGGGGGTCCTTTCGTCGTTCTGATGTGCGGGCGTTGTTGAAGATCTGGGGGTTAGTGCAGCTTCGGGTGCTCGGTGAGGGACATGCCGCCGTCGACCGGGATCGAGGCGCCGGTGATCCAGCGCCCGCCGGGCGAGGCGAGGAAGGCGACGACGTCGGCCACCTCGCCGCCGCCGGCGATGCCGCGCAGCGGGGTCTGGGCGAGGAAGGCGTCCTCGACGCCGGGGCGCTCCAGCTGGGCCTCCATCAGCGGCGTGCGGACGAGGCCGGGCAGGACCGCGTTGCAGCGGATCCCGGCCGGGCCGAGCTCGAGCGCCGCCGAGCGGACCAGCGCCTCGAGGCCCGCCTTCGAGGCGCAGTAGTGGGCGAGGCCGTCGACCGGTGCCCGCGAGTCGATCGAGGAGATCGCGGTGTAGGAGCCGCCCGCGGCGATGTGGGGCGCGGCGGCCTGGAGGACGTGGAAGGCGCCGGCGAGGTTGACGCCGAGGACGAGGTCCCACTCGCGCCCCTCGATCTCGAGGAGCGGGGTGACCCGCGCGGTGCCCGCGGCGTAGACGACGGCGCCGAGGCCCCCGGCCCGCTCGGCCAGCTCGTCGACCGCGGCGAAGACCGCCTCGCGATCGCGGACGTCGAGCGCGACGGCATCTTCCTCCTCCCCCGGCTTCAGGTCGAAGACCTTCGTCGCCCAGCCCGCCGCGCTCAGCGCCTCGGCGCAGGCACGGCCGATCCCGGAGGAGCCGCCGACGACCAGCGCGGTCCCGCTCACGGTGCCACCTCGGTTTCGCGCGCAAATCGGCACGGACTCGAACGACCGGAGATCACCGCGCCGATTTGCGCGCTCACAACGGCCACTCGATCCCTCCCTCGAGCAGGTCGGCGAGCTCGGCGAGCGCGGCGCCGCCGACGGCGCCGTCGACGACCCGGTGGTCGAAGGTGAAGGTGAGCGAGATCATCGGCGCGACGGCGATGCCGCGCTCGCGCGGGACCAGCCGCTCGACCGCGCGGCCGACGGCGAGGATCGCGCTCTCGCCCGGGTTCAGCATCGCCGTGAACGAGTCGACGCCGAAGGTGCCGAGGCTCGAGAGGGTCGCCGCCGCGCCGCCCATGTCGGCGGGGCCGAGGCGGCCGGCCCGGGTCAGGTCGACGAGCCGGCTGCGCTCCAGGACCAGCTCGGCGACGGTCCGACCGTGGGCGCCGCGGATCACCGGCACGAGCAGGCCGCGGTCGGTGGCGACGGCGACGCTGAGGTCGATCGCCTCGGGATGGCGGTAGCTCGGCGGCTCGCCGTCGCGGCCGAGGACGAAGGAGGCGGCAAGTTGGCGGTGGCGGGAGATCGTCTCGGCCAGCGCCACCAGCAGCAGGTCGAGCACGCCGACCTTGACCGGGCCGGCGGCGGTCAGCCGGGCCTTCTCGGCGAGCAGCCAGCCGGCGTCGAACTCCCGCGTCAGCGTGTACTGCGGCACCAGCTGGGACTCGGTGAGCCGGCGGGCGATCGACTGGCGGGTCGCCGAGAGCGGTTCCAGACGCCCGCCGCCGCCAACTTGGTTGGGGGGTGCGGCGGCGGGCGCCCTTTCGGCGGGAGATTCATCGCGCTCGGCGACCGCCCGCTCGACGTCACCGAGCGTGATGCGCCCGGACGGGCCGGTGCCGGTGACAAGCTCGAGCTCGATGCCGTGCGCGGCGGCGGCGCGGCGGGCGATCGGGGCGGCGCGCAGGCGGCGCGCGCCATCGGCTCCGTCGGTGGCGCTGCCGTTGGACGCGGGCGGCGCGGAGCCGACCGGGCCACCGGCGGCGCCAGCATCGGCAGCCGCCTCGGCGTCGGCGGGCTCGGTGGCGGGGACGCTCGCCGGCTCGCCCACCTCGTCGACCGAGTCGCCGATCCGCACCAGGACCGTCCCGATCGGCACGGTGTCCTCGAGCGCGACCTCGATCGCGGTGACCACCCCGGCGCGCGGCGCGGGGACCTCGGCGATCGCCTTGTCGGTCTCGACCTCGGCGACGACGTCGCCCTCGGCGACCGTCGCGCCCACCTCGACCGGCAGGGCGAGGACGACGCCCTCGGCGACCTCGAGTCCCATCTGCGGCAGGACCACCTCGGTGATCAACGGATGCTGCTCCCTCTTCCCGACGACTTTCCCATCGGGTGACTTTCCCGGCCACCCACATCAATTATCGTCTGACTATCGACCCTACTGTCCGGCTGCTTCGGCGTCAAATCCAAATTTCGCCTTGCAACAATCGGACACTCTGACATATATTCAGCGACAATGAGCACAAGCGTGCAGGCCTCGACGACCGATTCCCCAGCCGTCCCCGAGCGCGAACTGTTCGCGACGATGGCGCTCATCCGCGCCTTCGAGACGCGGGTGGCGGAGCTCTACCGCGACGGCGAGATCCCCGGTTTCGTCCACACCTCGCTGGGCCAGGAGGCGGTCGCGGCGGGGGTCGGCGAAGCGCTCGCCGACGACGACTACGTCGCCACCACGCATCGCGGCCACGGCCACTGCCTGGCCCGCGGGATGGACGTCGACGCGATGATGGCGGAGCTCTTCGCCCGCGGCGCCGGCATCTGCCACGGCAAGGGCGGCTCGATGCACGTCGCCGACCCGAGCCACGGCGTCCTCGGCGCCAACGCCATCGTCGGCGCCAGCCTGCCGCTTGCCGTCGGCGCCGGCCTCTCCAGCAAGCACCTGTCCCAGGGCCGCGTCGCGGTCGCCTTCTTCGGCGAGGGCGCGGTCAACCAGGGCGCCTTCCACGAGGCCGTCAACCTGGCCGCGATCTGGAGCCTGCCGGTGCTGCTGGTCTGCGAGAACAACATCTACGCCGAGTTCTCCGACAGCCGCACGCTCACCCGCGTGCCCTCGGTGGTCGAGCGCTGTGCCGCCTACGGGGTCGACGCGACGGCGGTCGACGGCAACGACGTCGCCGCCGTCTACGAGCTGGCGAGCGCCGCCGCGGCCCGCTGCCGGGCGGGCGAGGGCCCGTTCCTGATCGAGGCCGCGACGTACCGCTGGCACGGCCACTACGAGGGCGACCCGCAGCCTTATAAGCCCGACGGCGAGGAGGCGAGCTGGCGCGAGCGCGACCCGCTCGAGGTCTCCGGCAAGCGGCTCGCCGCGGTGGGCGAGGCGAGCGCCGCCGAGCAGGCGACGCTCCGCGAGGAGGCCGGCGCCCGCGTCGAGGCGGCGATCGAGCGCGCCCGCTCCCTCCCCGCTCCCGATCTCGAGGAGGCGTATGCAGATGTCTTCGGCGACTGAGGCGGCCGCCGCCGAGCGGCGCTATATCGACGCCCTCAACGAGGGCATGGCGACGGCGCTGGAAGAGGACGAGCGCGTCGTCGTGATGGGCATCGACGTCGGTGCCGGGGGCGGCATCTTCCGGGTCACCAAAGGCCTCTACGAGCGCTTCGGGCCGGAGCGGGTGATCGACACGCCGATCGCCGAGATGGGCTACGTCGGCGCCGCGGTCGGCGCCGCGATGACCGGCCTGCGGCCGATCGTCGAGATCATGTTCATGGACTTCGTCGGCGTCTGCCTCGACCCGATCCTGAACCAGGCGGCGAAGCTCCGTTACATGACCGCCGGGGCGCTCGAGATCCCGGTCGTCTTCCGCATGCAGACCGGCGCCGGCAAAGCGGCGGGGGCCCAGCACTCGCAGAGCCTCGAGGCCTGGTTCGCGCACGTCCCGGGCCTCAAGGTGGTCCTCCCCGCGACCGTCGCCGACGCCCGCGACCTGATGCTCGCCGCCGTCCGCGACCCCAACCCGGTCGTCTTCGTCGAGAACCGCCGCCTCTATGGCTCGAAAGGCGACATCGACGCCGACCCGCTGCCGCTCGGCAAGGCGCGCGTCGCCCGGCCCGGCGAGCAGGTGACCGTCCTCACCTGGGGGCAGATGCTGCGCACCTGCCTCGCCGCCGCCGAGGAGGGGGACGCGTCGCTGGAGGTGATCGACCTGCGCTCGCTCGCCCCGCTCGACATGGAGACGATCCTCGCCTCGGTCCGGCGCACCGGCCGCCTGCTGATCGTCCACGAGGCGATCCAGGACTTCGGGGCCGGCGCCGAGATCGCGGCCCGGGTCGGCGACCAGCTCTTCGACGAACTGCGGACCCCCGTCCGCCGTCTCGGTACGCCCACGGTACCGATGCCGTTCAGCCCGGACCTGGAGAAGGCTTTGTTGCCAACCTCCAAAGCCATTTCGACGGCAGCCGAAGCCCTCGTAGCCGAGGGATAGTCTCTCCTCACCTCATATGTGCGTACTGCGGGAATTGCCATGAGCGGACGACCTTCGCTCGTCCAGCCGATAAAGATCGCCCGGGCCTACGAGCAGCTGGCGGGGCTCCTGCGCGAGCGGATCACCTCCGGCGACCTGCGGGTCGGCGACCGCCTGCCCTCGGAGAGCGCCCTCGCCGAGCAGGCCGGGGTCAGCCGCTCGACCGTCCGCGAGGCGCTGCGGATCCTCGAACAGGGCGGCCTGGTCGAACGGGCGAGCCCGCGGATCATGGTCGTCGCCGACCGCAGCGAAGATCCGGGCTACCGCGAGCTGCGCCGGTCCCTGAGCCAGCACAACGTCACCTTCCACCACCTGCACGAGGCGATGATGACGCTCGACCCCGAGCTGACCCGCTTCGCCACGATCCGCGCCGACCGCAGCGACATCAAGGAGCTGAACGCGGCGCTGGCGGAGCAGGAACGGCACCTCGGGCACCTCGCCGAGTGGAGCCGCCTGGACGTCGAATTCCACTCGATGCTGGCCGAGATCGCCGCCAACCCGGCGCTCTTGATCGCCCGCGAGCCGATCTCCCAGCTGCTGATGCCGGCGCTCTACCGGTTCATGGACACCCGCGACATGGCCGAACACGCGACCAAATACCACCGGCGCATCGTCGAGGAGATCGAGGTCCGCGATCCCGACACCGCCGCGGCGGTCATGCGCCGGCACATCAACGACTGGCGCACCGCCTGGGAGCGGCGCGGTTTGGACCTCCACCAAGAGATCCTCGATCTCTCCTCCACCGCCGATTCGGCGCCGCATAGGGTCGAATCCAACGGTTCCGACCAGGAGGAAGAGAGATGGGATTCGTCAAGAGCTCCGAGGAGATCGCCCGCATCGAGCATGCCCTCAGCTTCCCGCGATTCGTAGGGGGGCAGATGCTCTCGGTGGAGTTCGCCACCGACGAGAGCGTGGTCCGGGAAGTGCTGCCGCCGCCGCTCGAGCCGGGCGCGGCGCCGAGCGTGCGCGCCATGGTCGGGCGCTGGCAGTCGAACTGCGTCGGTGACTTCCACGGCGGCGCGATCTACGTCGCCGCCCGCCACGACGGCATCGACGGCGAGTACGTCCTCGCCATGTACATGGACAACGACGTGCCGACGATCTACGGCCGTGACCTCTTCGGCGAGCCGAAGAAGATCGCCGAGTCGAACCTGGTGCGGCGCGGCGACGCCTTCCGCGGCTACGTCGACCGCGGCGGCGTCCGCATCATCGAGCTGCAGGCGGAGATGAACGAGGACTCCGGCGCCTTCGACGCGGAGGGCTACAACTTCAACTTCAAGGCCCGCCCGGCGGCCGCCGGCCACGGCCTCGAGGAGGACGCGATCCTGACCCGCGCCAAGTTCGACGTCCACGCCACCGCCTCCCTGATGGGAGCCGGCTCGGTCGTCCTCCGCGGCACCGTCCACGACCCCCTCGACGAGATCCCGGTCCGCTCCGTCACCAGGGCCACCTACACCGAGTGCGACCTGATCGGCAAGTGCGAAGCGGTAGCCACCACCCCCGCCGACGTCTTCCTCCCCTACCACTACGGCCGCCACGACGACTGGAGCGCCCTGGACACCGAATCGGCACGGTTGGTGCCGGTGGCGTAGGGGGCGGCGCCCGGGAGGGGACGAGGGCCTGCAGGCTGGCGCCCGGGAGGGTCCATGTCCCGCAAGCTGTCGCCCGGGTAGGGACCCGCCCCTCTCGCCACGGCCCGGGCAGG
>CALCIA010000251.1 GCA_937907435.1 uncultured Actinomycetes bacterium
CTACGCGCTGCGTGGATTGACCGTGCTATAGCAAGGTCAAAGTACGCAGCGCGTTCCCGGCCCTTGATTTGGAGCCCGAAAAGGGCCTTCCGGGGCCGGAAAGTGTGACGTTCCCGGCATCTTCGTCAACGATCCGGGCGAGGTGTGGAGACTCCCGGACCGGATCGTCACGGAAGTCCGACTTCCTCACGTCCCTGTGACGCCTCCCGCACGAAAGCCTCGCGTCCTGGGCTCCTCATGGGGGTCACAGCCTGCCAGGATCCCCATGAGGAGCCCAGGACCTCCCTCGGACGGCCGCAGGCCCCCCGGACCCCCGCCCGGACGGCGTTCAAGCAGTCAGAATCGCGGTCCCGCGGATCAGCGGCCGAACGATCGCCGGGGACTTCGGCAGGACGCCGTGCTCGACCGAGTCGACCTGGAACGAGGAGGCGCGGAGGTTGGCCTCGGTGTCGCGGTTGCAGTGGCAGCCGTCGGCCATGAAGCGCCAGGGCTTCTCCAGGCGGTCCTGCCAGCGGGCAGTGCCCGGGTCGGCGGCGCGGACGTGCTCGATGAAGAGCAGGCGGCCGTCGGGTTTGAGGACGCGGGCCAGCTCGGCGATCGCGGCGACCGGGTCGGGGACCGTGCAGAGGACCAGGGTCGCGACCGCGGTGTCGAAGGTGTCGTCGGGGAACGGGAGAGCTTCGGCGGGCGCGGTGACGAGACGGGCCGGGCCGCTGTGACCGGTCAGGCGCTCACGGAGCTTCGCGCCCATGTGCGGGTCGGGCTCGACCAGGGTCAGATCCTCGATCCCGTCGCTGTAGAGGTCGAGGTTGACGCCGGTCCCGGCGCCGATCTCGACCACGCGACCGCGCGCTTCGGACAGCAGGGCCCGGCGCATGTCCCCGAGCCCGTGCTCCTCGCTCGCCTTCAGCGCGCGGTCGTAGAAGGAGGCGAAGAATCGTCCCCAGGTTGCGTCGTATGCCTTTCCCATCGCGCCGGCGGCCATGTCTCACCCGGGATACGAGGCGGCGTCCGAAAGGTTCAGGTCAGGCCGCGCGGTCCTTCGCGGGCGCCTTGTCGCCCGTCGCGTCCCCGGCCGTACTGTGGGCGGCGCGCTCCTCGTAGGCCGCGCGGGCGGCGTGGTCGACCTCGGTCATCAGCTTGTCGGTGCCCATCGCCCGGCCGACCCACTCCGCCGCCGCGCGTGGCATCAGGGCGGCGGCGCGCAGGATGGCGCCGTTGGACTTCGGGACGTAGACGTCGAAGCGCGGGACTTCCAGGGCCTCGACGATCGCCCCGGCGACGTCGGTCGCCTCCACCGGTTTGACCCATTTCTGGCCGACGCCGGCGGTCAGTTCGGTGTTGACGACGGTCGGCATCACGCAGGAGATCTCGATATTGCGGCCGCGGAGCTCGCCGCACACCGACTCGCTCAGCCCGACCACCGCGTGCTTGGTCGCCGAGTAGGTGGCGATCCCCGGGATCCCGGCTTTGCCCGCCTGCGAGGCGATGTTGACGATGTGGCCGCTGTCGCGGGGCATCATCCGCGCCATCGCCAGCTGGGTGCCGTGGATGACGCCGACGAGGTTGATCTCGATCTGGCGCCGGAACGAGGCCTCAGACTCCTCCACGAACGGCGTCGTCGGCATGATCCCGGCGTTGTTGACGACCACGTCGAGCGGGCCGAGCTGGCGCTCCGCCTCGTCCAGGAACGCCTCGAATGAGGCGCGGTCCGACACGTCGAGCGCCAGGGCCACGGTGCCGCCGCCGAGCCCCGCCGCGGTCTGTTCGGCCAGCGCCAGGTCGAGGTCGCCGATCGCCACCCGGGCGCCGCGCCGCACCAGCGCCTCCGCCGTCGCCTTGCCGATCCCGCGCGCGCCGCCGGTGATCGCCACGACCTTGCCGTTCAGGGACCGCCGTTGCTTCGCCATGGGACTCCTCCTCCCCGGGCCGCTCAGGACGCCGGTTTGTAGACCGTGACCACGGCCGCTCCGCCGAGGCCGATGTTGTGCTGCAGGGCTACCTTCGCACCTTCGACCTGCCGCCGCCCGGATTCGCCGCGCAGCTGCCAGGTCAGTTCCGAGCACTGCGCGAGCCCGGTCGCCCCGAGCGGGTGCCCCTTGGAGATCAGCCCGCCCGACGGGTTGACCACGACCTGGCCGCCGAACGTCGTCGCTTCCGCCTCGACCAGCTTGTGCGCCTCGCCCTCCTCGGCGAACCCGAGCGCTTCGTAGGTGATCAGCTCGTTGGCGCTGAAGCAGTCGTGGAGCTCACAGACGTCGACCTCGTGCGCCGCCACCTGCGCCTCCTCGTAGGCCGCGCGCGCCGCCGTCCGCGACATCTCCGAGCCGACGATCGTCATGCAGTCGGCGCTCTCGTCGAAGGTCGAGGACAGGTCGGTCACCATCGACTGGCCCGCGATCTCGATCGCCTTGTCCCAGAGGTCGTGCGAGTCGACATAACGCTCGGAGGCGACGATCGCACAGGCCGCCCCGTCGGAGGTCGGCGAGCACTGCAGCTTGGTCAGCGGGTCGTGGATCATCTTCGCCGCCTTGATGTCCTCGAGCGTGTACTCGTCCTGGAACTGGGCGTAGGGGTTGTTGACCGAGTGCTTGTGGTTCTTCCACCCGATCCAGGCGAAGTGGTCGGGCGTCGAGCCGTACTTCTGCATGTGGTCGCGGCCCGCGTTGCCGAACATCTGCGGCGCGGGCGGCGAGGCCTCGGCCTCGCGGATCTCGAACATCCGCATCGCGTGTTTGTCGAGCGCGTTGGTGCGGTCGGTGTACTTGACGCCGAGGCTGCCGGGCTCCATCTTCTCGAAGCCGACCGCGAGCGCGCAGTCGACGAGCCCGCCCTTGACCGCCTGGCGGGCGAGGAAGAGCGCCGAGGAGCCGGTCGCGCAGTTGTTGTTGACGTTGACGACCGGGATGCCGGTCAGGCCGAGGCCGTAGAGGGCGCGCTGGCCGTAGGTCGAGTCGCCGTAGCAGTAGCCGGCGTAGGCCTGCTCGACGTCGTCATATGGGATGCCCGCGTCGGCGAGCGCCTTCTCCCCCGCCTCGACCGCCCAGTCCGGGTAGTCGCCCTCCTTGGTCCCGGGCTTCTCGAACTTGGTCATCCCCACACCGATCACGAACGTACGGTTGCTCACGCGTCTCCTCCCCGTTTGGCTGGCCGGCCAGTAAGTTAGCGGAGCGGACGTTTTTCGCCAGGCGCCGGATAGATCCGGAAGGCGACGTAGGCGATGAGGATCCCCGCCGCGGTGCCGATCACTCGCTGGCCGGCGGCGTCGAAGCGGGCCTCGCCGAGGGTGTCGGACAGCAGCACCACATATACGGTGATCGCGGCGGTGAAGAGCGCGTACTGGACCGTGATCAGGCCGAAGGAGAGCGCCGCGGTGAGGCTCAGGACGATCGCGATCGGCACCTCGGCCCCGTCGAAGGCGAACGCCATCCCGGTGGCGAGGGCCAGCCCCGCCAGCGTGCCGACGGCGCGGAGGATCAGGCGGCGGTCGGTCTCGTCGCGTTCCGGGCGCAGGACGAAGAGGATCGTCAGCGGGATCCAGTAGCCGTGCTCCTTCATCCCGGCGACGCGGTAGATGGCGACGCCGAGCGCCAGGGCGACCCCATAGCGGATCGAGTGGCGGGCGATCGGCGAGTCGAGGGTGAGGTTGGCGCGCAGGCGCGACTTGGTCCGGGACCAGTCCCAGCCGCTCTGGTTGTCGGAGTCGCGGTCGTAGACGAGCCAGACGCACGCCGCCCAGGCCGCCTGGATCAGGGCCCCAGCGGTGCCGTAGTAGAGGGCCGGCAGGGTGTCGTGGGCCGGCAGGAAGAGGCCCTCGGAGAGCATCAGCGCCACCGAGCAGGAGAACCCGACGAAGGCGAGCCGCAGCGTGTCGGCGAAGCAGTAGCCCGAGGCGGCGGCGATCAGTCCCATGGCCAGCACCGCCGCCGGCGCCCACTGGCTCGCCAGCACGCCGAGCGCCGCCGCGGCGCCGACGAACGGCGCGCTTGCCGCCTGCCAGACGGCGCGCGGCCCGGCCGGGGCGTCGAGCGCGGTGAAGCCGCAGATGAGGGCGGCGGTGGCGATCGCCCCGCGCGAGGGCCAGTCGAACCAGAACTCGAAGATCAGCGCCAGGGCGACCGGCACGGCGACCAGGGCGCCGCGGCGGAGCGCCGGGCCGGGAGCCGCGGGCCCGATCTTGAAGAGCGGCGAGGCGCGTAGATGGCGGGCCTCCCCGGAGGCGTCGTAGAGCCTGGACGTCCTCTGGGCGGGCATCGCCCGAGAAGTATCCTTGGGGGTCGTGATCCTTGCCGACATCAGCGGCGACCCGGCGGCGGGAGTCGGCATCCTCGCGGCGCTGGCCGCGGGCCTCGTCTCCTTCCTCTCCCCCTGCGTCCTGCCCCTCGTCCCGGGTTATCTCTCCGCCGTGACGGGGGTCTCGGCCGCCGAGCTCGAGGACGCCGACTGGCGCCGCGTCGTCGGCCCTTCGCTGATCTTCGTCGGCAGCTTCTCGGCGATCTTCATCCTGCTCGGGCTGACCGCGACGGGCCTCGGGTCCTTCCTCTCCGACAACAAGCCGCTGCTGACCAAGATCTCCGGCTGGCTGATCATCGCGATGGGGGTCCTCTTCGTCGCCTCGCTATTCATCACCCGGCTCAACCGCGAGTGGCACGTCGACGCGCTGCTCTCGCGCGCGGGCAAGGGTGGCCCGATCATCGCCGGCGCCGCCTTCGCGATCGCCTGGACGCCCTGCATCGGCCCGACCCTCGGCGCGATCCTCTCCGCCGCCGCCGCCTCAGGGTCCGCGGGTCGGGGCGCCTTCCTCCTGGCGGTCTACTCGGCGGGCCTGGCGATCCCCTTCCTCGCCACGGCCCTCGCCTTCTCCCGGATGACCACCGCCTTCACCGTGATCAAGCGCCACTACCAGGCGATCGTCGCCGTCGGCGGCCTCATCCTGATCGTGATGGGCATCCTGATCGTCACCGGGGAATTCAAACAGCTGAACATCGAAGCCCAGAACTGGCTGAGCAATCTGGGACTCGACTTCTGGAACCAGGTCTGAGGCGCGACCGTCTGCATTTACCCCTCCGTGGCGGGGGCCAATGCAGACCGTCTGCATTTAGGGCCGCATAGCGCCCCCAACTGCAGACGCTCAGTTAATTCTGCGTCGCGGGGACGACCGTCTCCAGCTCTTTGCCGACCGCCTCGGTGATCTCGAGGCCGTCGTCCTCCATGTCCCGGGAGCAGACGATGCGGAAGCGGCCGGTGCCGATCTCGCCGTCGGGGACGACCGGGAGGCCGCGGATCGTGTCCCAGCCGAGGCGCTCGACCTCGAACGGGTTCATCCTCACCTCCGCCGCCGGGAAGGGGCAGTTGGAGTTGTGCTGGTCGATCGCCTTCGAGATCGCCTCGAGGTTCTTCGCCTCCGGGGAAGCCATGCCTCAAGGATAGGGAGCGGGCGCGGCCAGGAGGTCGTCGGCCTCGACCCCGCGCCAGCTGCCCCGCGCCGCCTCGATCGCGAAGCGGGCGAACCACGATTCGCTGAACCAGCCGCCGTCGCGCTGCGCCTTGACCGCGCGCTGGTGGACGCCGGGGCCGTAGGCGAAGGCGGTCGCGGCGGCGGCGTCGCGCCAGAGCGAGAGCGTGCCGCTGTCGAGACGCGCCAGATCGTCGAAGAAGCCGTCGGACCAGAGGCGGCCCTCGGCATGCTCGAGCGCCCGCACCACCGGGCCGTCGGCGACGAAGAAGCGCGCCGCCTTGCTCGGCCGGGTGCGCGAATGCGTGATCAGCGCGACCGGACCGGGGCACGGCTCGGAGCGCTCGCCGCCGAGCGGGTCCTCCCCGCCCCAGGTGCCGAAGCTCTGCACCGGGCGCAGGGTCAGCGCGAGGCGCTCGCGGGCGCCGTCCCAGCGGCGCAGCGGCCCGGCGCGGAAGCGCTCGAGCGCCGCCTCGTCCCGCCACAGCGCGAAGTAGTAGGCGACCGTCATCTGTGGGACGGGGACCGGCATCGAGCGCAGCCGCATCCCCAGCAGCAGGCGGGCGAAGAGCGCGTCGCCGCGGCGGCCCGCGCGTCGCGCCGCCAGCGCCTCGCGCTCAGCGACCCCGAGCGGGAACCGGGCCAGGTCGAGCGAGGCGATCACGGCGGGAACGGTAGAGGACCCAAAGCGCTCCCCGCGAAACCCATGGCGTGAGCACCAACCGCCTGGAGGCCTTCTCGGACGGCGTCTTCGCGATCGCGATCACGCTGCTGGTCCTCGACATCCACGTCCCGGAGCCGGGCTCGGGGCACCTCGGGCACGAGCTGCTGGCGCAGTGGCCGAGCTACGCCGCCTACGTCATCTCCTTCCTCACCATCGGGATCATCTGGATCAACCACCACGCCGCCTTCAGCCGACTGCGCGCGGTCGACCAGTCGATCCTCATGCTGAACCTCCTGCTGCTGCTCAGCGTCGGCATCCTCCCCTTCACCACCTCGCTGATGGCGACCTACCTGAAGGAGAGCAGCGGGGAGAGCCTGGCGGCGGCGATCTACGGCGCCTCGTTCCTGCTGATGGGCGCGATCTTCGTCCTCGCCAACCGACAGATCCTCTTCCGCCGCCCGCAGCTGCTGCGCGAGCCGATCGAGCCCGAGGCGGCCCGCGGCATCCTCACCTTCGCGGCGATCGGCCAGATCCCGTACGTGCTGGCCACCGTGCTCGCCTTCGTCTCCCCCTACATCACGCTGGCGATCTGCGCCGCCTGCGCCGTCTACTACGCGCTGCCCGTGGCGTCCCGGGGCGCGGGTGGCCACTCCGACGCCAGCATCGCGTAGAGCACCGCGTCCTCGTAGGCGCCGCGGATCAGCTTCGCCTCGCGCAGCAGCGCCTCTTCGCGGAAGCCGAGCCGCTCGGGGATCGCGCGGCTGCGCGCGTTGTCGACGACGGCTTCGATCACCACCCGGTGCAGGTCCCAGACGCCGAAGGCGTGGTCCAGGAGCGCCCGCACCGCGCCGCTCATCAGGCCGCGGCCGACCGCGTCGGCGGCGAGCCAGTAGCCGATCGAGCTCGACCGGTTGATCCAGTCGACGCCGTGGAAGCCCGCCGCACCGACGATCCGCCCGTCGAGCACGATCGCCCCCTCGAACCCGTCGTTCGCCTCGATCTGGGCACGTTTGCGATCCAGGTACTCGACGCTGTCCCCGAAGGCGTGCGATTCCGCCCACGGCAGCCAGCGCGCGAGGTGCTCCCGGTTCGCCGCGATCGCGTCCGTCAGCTCGCCCGCGTCGGAGGCCTTGAAGGTGCGCAGTACGGCGCCGGGCGCGATCGGCAGTGGCTCGACCCTCTCCATGGCGGGATTCTGGCCGATCGGCCGGCAAGCTTCAGCGATGGCGGCGCTGCCGGACGAACTGCGCCTCGAAGGCGACGGCGTGATCCTGCGGGATTGGCGGGACGAGGACGCCCCGGCACTCGCCTCGGTCTGCGGCGAGTGGGACGTGTGCGCGTTCACGTCGTTGCCGTGGACGTACTCGGAGCGCGAGGCGCTGGCGTGGATCGAGCGCCAGCGGGGGAAACGTGCGGCCGGGGCCGTCCTGGCGCTGGCGATCCAGGCACCGGACGACGAGCGCGCGCTCGGCAACGTCAACCTGGCTGGACTCAGCGACGGCTGCCGCGAGGCGACGATCGGCTACTGGCTCGTCCCCGAGGCTCGCGGACGGGGACTCGCGACCGCCGCCGCATCCCTGCTGATCGACTGGGGCCTGCAGACCCTCGGCCTCGAGCGGATCGAGTTCGCGATCCTGCCGGAGAATCTGGCGTCCCAGCGCGTCGCCGAGCGAGTCGGCGCGACCCTGGAGGGAATCCGCAAGGGAAGCCACCAAGCCGAGGGCCGCTGGTGGGACATGACGATCTGGAGCGTCAGGCGTTAGGCGGTCGCCGTGGGCACGGTTCGGGACGGGAAGGGACGGAGCCGGAGCGAGCGCCGCGGATGCCCTCCCGACCCGGGCTGGCTGTGGTCGGCAGGGCATCCGCGGCAGCCCGGGGCGCCTGCGGGGTGGGACGACACGCTTCCGCGACGGCTCCCCCGGGTGAGTTCGCACTTCTCCGCGCTATCCGCGGATTACTGCGAACTCGACCCCGACGGTCGCCCGCCGAGAGTGACGGACCCCGGACGCCCGCTCGCTGAGTTGAGGGTGCCTGGGCGCCCATAACTCAGCGAGCGACGGATCCGTCGTCACAGGAGACCCACGGATCCGTGGAGAAGGACACGGAAGGGAGGGGAGGTGACGCTCCCGTGCGCCTTCGTCCCGGAACCTGGCCCTCCTCCCGGTGAGTTCGCAGTTATCCGCGGTATGCGCGGCAAAGTGCGAACTCGACCCCGGAACCTCCCCGGCCTGGCGGCTGATCGGCAGCCTCAGCCGGCCGGGGGCCGCCGATCAGCCGCCGGAGGCGACAGCTCCCCCCGCCGAAGGGACCCGAGGCGCCAGCTCGCGCCCCCGACCACCCCGCTCACACAGCGAAACGCTCGGCCAGCCAGGACTCGATGTCCTCGTTGGCGGCGCGGGCCATCGCGATCGGGAACCCGAGGAAGCCGTGCCCGGAGTCGGGATAGACCCGGAGGTCGACGTCTCCACCGACCGCTGAAAGGCGCATCGCCATCAGCAGGGTGTCCTCCAGCACCAGGTCCAGGGCGCCGACGGTGAGGAGGGCGGGCGGCAGGTCATGGAGGTCGCCGAAGAGCGGGGAGATATCCGGGTTGGTCCGGTCCTCGACCTCGCCGACGTAGGCCTGGAGGTAGTACTCGTCGGCGAACTTGCGGGCGGCCGGCGTCTGCAGGCTGAGGTCGAAGGCACCGTATTGGAGTGCCGCGGCGACGAACGGGGCGGCCAAGCCCTTGTCGCGGAGGCGCAGCAGCGTGGTCATCGCCAGGTTGGCGCCCGCCGAGCCGCCGCCGATCGCCAGCCGCGAGGTCCCGAAGCGGGGCCCGGCCTGATCGAGGAGCCAGAGCGCCGCCGTCTCACAGTCGTCGGGCGCGGCGGGCCAGGGGTTCTCCGGGGCGAGGCGGTAGTCGACGCTGACCACCGCGACCCCGGCGGCATCGGCCAGCTGCCGGTTGCGGAAGTCGCTCCGCGCCGCGCTGCTCATATAAAAGCCGCCGCCGTGGACCTCCAGGTAGACGCCGCGCGGGGATCCGCCCTGCGGGCTCGTCACCCGCACCGGCACCCGTCGCCCGCCCGCCTCCGCGATCACCTCCTCGGCCGGAGGCCCGTCCGGCGTCGGTCGCTGCGACAGCCCCGTGCGGTGCGCCTCCAAGCCCTCCGGCGTGCTCGGGTCGACTTCCGCGTGCGTGTTCTTCGCGCCCGCCGCGGCGGCGCCCCACTCCCGTGCCTCCTCGACGAAGGCCGCCAACCTCGGGTCGATCAAGCTGTCCAGTCCGACTCGCATCCGGCGCGTAGTTCTACCGGTCCCGGCGGACGAACGTGCGTTCGCTCCGCCGCGCCCCGCGATACCTTGCAGAGGTGTCGATCGCAGGTTGGCAGCGCACGATCGCGCACCTCGACATGGACGCGTTCTACGCGTCGGTCGAGCTGCGGCGGCATCCGGAGCTGAAAGGGAAACCGGTGGTCGTCTGCGGGTCGGGACCGCGGGCGGTGGTGACGACGGCAAGCTACGAGGCGCGCAAGCTGGCCGGGATCCACTCGGCGATGCCGGCCTCGGTCGCCCGCCGGCGGCTGCCGAACGCGATCTACATCCCGCCCGACTTCCCCGCCTACCGCGAGGCCTCGGTGGTGGTGATGGAGGTCCTGCGCTCCAACGTGGAGGTGGTCGAGGTCGTGGGGCTCGACGAGGCCTACCTGGACCTCACCGGGATCTTCTCGCCGAAGGCGACGATGCGGCGGATCAAGGCGGAGATCCGGGAGCTGACCGGGCTGACCTGCTCGGTCGGGATCTCGGAGTCGCGTCTCCTCGCCAAGATGACCAGCGAGCTGGGCAAGCCGAACGGGATGGTCGTCGTCTCCCGCGAGGAGGCGCTGGCGCGCTTCGGCGGCGGGCCGCCCGGCGTCGTCCCCGGGATCGGGCCGAAGACGGTCGAACGGCTGGAGAAGCTCGGCATCACCTCGCTGGCGGCGCTCGGCGGGTGGGACCGGGGCGACCTCGAAGCGCGCTTCGGCCCCCGTTCCGGCGCCTGGCTGCACGCCCGTGGCAACCTCCGCGACGAGACCCCGATCAGCGTCAGCCGCGAGACCAAATCGCAGTCGGTGGAGACGACCTTCGACGTCGACGTGGCCGACCTCGCGGCGCTCGAGCGGACGCTCCGCGAGCAGACCGAGGAGCTCTGCCGCCGCCTGCGCAAGAAGGACCTCGAGGGGCGCTCGATCGGGATCAAGGTCCGCCTCGACGACTGGACCAACGCGACGCGGTCCCAGTCGGTGGAGAGCCCGACCAACGACCCCGCGGTCGTCTGGCCGATCGCCCTCGACCTCCTGCGGGCCTACGATCCGCCGCGGCCGGTGCGGCTCCTCGGCGTCCGCCTCGCGTCCTTCGGCGAGGAGGCCGAGGCCGCCGCCGAGGAGGACGAGCCGCAGCTCCGACTCGCCCTCCCCGGCTGACGAGTTCGCAGTTCTCCGCGCTATCCGCGGATAAGTGCGAACTCGACGGGCGCCTGGTCGACCCCCGGTCTAGTGGTTCGCCATCACGGTGCCGACCCCCGGGAAGCCCAAGCGCTCCTTGGTCGCTTCGGTCAGGTCGTAGTCCCGGCCGGCGACGTAGGGGCCGCGGTCGATCACCGGCACCGTGACCGAACGGCCGCCGTAGCGCAGCTTCACCATCGTGCCGCAGGGCAGCGTCTTGTTGGCGACGCCGAGCGTCCCCGGCATCAAGGTGCCGCCGCAGGCGACGCCGTTGCCGTAGAGCCCGGGCCCGTAGTAGGACGCGCCCGCCAGGCGGTAGGAGGTCAGGTGGCGCACCTTGCTGTGGGAGGCGCGCACCCGCTTGTCGTGGACGCCGAACGCCTGCACGTCGTAGTTGCCGAGCTCCGCCACGTCCCAGCGGGCCTTGAAGGTGCCGTTGGACTTGGTGTGGACGGAGAGGACCTCGTGGTCGGTGCCGCCGAAGACGACCTTGACCCGGTGGCCGCCGCTCGGGCGGACCTTGCCTCGCACGGTCACGCTGTCCCCGGTCAACACGGAGTGCCTGGAGACGTGGAGCGCGACGTGTGACTTGACCCGCTTGTGCGTCTTGTGGTGCTCCCGGTGGTGCGCTCCGTGCTGGTGCTGCTGGGCGACCGCCGGCGACGCGCCGACCGACAGCGCCAAGGCGGCGCCGATCACGGGCAGGGTGAATCGCATCGTGTAATCACTCGCTTTCTGCCTGCCTACGGGGTTAGCTGACGGGCTCGCGGACCGCGGCGCTCTGGCCGTCGTCCGTTACGGGCGAGGTGCCGCCCGATTCGCCCCGGGCCGCGGTCAGGCACTTCGCCGCGGCAATTGGGTCCCCCGCTCCCCGTCGCGCTGCGGCGAGGGGACTCGGCAGATGGGTTCTTTCCTTTAGGGACCGAACACGCTAGGACCGACGCGGGTGCGCACGTGTGAGCGGGCTCACAGAGGTGACGAATCGCACGAAACCGTGCAACGGCGCGCAAACGCCGCTGCAAAGCCAAAGAAATGCCCTCACACGGCCTGAGCGCCGTGTGCGAAGATGGCTGCGTGGCCAACAACGACCGGCTGTCGGGGCTCGATTCCTCGTTTCTCCACATGGAGCGCGAGGGCGCCCACATGCACGTCGCCTCGACGATCATCTTCGAGGGGCCCGCGCCCACGCACGAGGAATTCCGCGATCACATCGCCTCGCGGCTGCACCTGGTGCCGCGCTTCCGGCAGAAGCTGCGCGAGGTCCCGTTCGGCCAGGGCCGGCCGGTCTGGGTCGACGACCCGCACCTGAACCTCGACTACCACGTCCGCCAGACTGCCCTCCCCGCGCCCGGCTCCGACGAGCAGCTGCGCAACCTGGCGGCGCGGATCTTCTCCCAGCAGCTCGACCGCTCCAAGCCCCTCTGGGAGCTGTGGCTGGTCGAGGGCATGGCCGACGGCCGCTTCGCGGTGATCGGCAAGAGCCACCACGCGCTGGTCGACGGCGTGTCCGGCGTCGACATCACCACCGTGCTCTACGACCTCGACCGCGAGCCGAAGGGCCCGCCGCAGACGCCGCCGCCGTGGCTCGCCCGCCCCGAGCCGACCAGCACCCAGCTGCTCGCCGACGCGCTGAAGGAGCGGCTCACGAGCCCGCGCGAGATCGTCCGCGGCTTCCGCCACGCGCTGCGCGGCCCGCGCCAGGTGGTCAACGGCGCGGTGGCGACCTCGAAGATGGCCGCCGCCAGCGTCCGCGCCCCCTCCACCCCCTTCAACGTCGACATCGGCCCCCACCGCCGCTTCCAGATGACGCAGGCGCAGCTGGCCGACCTGAAGCGCGTCAAGGACGCCCACGGCGGCACCGTCAACGACGTCATCCTCTCGATCGTCTCCGGCGCGATCGGCCGCTACCTGCGCGCCCGCGGCTACGAGACCCACGGGATGACGCTGCGGGCGATGGTCCCGGTCTCGATCCGCGAGGCCGAAGAGCACGGTGCGCTCGGCAACCGGATCACGGCGATGATGGCGCCGCTGCCGGTCTGGTGCGAGGACCCGGTCGAGCGCCTCCACGTGGTCACCGAGGAGATGGGCGACCTGAAGGCCTCCGGCCAGGCGGTCGGCGCCGAAATCCTCACCCGCCTCACCGACTTCGCGCCGACCACGATCGTCTCCCAGGCCGCCCGCCTGCAGCCCGCCCAGCGCTTCTTCAACCTCGTCGTCACCAACGTGCCGGGGCCGCAGTTCCCGCTCTACGTGCTGGGACGGCAGATGGAGTCGATCTTCCCGATGGTGCCGCTGGCCCGCAAGCAGGCGCTCTGCATCGGGATCATGTCCTACAACGGGCAGGTCAACTTCGGCCTGATCGGCGACTACGACGCGATGGCCGACCTCGACAGCTTCGCGCTCGACCTCGAGGAGGCGACCGCGGAGGCGATCGCCACCGCCCCGCCCGCCGTCGTGCCGCCGGTCAAGGCGGTGACGTCGAGCAACGGCGCCTCGGCACCTACCGAACGATCCGCCCGCTGATCCCGAACGGGGTCTCTTCGGTCAGGTAGTGCCAGTCGAGATGGCCGGCGCTGTAGCCTGCGGCGCTCGTGTCGGCGTTGACGACGACCGCGGTGATGCGCTGGAAGCGGGCCGGGTCGGGGAGGCGCGCGGTAAGCCTGCCGCCGGCGCGCGAGTAGGCGACGGCTTTGACCGTGCGGCCGTGGCGCTCGGAGCCGATGCGCCCGACCAGCGCCAGCCCCGCCGCGACCCCTTCCGGCGCGGTCACGCGCACCTCGACCACGCGCCCGGTCGGCGCGTGGACACGGAGCAGACTGAAGGTCGTGTGGTTGAGATGACGGGTGACGGGCGGCGCGCCGAGCCTCAGCGAGCCCTGCCGCGGCGCGTCCGGGTAGAGGTAGCTCTCGCGGAACCCGATCCCGGTGCGCCACTCGGCGACGTCGGCGGCGAAGCGGGTGAAGTCGTGGCCGAAGCCCGCGCCCCCGGCCGCGCGGATCGCGCTTTCGTAGGCGGCGACGGCGAAGCCGTCGGGGCGGACCTTCGCGGCGGCCGCCCAGGCCTTGCGGATCAGCGCCCGGCCGTAGTGGTGGGCCAGCCACTCGTTCCAGACCGCCGTCCCGTACTCCTTCAGCGAGTTCGCCGTCAGCGGCGTGTCCCAGAGCTTCACCCAGCGGCGGACGTAACGCAGGTAGTCGTTGATGCCGTTGTAGACCTGGTCCTCCATCCAGACCGCGGTCGACTCGGCGAACCAGGGGTCCTCGTAGGCGTCGTAGCCGAACTGGAGGATGTGGTTGTACTCGTGCGCGATCGTCACCTTGAGGTCACGGCCCTGCGTCGTGTTGGGGAACTCGAACGGTTCGTAGTCGTTGTCGAGGACGAGGTAGCCGTGCAGGCGGCGCGAGGCGCGGCCGCCGGGCCCGGTCTGGCCGCGGTCGGGGGCGGCATAACCGAAGAGCTGCGGCCCGATCTCGGCGAGGTAGATGTCGGTCTGCCCGTCCCCGCCGCCGAGCGTCCCGTCGGAGAGCGGCTCCCGCCAGCCGAGCTTTTCGTTCTCGATTTCGTGGACGTGTTCGGCGACGGCGAGGACCCGTTCGACGTAGTCGGGGATCCCGTCTCCGTTCGTGTCCTTGGGCCGGGGCGCGTCGAGACCCTGGTCGACCCAGTGGACGCAGAAGTGGGCGCCGCAGTCCGGCGACTTTGGCGCTTCGGGGACGGTGTAGGAGTTGCGGCTCGGCGTGATGACTTCGGCGGGGCGTTCGAACGGCCGCGGGGCCGCGGCGGCGGCAGAGGACGCGGCCAGCAGGGCCGCGACCAGGACCGCGAAGGCGATGGCAAGGCGGCCCGAGCGCATCGACGGCACCCTAGCGGCGCTCCTTAAGCGGTTCGAAAAGGTCGTCAGGCAACCAGGACGAACCACGCGGCGGATTGGTCCGCCCCCTCACCGGGGATACTCCACTGTCCCGCGATGCGCCTCGCCCTCTGCCAGATCAACCCGACCGTCGGCGACGTCGACGGCAACGCTGCCAAGATCGCCGCCTGGATCGAGCGCGCCCGCGCCGCCGGCGCCGAGCTGGCGATCTTCCCCGAGCTCTGCGTCCCCGGCTACCCGGCCGAGGACCTCTACCTGAAGCACCACTTCCTCGCCGCGAACGTGGCGGCGGTGGAGGAGCTCGCGCGGGGGCTCGCGCCGGGGATCACGGCGATGGTCGGCTTCGCCGAGCCGGTCGAGGCCGGCGGCGATTATCGCCACGCCTACAACTCGCTTGCCGTCCTCGCCGACGGGGCGGTGCGGCGGGTCTACCGCAAGAACCGCCTGCCCAACTACTCGGTCTTCGACGAGCAGCGCTACTTCGTCCCGGGGACCGAGGGCGACGCGGTCGAGGTCGCCGGGACGCGGGTCGGGCTGACGATCTGCGAGGACACCTGGGCGCCGGGCCCGCCCGGCCAGGCCGAGGCCGACGCCGGCGCGCGTCTGATCTCCAACCCCTCCGGCTCGCCCTACCACCGCGGCAAGGGGCACGAGCGCGAAGAGATGTTCGGCCAGCGGGCGCGCGAATACGGCTCCTACTTCGCCTTCGTCAACCTGGTCGGTGGGCAGGACGAACTGGTCTTCGACGGGCAGAGCTTCCTGCTGGGGCCCGACGGCGCGGTGCTGGCGCGCGCGGCGCAGTTCGAGGAGGATCTCGTGGTCGTCGACGTCCCCGCGCCCGAGGGCGAGCCCGCGCCGCTCGCCGACGCGCTCCCGGACCTCGACGAGGTCTACGGGGCGCTCGAGCTCGGCCTCCACGACTACGTCGAGAAGAACGGCTTCCGCCACGTCGGGCTGGGGATCTCCGGCGGCATCGACTCGGCGCTGGTCGCGATGCTCGCGGTCGACGCGCTCGGCCCGGAGCGGGTCACGCTGGTCGTCATGCCTTCTCCCCATTCAAGTGACGAAACCCAGGACGACGCCCGTCAGATCGCCCACAACCTCGGCACGGAGCTGATCGACATCCCGATCGAGCCGATGATGGACGGCTACCGCGACGCCCTCGACCGCCACCTGAACCCGGCGGCCGCCGATTCGGACTCCTCCCCGTCGGACCCGACCAAACCCTCCGAGCCAGACCTCGCCGCCGAGAACATCCAGGCGCGGATCCGCGGCAACCTGATGATGGCCCTCTCCAACCGCCACGGCTGGCTGGTCCTGACGACCGGCAACAAGAGCGAGATGTCGGTCGGCTACGCGACCCTCTACGGCGACATGGCGGGCGGCTTCGCGGTGATCAAGGACGTGCCGAAGACGCTCGTCTACGAGCTGGTCGAACGGCGCAACGAACGGGCGGGCCGCGAGCTGGTCCCGGCCTCGGTGATCGAGCGCCCGCCCTCCGCCGAGCTTCGCCCCGACCAGCTCGACAGCGACTCCCTCCCCGACTACGACCTCCTCGACCGCATCCTCGAGGCCTACGTCGAGCGTGACGAGGGCCGCGACGAGATGGTCGCCGCCGGCATGCCCGGCGAAATCGTCGACGAAGTGATCCGCCTGGTCGACCGCTCCGAGTACAAGCGCCGCCAGGCCGCCCCCGGCATCCGCATCACCCCGAGGGCTTTCGGGCGAGACCGGAGGCTGCCGATCACCAATCGGTTCGGGGGGTAGGGAGCGGCGGGCGGGGCTCCGCGGCGCTGCCAGCTGGCCGAGGTGGTCCTGGGCTCCTCATGGGGGTCCTGGCAGGCTGTGACCCCCATGAGGAGCCCAGGACGTGAGGCGTCCGTGGGAGAGGCGTCACAGGGACGTGAGGAGGTCGGACTTACGTGACGATCGTGTCGGAGAGTCTCCACACCTCGGCCCGATCGGTCACAGAGATGCCGGGAACGTCA
>CALCIA010000252.1 GCA_937907435.1 uncultured Actinomycetes bacterium
CACCCGCCCCTCTCGCCACGGCCACAGCCTGCCCGGGCCGTGGCGAGAGGGGCGTGTCCCTACCCGGGCGCCAGCTTGTGGGGCCACAACCCTTCCCGGGCGACAGCTTGCGGGGCCCCGTCCCTTCCGGGCGACAGCTTGCGGGGCCCCATCTCTCCGCCAGCTGTTCCTTATGCCGACCCCTCCGGCATAAGGAACAGCCAACGGGCCTACACGCGCGCTTCAGTCGACCGGCCCGAACCCTCGCGGCTCGTAGCGGCCGACGCAGAGCTCGAAGCAGCCGTCGCCGACGTCGTCGCCGTTGCGGGTGAGGCGGCAGGTGTGCTCGAGGATCGAGTGGGGGACGGCGGCGAAGGAGTCGGGGTCGGTGCCCCAGCGCTCGCCGTCGAGGAAGCCGTCGCCCTTGGGGGTGCCCTGGGCCTGGGGGCCGCCGTAGCCGCCGCCGTAGACGGAGAGCATCGGGCCGAGGCGCTCGACCGTGATCTCGTGGCGGGAGCCGTCGGCGCCCTCCACCCACAGCTCGCCGCCGCGCAGGACCCGGTGGTGGCCGACGAGGTCGATGTCGAGGTCGTGGCCGAAGTCGGCGACCGGCACCGGCTGTCCCGCGGCGGCGCCGTCGGCGGCGGTGGGGGAGATCGCGCCGGAGAGCGTCAGCCGCTCGCCGTCCGGCCCCTCGCGCGAGGTGAGCCAGATCGAGAGGTCCCGCCACTGCATCGGCAGCCAGACGTGGAGCCCGTTGCGGACCCGCGCCGAGGCGGGCCGCACCCCCCAGGAGCGATCGCGCTCGCCGGTCCACCCGGCGGCGTCGAAGCGGCGCCCGTCGACTTCGACCCACCCCTCGTAGCGGCCGGACTGGACGAAGTGGGTGTAGTGGACGAGCAGGAACCCGTCGCGCTCGACGATGTCCGGGGCCATCTGCACGGGCTGGGTGCGGCCGACGAAGGTGAGGTCGAAGGCGAACCCGTAGCCGGCGTCCTCACAGCTGAGTCGCCAGCGGTTCATCGGCTCGAGGATCTCGAAGCGCAGCGGCCCGGTGCGGAGGTTCCAGCGGTCCTCGTTCAGCGTCCGCCCCGCCCGCAGGTTGCGCTGCTCACCGCCGGCGGCGACGCAGGCGAAGCCGTCCATGTAGTTGGTGTTCGGGTAGATGCCGAGCCCGGTGTGGACCTCGACCCCGCCCTCCGGGTCGTGCACCTCGATGATGAAGCGCTCGGTCCAGCGCGGGTCGTCGATGAAGACGCGGTCGTGTGTCTCGAACGTCTGGTGGGTGAGGAGGTCGTCGAGCTCGGTCAGCATCAGCCTGGAAACTCCTTGTCTATGACCCGGTCGGGGTCGATCTTCTCGCGGATCAGGGCCAGCTCCGCCGCGGTCGGCGCGGGCGTCGTCGGGATCTCCCCGGCGGGCAGCAGCAGGTCGAAGCCGGTCGCGTCCCGCACCTGGTCGAGCCCCACCCCGGGATGCAGGGACACCAGCCGCATCGCCTTCGTGCGCGGCTCGAAGTCCATCGTGCAGAGGTTGGTGACGACCGCCTCGGGCCCGCCCGCGAGCCCCTTGCGCCGGCGCTCCTCGCCGCCGCCGAGCCAGCCCGCGCAGGTGACGAAGTCGACCCGCTCGACCAGCGTGCGGCGGTCGTGGGTCGTCGTCCAGAAGAGGAGCCGCTTGCCCAGCGAGCCCATGTCCCCGAGCCCGGCCGAGCCCGGCAGGCGCACGCGCGGCCGCTGCGGGTCGTCGCCGATCACCGAGTTGTTGGCGTTGCCGAAGCGGTCGATCTGCGCGCCGCGCACGCAGAAGGTGCCGAGCCAGCGGCCGTTGGTGGCGTAGGACCAGAAGTCCTCGAGCTGGGGCATGTGCATCGCCGCGCGGTGCCAGAGCGGCGCCTCGAGGGTCGAGTCGGGGAGTCGCCGCGGCCGCGCGTCGAGGCCGACCGCGCTCGCCAGCCAGACCAGGTCGGGCGCGTGTGTCTCCCGCGCCAGCAGGATCGCCGCCACCGGGATGAAGGAGGCGGCGCCGTTGACGACCTGCTCGCGGTCGGCCAGCAGGCGCGCCAGCGCGACGACCATCACCTCGGCGGCGCTTGCCGCGGGCGCCGCGCTCGGGGCACTCGCCGCGCTCACGCCGGTCGGCTCGCGGGCGGCGTCCGTCATGCCTGCTCCGCCCAGTCGCGGGTCCGTGCCACCGCCGCGCCGATCAGCTCCAGGTACTCGGCCTGCGTCGCCGCGGCGCAGTGGCTGTCGATCGTCGCCAGCGCCCGCTCCGGCTCGCGGCACGCCGCGACCCACTCGCGGTGGAACGCCTGGTCGTAGGTGTAGTCGGGGAAGAAGGAGGTGGGATGGCAGCCGTGCCGCGCCTCGACCACGGCGTCGACGGCGAAGTGGGGGATCACGGTCTCGTGTGGACGCCGCCGCACCTCCGCCTCCGACACCACTTCCTCGACGCTGACGATCGTTCGCGCCGCCGCCTTCGGGAACGACTGCACGTCGGGCCAGATCGTCCCCCCGCGGTACTGGACGTTGCCCTTGGCGTCGGCGCGGTGGGCGTGCAGGAGGCAGACGTCGGGACGCAGGGCGCGGCAGGCGAGCACCCGCTCACCGCTGAACGGGTCCTCGATCTCGCGCACCGCGTCGGGCAGCAGCGCGGGCAGGTCGGTGCCGATCATGCCGCGGGTGATCTGGAACGGCAGCCCGCGCGCGCCCGCCGCGAGCCGCGCCAGGATCCCGGTCTCCGAGTACTCCTCGAAGACGATCCGCCCCTCCTCGACGCCGCGCCGGAACCCTGGCGCGAGCCCGAACGCCTCCATCGACACGATCGGCCCGCAGAAGCAGCTCATGCACCCCTTCCAGGCGAGCCAGTCGACCCCGATCCCGCCGACCACGCAGGTCACCGTCAGCTCCCGCCGCCCCTGCCGGATCAGCTCCCGCACCAGCGTCATCGGCGTCGCCTGCGTCCCCATGCTCTGGATCGCGACGTGGTCCCCGTCGGCGACGAGCGCCACCGCCTCCGCAGCCGTCATCAGCTTCGATCCCATCGGCCCGCCTGAGTGTACCGATCAATCGTTTGGTCGTGGGACGCCGGGCTGGGGAGGTCCGAAGGGTCGAGTTCGCACTTTGCCGCGCATAGCGCGGAGAAGTGCGAACTCGACCCTCTAAGGCGGTGAGGCCGAGGGGGGCCAACGCGGGGGCAACTTGCGTCGCCACCAGTTCGACGTGGCGGTCGGCGAGGTCGTCGGGCATGCCGGCGATGCTCTCCCAGAAGAAGACGTGGCGGACGGGGAGGGGCTCTAGCCAGGATCGGAGGCGGGAGATCGCCTCGGCGGCGGTGACGACGTCGAAGCTCGGGGGCAGCGCTTCAGCCGCGGGGCGGCGGAGGGACTCGACGTCGACCGCCGCTCCGGTCGGGTCGAGCGTGGTGGGACGGAGGGCGCTGTCGGCGCGGCCCTCGGCGCCGTAACGGTTGTAGGTGTCGCGCTGGTAGGCGAGGTGGGGGGCGATGCGGGGCCAGGCGGCCTCGGGGTCGTCGGCGAGGATCAGGTTGGCGTGGCCGGCCATGCGCGCCGAGGACGCGGGGTGGCCGCCTTCCTCGAGCCCTTCGACGTAGGGCCCCAGCAGCTTCGCCGAGAGCCACAGCAGGCCCTCGCCGAGCCGCCCGGCCATCCGCGCCGCCCGCGGCCCGGTCGCCCCGACCCAGCCGGGGACCTCGGCCTGGACCGGCGGCGGCGTGCAACGGCCCTCGCGCCAGAGCGCGCGGATCTCCCGCACGCGCTCCTCCAGCAGCGGGTAGCGCCGCCTGATGTCCTGGCCGTAGGCCTCGAACTCGGGAATGCGATAGCCGAGCCCGAGGCCGAGCTCCACCCGGCCGCCGCTCAGCACGTCGACCACCGCGAACTGCTCGGCGAGGTCGAGCGCCGGCCGCAGCGGCGCCAGCATCACCGCGGTGCCGATCCGCAGCGTCGTGGTCCGCGCCGCGACCGCCGCGGCGAAGGTCATCGGCTGCGGCAGGTAACCGTCCTCGAAGAGGTGGTGCTCGGTCAGCCAGGCCGAGCCGGCGCCGAGGCGCTCCGCCTCGACGAAGCGCTCGAGCGCCTGGCCGTAGCGCTGCGACCAGGGCCGGTGGAAGGGGGGAGGGTTCCGCAGGTCCGAGTAGAGGCCGACGAGCACGCCGCTCAGCCGATCGCGGTCAGCGGCCGCCGCTGGAGCAGCCAGACCGTCCCCGACTCGATCGCCCACTCGATGTCCTGGTCGCCGCCGTACACCGCTTCGCAGGCGCCCGCCAGCGCGTGCAGGGCGGCCAGGTCCTCGTCGTCCAGGCACAGCTCGCCGACCCGCTCGGCCTCCACCCGGACCCGCTCGACGCCGCCGCCCGGCAGCACCTCCAGCCGCACGTCCTTGCGGCCCGCGCGCCGCTCCAGCACCGCGCCCTCGGCGTCCAGCCGGAAGTGGTCGGGGGCGACGATGCCGCCCACCACCGCCTCGCCGAGGCCCCAGGCCGCGTCGATCACCCGCTCCGCGGCGCCGGTCACCGGGTGGCGGGTGAAGAGCACGCCCGCGGTGTCGGGCTCGACCAGGCGCTGGACGACGATGCCGATCCGCGGCTCGCCCGCGATGCCGAGCATCTCGCGGTAGGCGATCGCGGTCTCGCTGTGGCCGGAATCACGCACCTCGCGCACCGCGTCGACCGTCGCGTCGGCGCTCCGCACGTTGAGCACGGTCAGGTGCTGGCCCGCGAAGCTCGTCTTCTCGCTGTCCTCGCCGATCCCCGAGGAGCGGACCGACACCGGGCCGCCGAGCTCCTCGAAGCGCGCCCGCAGCGCCGCGGTCGCCGCCGGGTCCCCGCCCGCGACGGCCTCCACGCAGCCGGCCCCGAGCGCGAACCCCGGCGGCACCGGCAGCCCGGCCCGCAGCGCCGTCCCGAGCTGCACCGCCTTGCCGCCGAACTCGCCCTCCTCGCGGGCGTCGACCAGCGCGACCGGGGTCGCCGTCGCCGCGCTCATCGCTCCAGCAGCAGCAGCGCGTCGACCGCGGTCGCGCCCTCGCCGCGCGGGTGCATCAGCAGCGGGTTGACCTCGAGCGCGTCGAGGCGGTCCCCGATCGCGACCGCGAGCGCGGCCAGCCGCTCGATCGCCGCCGCCGCCGCGTCCACGTCGAGCGCCGCCCGCCCGCGATAGCCGTCGAAGAGCGGCGCGATCGGCAGCTCGCGCAGCATCGCCGCCGCCTCGCCGCGCCGCAGCGGCAGCATCCGGCGCGCGACCTGGGGGGAGAGCTCCGCCTCGATGCCGCCCGCGCCGACCACCAGGACCGGGCCGAGGACCGCATCGCGCCGCGCCCCGACGATCAGCTCGATCCCCTTCGCCGCCATCGCCTGGACGATCGAGCCCTGCGGGTGGGCGCCCGCGCGCTCCGCCGCGGCGACGACCTGCTCGTGCGCCCGCGCCCCCTCGTCCGGATCCTCGATCCCGACGACGACGGCGCCCGCGTCGCTCTTGTGCGGCAGGTCCGGCGCCGAAGCCTTGATCACGACCCGGCCGAGCGAAGCCGTCGCCGCCCGCGCCGCCGCCGCGTCCGCGCACTCCACGGTCGCCGCCACCGGCACGCCGGCCGCGGCCAGCAGCGCCAGGCTCTCCGCCTCGGTCGGCGTCGCGCCCGGCGCCGGCTCCGGCGCCGGCACCTCGGCCACCGGCTCGCCCTCCTCGCCGCCGACCAGCGACCGCGCCGCCAGCGCCCGCATCCCCCGCTCGGCGTCCTCGAAGACCGCCAGCCCGGCCGCCATCAGCCGCTCGCGCGCGGGCGCCGCCATCCGCCCCGCGGTCCAGAGCACCGCCAGGTCGCTCGCCTCGGTGCTGAGGATCAGGTCGGCCAGCTTCTCCGAGGGCTCCGGCGGATGGACGGTGAGGACGAGGACCGCGGTGCCGAACTCCGGCGCCTCGGTGAAGGTCCGCAGCGAGGCGCGGAAGATCTCCGGGTCCTCGGAGAACATGCCGCTCATGTCGGCCGGGTTGCCGGTCGCGGCGAAGTCCGGCATCACCGCCGCCAGCCGGCTCTCGGTCGCGGCGCTCGGCGCCGGCAGGTCGAGCCCGGCCCGCTCGGCCGCCTCGGTGGCGACGACGCCGGCGCCGCCGGAGGTGGAGAGGATGCCGACCGACCGCGTCGCCGTCGGCCCCAGCCGCTCCAGCGCCACCGCGTGGTCGATCAGGTCGTCGAAGCCGTGGACGCGGATCGCGCCGTGGCGCCGCAGGAAGGCATCGACGACGTCGTCGGCACTGGCCAGCGCCCCGGTGTGGGCGGCGCTCGCCCGCGCCGCGGCCCCGGTCGCGCCGCCCTTCAGCACCACCACCGGCTTGCCCGCCCGGCGCAGCGCGTCGAGCCCGCCCGCCAGCAGCTCCGGCGAGCGGATCCCCTCGAGGAAGATCGTGACGACCTTGGTCGGCTCGTGGTCGACCAGCCACCAGAGCATCTCGCCGACCGTCAGGTCGGCCTCGTTGCCGGTGCAGACCGCGATGCTGAGCCCGGCCCCCGCGTCCTGCGCCCGCTCCACGAGCAGCCCGGCGACGCCGCCGGACTGGGCGACGATGCCGATGCCGCCGCTGCGGAAGCTCGGCCGGAAGCCGACCCCCGAGGCGATCACGCAGGTCGAGTCGACGAAGTTGATGAAGCCGGGGCTGTTGGGACCGATCACGCGGACGCCGGTCTCGCGCGCCAGCGCCGCGATCCGCCGCTCCTCCGCCGCGCCCTCCGCGCCGACCTCGGCGAACCCGGAGGCGAAGATCGAGACGCCGCCGACCCCGGCCGCGGCGCATTCGGCGAGCGCGTCGTAGGTCATCCGCTGGGGCAGCGACATGATCGCCAGGTCGATCTCCCCGTCCTCGGCGCCGGCGGCGACGGTCGGATAGCAGCGCAGGTCCCCGATCTGCTCGTAGCGGGGATTGACCGGGACGATGCGGCCGCCGAAGCCGTGCCGTTGCAGCCCGGAGATGAAGCGCCCGGACAGCGCGCCCGGCCGCCCGGAGGCGCCGAGCACGGCGACCGCGCGGGGCCGCAGGACGCGGTCGAGGGTCCCGACCCGATTCTCGAGCGAGGTGCGCTCCATCTGGCGCCGCACCCTAGCGGGGTCGCCGCCGTCAGTCAAACAACCGTTTGACAGAATCGAGGTTCGTGGCTAGGTTGTGCCGGGAGCCGCCGGTCCCCCGGCGAGGAGAGGAGAGATGACAGTGCCCGAGCCCGCCTTCGACGGCAGGACCTATCCGTACGTGCCCCCCGCGAGCCCGCCGGAGTCGATCCGGCCGCTGCTCCACGACGCCGCCGGCGAGGTCGACCCGACCGACTTCGAGGTCCTCCGCCACGCGCTCTGGAACGTCAACATCGAGCACGGCACGACGATCATCCGCACCTCCGGCTCGCCGGTCGTCGTCTACGCCCACGACTTCAACCCGGTGATCCTCGACGAGTGGGGCGATTACGTCTACTTCGGGCCCTGGCTCCAGTACCTGGTCGCCGCCTCCAGCCCGGCGGTCAAGTGGATCCTCGAGAACCGCCACCCGCGCCCCGGGGTCGAGCCCGGCTCGATGTTCATGACCAACGACCCCTGGATCGGCGCCACCCACCAGTCCGACCTCGCGGTGCTGGCGCCGGTCTTCTGGGAGGACCGCGTCTTCGCCTGGGTCGGCTCGAGCCTCCACCACCAGGACCTCGGCGGGACCGCCCCCGGCGGCTTCAACCCGGTCGCCGAAGACATCTTCCACGAGTCCGGCGTGGTGCCGCCGGTGCGGATCGTCGAGGACGGCGAGATCCGCACCGACCTCGAGGAGGAGTACATGCGGCGCTCGCGGATGCCGGAGCTGGTCGGCGTCGACCTGCGGGCGCAGATCGCCGGCTGCCGGGTCGCGGTCGACCGGATCGAGACGCTGCTCGAGCGTTATGGCGCGCCGACGGTGAAGGGCGCGATGCGCAAGATCCGCGACGACGCCGAGCAGGCCTTCGCCGGCCGGCTGGCGACGATCCCCGACGGCGAGTGGCGCTCGCAGGCCTTCCTCGAGGCCGCCGGCCCCGGCGACCGCGGGCTCTACCGCAACTCGGTCGTGCTGCGCAAGCGCGGCGAGCGGCTCGAATTCTCCAACGAGGGCACCGACCCCCAGATCGGCGCGCTGAGCTGCACCCTGGCCGCCTGGGAGGGCGCGATCGCGGCGATGGTCAACTCGCAGCTGATGTTCGACCAGCTCTTCGCGATCGGCGGCGCCCTGCGGCGGATCGACTTCACCGCCGAGCCGGGGACGCTGACCAGCGCCCTGCATCCCTCGGCGCTCTCGCTCGCGGTGCTGACCCTGGACCAGTGCATCGCGCTCGCCGCGCTCTCGATCTCGAAGATGCTCAGCTGCAGCTCCGACCCGTCCCTGCACCGGGAGATCCAGTCCTCGATGGGCGCCGCGACCTTCCCGATCGCCGCCTTCTCCGGCGCCGACGCCGGCGGCCGCCCCTTCGCCTCGCTCTTCCTCGACCCGGTCGCCGCGGGCATGGCGGGCTGGTCCTGGCGCGACGGCCTCGATGTCGGCGGCTGGCCCTGGGACCCGCAGGTGGCGATGCCGAACGTCGAGGAGACCGAGGCCTTCTACCCGCTGCTGATGCTCTGGCGCCGGGTGGTGCCCGGCTCCGGCGGCGCCGGCCGCTTCCGCGGCGGCAACTCGATGGAGCTGGCGTCGATCCCGCACGGGATCGAGACGATGACCCACCACATGGCCTCCGCCGCCCACCACGCGGTGCCGCTGTCGCCGCTCTTCGGCGGCTACCCCGGCAACGTGAACCGCTTCCTGATGCAGCGCGACACCGACCTGCGCGAGCTGCTTGCCGCGGGCCACGTCCCGGCGCCCGGCCAGGCCGTGGTCGGGACCGAGGAGGAGCTGCCGCCGAAGGCCTTCGGCATCGTCCAGGGCAACGACGACATCTACGTGCTCGTCTGGTGCGGCGCCGGCGGCTTCGGCGACCCGCTCGAGCGCGACCCCGCCGCGGTGGTCACCGATGTCGCCTCCGGCGCGGTCGGCGCGGCCGAGGCGGAGCGCGTCAGCGGCGTCGTCCTCGACGACGAGGGCGACCTCGACGCGGATGCCACCGCCGCGCGCCGCGACTCCCTGCGCGCGGAGCGCCGCGGCTGGGACGCGCCGCCCGCGCCGCGCGAGGGCAAGGTCGACGGGGACCCCGAGGCGCCGATCGGCCCCGGCCTCGGCGTGCACGAGCACGGCGGCGAGCGGGTGATCGCCTGCGGCTGCGGCGCCGTCCTCGCGGGCGCCGAGGGCAACTGGAAGGACGGCGCGCTGCGCCGCGAGACCGGGATCGCCGAGGGCAACGCGCTGCTGCCCGACCCGGCGCGGATCGTCGACGCCGAGATCGTCCTGCGCCAGTTCGCCTGCCCCTCCTGCCTGCGCCTGCTGGACAACGAGATCTGCCGCGGGGACGACCCGCCGCTCTGGGACATCAAGCTGGGAGGGGGTGCCTGATGGCGTACCTGGGAGTCGACATCGGCGGCACCTTCACCGACATCGTCCACCTCGACGACGACGGCGGCGTCACCGCGACCAAGGCGCACTCGACCCCGCCCGACTTCGAGCGCGGCTTCCTCGCCGCGGTCGGCAAGGTGGCCGAGATGCGGGGCGAATCGGCGACCGACCTGCTGGCCGGCTGCGAGATCGTCCTCCACGGCACCACCGTCGCCACCAACGCGCTGGTCCAGCTGCGCGGCGCCAAGGTGGGGCTGATCACCACCCGCGGCCACCGCGACATCCTGCCGGTGATGCGGGCCAGCGGCCGCGCCAAGGGCCTGCCGGTCGACCGCCTCCTGCACGCCTCCGAGCAGTACCGGCCCGACCCGATCGTGCCGCCGGAGCTGATCGTCGAGGTCGACGAGCGGATCGACGCCGCGGGCGAGGTCGTGGTCGGGCTCGACGAGGGCCAGGTCGAGGCGGCGGTCGCCGACCTGCGCGCCGCGGGCGCCGAGTCGTTCGCGATCTGCTTCCTCTGGTCGGTCGCCAACCCCGCCCACGAGCTGCGCGCGCGGGAGCTCGTCCAGGCCGCCGCGCCGGACGCCTACGTCACCTGCTCGCACCTGGCCTCGGCGCGTCCGGGCGAGTACGAGCGCTTCGCGGCGGCGGCGATCAACGCCTTCCTCGGCCCCGAGACGCGCGGCTACCTGACCCGGCTGAAGCGCGACCTGGTCGACGGCGGCCTGCGCGGCCCGCTGCTGGTGATGCAGGCCTCCGGCGGCGTCGCCCCGGACTCGCTGGCCGGGGACCTGCCGGTGCTGACGATCGGCTCCGGCCCGTCGGCGGGCGTCGGCGCCAGCTCGGTGCTGGCGCAGCAGCGCGGCGAGGAGAACGTGATCGCGACCGACATGGGCGGCACCAGCTTCGACGTCGCCCTGATCGCCGGCAACCAGCCGGTCCGCTCGCAGTCGGTGGTCGAGAACCAGTACGAGTTCTACCTGCCGCGGACCGACGTGCGCTCGATCGGCGCCGGCGGCGGCAGCATCATCTGGCGCGACCCCGTCTCCGGGGTGCTGCGGGTCGGTCCGGAGAGCGCCGGCGCGCGACCGGGCCCGGTCGCCTACGGGCGCGGCGGCGAGCGCCCGACGATCACCGACGCCAACCTGCTGCTCGGCTACCTCGACCCCGACAACTTCCTCGGCGGCGACCTGCGGCTTGACGTCGAGGGCGCCGAGCGGGCGCTGGCCGCGGTCGGCGAGGAAGTCGGTCTCGCGGCGGTCGACGTCGCGCTTGCCGCGCGCCAGATCGTCAACGCCCAGATGGCCGACCTGATCCGCCAGATGACGGTGGAGCGGGGGATGGACCCGCGCGACTTCGCCGTCTACGGGTACGGCGGCGCGGGTGGGCTGCACGTGGCCGGGTACCTCGCCGAGCTCGGCTCGGTGCGCGGGATCGTCCCGCTCGGGACCCTCTCGACGACCTGGTCGGCGTACGGCTGCGCGACCTCCGACGTCGTCCACGTCTTCGAGCGGGCGATCCAGCTCGGCTCGCCGTTCTCCGGCACCCTGCTGCAGGACACCCTGGCCGAGCTGGAGCAGGAAGCGCGCGACGAGCTCTCCGAGGAGGGCATCGACGCCGAGCGCCAGGTCGTCGACCGCTTCGTCGAGATGAAGTACCCGCTGCAGATCCACCGGGTCGAGGTGCCGGTCGATGAGGACGAGGTGGCGCGGCCGGGGGAGACGCTGGGCCAGAAATTCGCCTCGATCTACGACCAGCTCTACGGCAAGGGCTCGGCCTTCGAGGGCGCCGGCAGCGAGATCGTCGGCTGTCGCGTGGTCGGCCGCGGCCGGCTCCCGCAGCCGCGCGTGAAGGCGGCGGCGGAGGCCGACGCGGGCGAGGTCCCGTCGCGCTCGATCGTCTGGGCCGGGGAGGACGGGGCGGAGCGACTCGACACCCGGATCGTCCCCGCCGCCCGGGCGGCGGAGCTGAGCCCGATCGCCGGGCCCGCGGTGGTCGCGGCGGCGACCACGACGATCGTGGTCCCGCCCGGGGCGACGGCAAGCACCGATGCGGCGCAGAACCTCGTCATCGATCTCGACGGCGCCTGAGGGAGAGCCGCCCGGCGAGCGCCGCGCGGCCCCTCGCGACGATAGGTTGTCTTCCTACTATCTGAAGGTCGCGATCTTGGGGGACGGTTGAATGAGTGACGTAGGGGTGGGCACGGGGCTGTACGACATCCCGCAGGAGATGGTCGACTTCCGGGAAACGATCCGCCAGATCGCGACCGAGAAGATCGCCCCGCGGGCCGCCGACATCGACCGCGAAGCCAAGTACCCGCACGACATCCGCAAGCTCCTCGGCGAGCAGGACATCCTCGGCCTGCCGTTCTCGGAGGCCTACGGCGGCACCGGGACCGGCACGCTGATGCTGCAGATCGGGGTCGAGGAGATCGCCAAGGCGTGCGCGTCCTCGGCGCTGATCCTGATGATCCAGGAGCTCGGTACGCTGCCGATCCAGCTCTTCGGCTCCGACGAGCTCAAAGAGCGCTTCCTGCCGAAGTGCGCCACCGGCGAGTGGTCGCCGGCCTTCGCGCTCTCGGAGCCCGAGGCGGGCTCGGACCCGGCGGCGATGCGCACCACCGCGGTCAAGGACGGCGACGAGTGGGTGATCAACGGCCAGAAGGCCTGGATCACCAACGCCGGCCAGGCCGACTTCTACTGCGTCTTCGCCTCCACCGACCGCGAGAACCGCCGCACCTCGGCCTTCGTGGTGGAGAAGGACCGGGCGGGCTTCGACCCGGGCGCGCTCGAGCACAAGCTGGGGATCAAGGGCTCGCCCACCGGCTCGCCGTCCTTCACCGACGTCCGCGTCCCGGAGGAGAACGTGATCGGCGAGATCGGCAAGGGCCTGAACATCGCCCTCGGCACGCTGGAGCGCACCCGCCTTGGCGCCGCCGCGCAGGCGGTCGGCATCGCCCAGGGCGCCACGGACTTCGCCAACTCCTACGCCAAGGAGCGGATCGCCTTCGGCAAGCCGCTCAACAACCTGCAGGGGATCCAGTTCAAGCTCGCCGACATGGAGGCCGGCACCGCCGCCGCGCGCGAGCTCCTCTACAAAGCCTGCGCGATGGCCGACCGCCCGCAGCGCCCCGCCGACCTCGGCAAGTGGACCTCGATGGCGAAGCTGATCGCCGGCGACAACGCGATGCGGGTGACGGTCGAGGCGGTCCAGGTGCTGGGCGGCTACGGCTACGTCAACGAGTACCCGGTCGAGCGGATGATGCGCGACGCGAAGATCACCCAGATCTACGAGGGCACGCAGGAGATCCAGCGGGTCGTGATCTCGCGGGCGATGGCGGGCTGATGGGCCCCCTCCAGGGGGTCTCGGTGGTGGAGATGGCCGGGATCGGCCCGATCTCCTTCGCCGGGATGACGCTTGCCGACCTCGGCGCCGCGGTGACGCGGATCCAGCGTCCCGCCAAGGGCGGCATCGCCTGGGGCGCCTCGCCGGTCCTCGACCGCGGCCGCGTCACCCGCGAGGTCGACCTCAAGTCCCCCGCCGGGGTGGAGGAGGTGCTCGGGCTCCTCGCCGACGCCGAGGTGCTGATCGAGGGCTTCCGCCCCGGCGTGATGGAGCGCCTCGGGCTCGGCCCAGACGTCTGCCTCGCCCGCAACCCGGCGCTGGTCTACGGGCGGATGACCGGCTGGGGACAGTCGGGCCGCTATGCCCACACCGCCGGCCATGACATCACCTACCTGGCGATCTCCGGCGCCCTGCACATGATCGGCGAGCCCGACCGCAAGCCGGTGCCGCCGGTCAACCTGCTCGGGGACTTCGGCGCCGGCGCCAACTACCTGGTGATCGGCGTGCTCGGCGCGCTGCTGCACGCGCGCGCGGGCGGGGTCGGCCAGGTCGTCGACGCGGCGATCGTCGACGGCGCCGTCTCGACCACCGGCCTCCTGCACGGGTTCCTCGAGGCGGGCGCCTGGCGCGACGAGCGCGGCGTCAACCTGCTCGACGGCGGCGCCCCCTTCTACGACACCTACCAGTGCGCCGACGGCGGCTGGGTCGCGGTCGGCGCCCTGGAGCCCCAGTTCTACGCGGCGCTGCTGGAGGCCCTGGGCATGGCCGGCGACGACGCGATCGCCAACCACCTCGACCCGGCCACCTGGCCCGCGATCCGCGAGCGCTTCACCGCCAAGTTCGCCGAGCGCTCCCGCGACGAGTGGCACGAGCTCTTCGCCGACTCCGACTGCTGCGTCGCCCCGGTCCTCTCGATGCGCGAGGCCCGCGAGGACGGCCACAACAGAGACCGCAAGCTATTCGTAGACGTCGGCGCCATCCCCCAGCCCGCCCCGGCCCCCCGCTTCAGCGTCACCACCCCCGCCACCCCAGCCCCCGCCGACCCCTGAGGTCGATGGGCCGAAAACCGGACTATCTGACAGGTTTTCGGCCCATCGATGGCACGGCCGGGCGAAAGTGTGAACAGGCGGGTGGCGATCGTCACCGGAGCCGGTCGTGGGATCGGCGCCGCGACGGTGGCCGCGCTGGCCGCCGACGGCTGGAGCGTCGTCGCCGTCGACCGCTGTGCGCCGGACCGTCGGCTGCCCTACGCGATGGCGAGCGAGCGCGACCTCGAGGAAGCCGTGGCTGCGGCCGCGAAGCGGGTCGGGCGGGACGACGTGGCGCGGGCCGTGGTCGCCGACGCGAGCGACCGCGAGGCGCTCGCCGCGGTGGTCGAGGGCGCCGAAGCCTGGGGTGACGTCGACGCCTTCGTCGCCAACGCGGGCGCGATCGCCGGCGGCGTCCCCGCCTGGGAACTCCCCGACGAGCAGTGGCGGGCGCTGCTCGAGGTGAACCTCGAGGCGGTGATGCTCGCCGCCCGCCTGGTCGTCCCGACGCTCTTGGGACGACCGCGGCCGCGGGCCGGGCGCTTCGTCGCCGTCACCTCCTCCGGCGCCGCGCGCGGCATGCAGGGTCTCGCCGCCTACAGCGCCGCCAAGGCCGGCGTCGGCGGCTTCATCCGCGGCCTCGCCGCCGACCTGCACGGCAGCGGCGTCACCGCCAACGCGGTCGCGCCGGGCTCGACCGACACGCCGCTCCTCGCCGAGTCCGCCCGCCTCTTCGAGCTGCCCTCGCCCCGCGACTTCGCCCCCCGCCAGCCCCTGGAGCGCCTGCTGGCGCCCGACGAGGTCGCGGCGACGATCGCCTTCCTCCTCGGCCCCGGCGGCAGCGGCATCACCGGCGCCACCCTCCCCGTCGACGCGGGCCTCACGATCTGACCCCAGCCGTCCCCCCGCCGGGCGCCCCCACCCGGTGAGTTCGCACTTATCCGCGGTATGCGCGGATAAGTGCGAACTCAATCGGGGGTGGTGGCCGTGGCCGCGGCGGGCTCGCTGGCGGGGCGCATCGTCGGCGCGCCGACGCCGCAGCTGTAGCACTCCTCCGGTTCCTCACCTTCGGCTTCCTCTTCGTGGAGGACCTCGGCGGAGATCGTCGTCCAGGCGATGATCGCGCCGACCAGCGCCAGCCCCGCGCAGACCGCCATGCCGACGTGGAAGCCGTGGGTCATCTCCTCCGGGTCGTAGAACTTGTCCCCGGTGAGCCCGGCGACGACCGGCACTACCGCGACGGCCAAGAGGCCCGCCACCCGCGCGACCGCGTTGTTGACCCCGGAGGCGATCCCCGAGCGGCCGGACTCGACCGACGCCATCACCGTCGCGGTGACCGGCGCGACGACCAGCGTCAGGCCGAGGCCGAAGACGATCACCGCCGGCAGCACCGCGCCGACGTAGCTGTCGCCGGGGTTGATCCGCAGCATCAGGAGGAGGCCCGCGGCGATGATCAGCGGGCCGAGCGTGAGCGGGACGCGTGGGCCGATCCGCTGGGCGAGCGCGCCCGCCCGCGCCGAGCCGACCAGCATCAGCGCGGTCACCGGCAGCGAGGCGGAGCCGGCGGCGATCGGCGAGTAGCCCATCGAGATCTGCAGGAAGCTTACGAGCAGGAAGAAGACGACGCCGAGCGCCGCGTAGACGACGAAGGTGACCGCGTTGGCGGCGCTGAACTGGCGCGAGGCGAAGATCCCGAGCGGCAGCATCGGGTTGGCGCTCCGCCGCTCCTGCCAGAAGAAGCCGACCAGGGCGGCGACCCCGATCACCGCGGTGACGACGACCGCCGCCAGTCGGCCGCCTTCCGGCGCCTCGATCAGCGCGTAGGTGGTGCCGCCGAGCCCGACCGCCGCCAGCACCGCGCCGCCGTAGTCGAGCCTGCCGGTCGCGTTCGGATCGTGGGACTCGGGCACGTAGCGCGCCGCCGCCCAGGTGACGAAGGCCCCGAGCGGCAGGTTGATCAGGAAGATCGCCCGCCAGGAGATCGCGCCGATCAGCCAGCCGCCGAGCAGCGGCCCGAGCGCCGAGGCGACGCCCCCGAGCCCCGACCAGGCCCCGATCGCCCGCGCCCGGTCGGCGGGCCGGAAGCTCGCCTCGATGATCGCCAGGCTCCCCGGCGTCAACAGCGCCCCGCCGATCCCCTGCACCAGCCGCGCGAAGATGAGCAACTCGGCACTCGGCGCCACCGCGCAGAGCAGCGAGGCCAGCGTGAAGATCACCACCCCGACCTGGAACACCAGCCGCCGCCCCAACCGGTCCCCGAGGCTCCCGCCGAGCAGGATCAGCGACGCGAGCGTCAGCAAATAACCGTTCAAGATCCACTGCAGCGCGCTCGTCGAAGCGTCCAGATCCTCGCCGATCTTCGGCAGCGCCACGTTCACCACGGTCGAGTCGAGGAACGCCATCCCCGACCCGGCGATCGTCACCGCGAGCAGCCACCGTCCCGCACCACTCGAAAACGCGACCCCAGACGAGTTCGCCTCCACCCGACGAGCCTAGCGTTCGCTGTCGCCCGGATTGAGGACCCGCCCCTCTCGCCACGGCCCGGGCAGGCTGTGGCCGTGGCGAGAGGGG
>CALCIA010000253.1 GCA_937907435.1 uncultured Actinomycetes bacterium
TCTCGCCACGGCCACAGCCTGCCCGGGCCGTGGCGAGAGGGGCGCGTCCCTACCCCGGGCGACAGCTTGCGGGGCTTGAGCTCTCCCGGGCGCCAGCCTGCGGGCCCCCGTCCCCTCCGAGCCCCAGCCCGCGGCCCCCGTCCCTCCCGAACCCCTACGTCGTTTCCAGCAGCCCTTCCTCGAGCCCGACCGGGGCGCCGAGGTGATAGCCCTGGGCCATGTCGACGCCGTAGGAGCGCAGGAGGGTCACGGTCTCCTCGTCCTCGACGAACTCGGCGATCGTCGTCTTGCCGAGGCCCTGGGCGATGCCGACGATCGCCTGGACGGTGAGCTGGTCGGCGTCGTTGTGGGTGATGTCGCGGACGAAGGCGCCGTCGATCTTGATCACGTCGAAGGGGAAGCGCTTGAGGTACTCGAAGGGGCCGAAGCCGGCGCCGTAGTCGTCGATCGCGACTTCGCAGCCGAACTCGGTGAGCCGGTCGGCGAAGCCCGCGGCCGTGTCGAGATCCTCGACCGGCGCCGTCTGGGTGATCTCGAAGGTGCAGCGGGCGGGGTCGGCGTCGCCTTCGTCGAGTCGCCGCTCGATGTACTCGAGCACCGAGATGTCGGTCAGCGAGGCGCCCGAGAGGTTGACGTGGAGGGAGACCGGGTCGCCCGCCCGTTCGCGCAGCGCGAGCAGGTCAAGTGCCTGGCCGACGACCCAGCGGTCGAGCTCCTGGATCATCCCGGAGCGCTCCGCCACGCCGATGAAGGCGGAGGCCGGCAGCAGCTCCCCGGTCTCGCCGCGCATCCGCAGCAGGAGCTCGAAGCGTTCGATCGCCCCGTCGGCGAGGCTCGCGATCGGCTGCGTCGCCAAGCTGAGGCGGTTCTGGGTGAGGGCGTTGCGGATCTTGGCACTGGTCGTGAGCCGGCGCGCGTCGCCGGTGGCCTCGACCGGCGATTCGAAGAGCGAGACGCGGTTGCGCCCCTCCGCCTTCGCCCGGTACATCGCCTCGTCGGCGGCAGCCAGGACCGCCTCGGCGCCGCCGTCCGATTCGGCGCCGAACATCGTGATCCCGACGCTGATCGACGCCCCGGCGAGCTCCGGGTCGCCGGCGAACGCGTCGGCGACCTCGACCCGCAGGTCTTCGCCCAGCTGCAGCGCCCCTTCGACGTCGGACTGCGGCATCAGCACCGCGAACTCGTCGCCGGAGAGCCGCGCGACGATGTCGGTGGCGCGGACCCGTTCGCGCAGCGTCGCCGCCACCCGGCGGATCAGGTTGTCGCCCTGCTGGTGGCCGAGGCGGTCGTTGACGTCCTTCAGCCCGTCGACGTCGATCACCATCACCGCGCCGCGGCCGCCATAACGCGCGGAGAAGTTCACGTAAGTGTCAAGACGGGTGCGGAAAGAGCGCCGATTCAGCAGCGCGGTGAGCGGATCGTGGTCCGCCAGATAGCGCAGCTCCGACTCCGTCTTCTCGGCAGCGTCGAGCGCGTCAAGGACGACTTGACGGTCCGTCGGCTCCAACTTCGCCAGCACCGCTTGGAGGGCGGCGTCCCGCCTGCCGCTGTTATCCACACTCACTTAACGTCCGAAAGTACTCGAAGTTCCCGCGGAAAGCCGATCATTTACGCTCAAATCAATGGCCAATCGCCTCGCCGCCGAGACCAGTCCCTACCTCCTGCAGCACGCGGAGAACCCGGTCGACTGGTATCCGTGGGGCGAGGAGGCGCTCGGCCGGGCGCGCGCCGAGGACCTGCCGATCCTGCTCTCGGTCGGCTATTCGGCCTGCCACTGGTGCCACGTGATGGAGCGTGAGTCCTTCGAGGATCCCGACACCGCGGCCTTCATGAACGCCAACTTCGTCTGCATCAAGGTCGACCGCGAGGAGCGCCCCGACGTCGACGCGATCTACATGGAGGCGGTGCAGGGCTTCACCGGCCAGGGCGGCTGGCCGATGACCGTCTTCCTCGACCCCGAGGGCGTCCCCTTCTACGGCGGCACCTACTTCCCGCCCGACACGGCGCGCGGCATGCCGAGCTTCCGCATGGTGATGGAAGCGGTGCTCGAGGCCTACCGCGGCAAACGCGACGAGATCCGCGAGCGCGCCGACATGACCGTGGGACGACTGGAGGCGCTGGCGAAGGTCGAACCGTCCGACGTGCCGAGCGCCGCGCAGCTGGACGGGGCGGTGGCGACGCTGCTCTCCCACGCCGACCCGGCGAACGGCGGCTTCGGCAGCGCGCCGAAGTTCCCGCCGGCGTCCTCGCTCGAGCTGATCTTGTCGCGGGAGGCGGGGAGCCGGGGCGAAGGCCTCGCGCACGTCGAGCGCACCCTCGACGCGATGCTCGCCGGCGGCATCTACGACCAGCTCGGCGGCGGCTTCGCCCGCTACTCGGTCGACTCGGCCTGGCAGGTCCCCCACTTCGAGAAGATGCTCTACGACAACGGCCTGCTCGCCCGCGCCTACCTGCACGGCTACCAGGTGCTCGGCCACGCGCGCTACCGGCGGGTCTGCGAGGAGACGCTCGACTGGATGCTGCGCGAGATGCGCGGCCCGGAGGGCGGCTTCTACTCCGCCTACGACGCCGACTCCGAGGGCGAGGAGGGCAAGTTCTACGTCTGGACGCCGGCCGAGATCCGCGCCGTCCTGGCCGGGGACGCGGCGGGCCCCGCGGCGACCGGCGGCCGCGCCGACCCCGACGCGATCCTCGCCTACTACGGCGTCACCGAGGCGGGCAACTTCGAGGGCAAGAACATCCTCCACCTCGCCGAGGGCGCGGCGGCCGCCGCGCCGTCCGGGCTCGACGCGGCCCGTGCCGCCCTGCTCGCCGCCCGCGCCGAGCGCGTCCCGCCGGGACTCGACGACAAGCGCCTCTGCTCCTGGAACGCGCTGGCGATCGCGGCGCTGGCCGAGGCGGGCGCGGTACTGGGACGACCGGACTACCTGGAGGCGGCGGAGGCCTGCGCCGAGTTCGTCCTCGGCACGATGCGCGACGGCGACGGCCGCCTGCTGCGCACCTACAAGGACGGGCGCGCGCACCTGAACGCCTACCTCGAGGACCACGCCTTCACCGTCGAGGCCCTGTTGGTCCTCTACGAAGCGGGCTTCGACCCGCGCTGGTTCGCGGCGGCGTGCGAGCTCGCGGAAACCATGATCGAGCGCTTCGGCGACGAGGAGCGCGGCGGCTTCTTCTCCACCTCCGCCGACCACGAGTCCCTGATCGCCCGCCGCAAGGAGGTCGGCGACCACCCGATCCCGGCCGGCCAGTCCGCCGCCGCCCTCGGCCTCCTGCGCCTCGCCGCCCTAAGCGGCGAACGCGCCTTCGCCGATAGCGCCCTCGGCGTCCTCGCCCTCTTCGGCGAGCCCGCCGTCACCCATCCCGACTCCTTCGCCCACCTCCTGCGGGCGCTCGACTTCCACCACTCGAAGATCCGCGAGGTGGCCCTGGTCGGCGGCGACCTCGCGACCCTCGAGGGCGTCGTCCGCGCCGCCTTCCGTCCGAACGTCGTCGTCGCCGGCGGCCCGGCGGGCGCGACCGAACCGCCGTTGCTCGACGCCCGCACCGAGATCGGCGGCGAGCCCGCCGCCTACGTCTGCGAGGGCTTCACCTGCAACCTGCCGGTGACCGATCCGGCGGCGCTGGAGAGGGAGCTCGCGGACGCTTAAGAACTCGCCCTCTTCGAACTCACCGGCGGGCACCGGGCGAGGCGGGTGTCCGGGCGGGGGTGCGGGGGGTGGGCGGCCGTCCGAGATGGTCCTGGGCTCCTCATGGGGGTCCTGGCAGGCTGTGACCCCCATGAGGAGCCCAGGACGTGAGGGGTGCGTGGGAGAGGCGTCACAGGGACGTGAGGAAGTCGGACTTACGTGACGATCAGGTCCAGAAGCTTCCACACCTCGGACGGATCCGTGACGAAGATGCCGGGAACGTCACACTTTCCGGC
>CALCIA010000254.1 GCA_937907435.1 uncultured Actinomycetes bacterium
GTATTGACCCCCCTATAGGGGCCCTAAAACACGCAGCGCGTTATCGGGCCTTGATTTCCGGCCCGAAAAGGGCCTCCGAGGGCCGGAAAGTGTGACGTTCCCGGCATCTTCGTCACGGATCCGGCCGAGGTGTGGAGGCTCCCCGACCCGATCCTCACGTAAGTCCGACTTCGCGACGTCCCTGTGACGCCTCTCCCACGCACCCCTCACGTCCTGGGCTCCTCATGGGGGTCACAGCCTGCCAGGACCCCCATGAGGAGCCCAGGACACCCCTCGGACGGCCGGCGGCGCCACGGACCCCCGCCCGACCACCCACCCACCCCTAAAACCGGCTGTCTTCGTCGATCCGCTCCGCTTCATAGACCTCCCCCGGGTCCCCTTCGACCGCCGCCGGCCTGGCGCGGACCGCGGCGAAGCTCGCGGCCAGCTCGCGCGGGTGGCGGAGGCGGGCCAGCCAGCCGCGCTCTTCGTTGGTGAAGAAGCCGGTCGCGAGGAGGAGGGCCGGGTAGAGGAGGCCGAGGGCGAGGCGGGCGAGGAAGCCGGCGAAGCCCGCGGTCGGCAGGACCAGCTCGCCGAAGGCGATCAGGGCCGCGGCGGCGAAGAGGACGCGGGCGAGGCGGCCCCATTCGTAGGGCACCGGGAAGAGGCGCTCGGTGAACCAGTACATCAGCGCCACCACGACCAGGTAGGAGCCGACCAGGGCGAGGCCGGCGCCGACGATCCCCAGCGGCGGCACCAGGAGGAGGTTGAGGACCACGTTGGAGGCGAGCGCTCCGAGCGCCGCCGGGAGGTTGAACTCGGTCCGCCCCGTCCGTCCCAGCACCACCACCATCACCATATAGAGCGCGTAGAGGGTGACGGCGGCGGCGATCAGGCCGACCACTTCGTAGGCGTCGAAGAATTCCGGCGCGGCGAAGAAGCGGAGCAGGTACTGGGCGAGCAGCCAGAGGCCGACCACCATCCAGGTGCAGCCGGCGAGGAACAGGGTGATGATCGTGGCGTAGGTGCGGCGCGCCTCGTCGTCGTCACGGATCGAGTAGGCGAGCGGCGGCCAGGCGAGCTGGAAGCCGCGGACGAGGACGTTCACCGCCTGGGCGAACTTCACCGCGATCGAGTAGAGGCCCGCCTCCGAGAGGCCGACGTAGTGGACGATGATCAGCCGGTCGACGAAGTTGAGCAGGTAGAGGCTGACCTCGGCGGGCATCGTCGGCAGGCCGAAGCGCAGCAGGCGTCGGAGCAACGGCGGGTCGACCCGCAGGGTGAGGCGCCGGCGCTGCTCGAGGATCAGCACGGCGACGAAGGCGGCGCCGGTGAGGTAGGAGCCGAGCAGCAGGCCGCGCGCGCCGTCCCCCACCCCGACGACGAGGATCACGGTCAGCGCGATCGTCGCGAGGACGTTGGTGATCGTGGTGATGAAGTAGGCGCGCGCCCGCTCGTCGAGGCGGTAGAGCGTCAGCAGGTATTCGAACAGCGTCGCCACCCAGAGGCCGCCGATCGCGATCCGGGTGAGTTCGGTGCCGGTGTGCAGCTCGGCCGGGGTCTTGGGATCGAGCAGCAGTTCCGACAGCGGGCCGGCGAAGGGCAGGAGGACGAGCGCGCCGAGCGTCGAGAACCAGAAGAGGCCGGAGAAGGTGGCACCGACGATCCGGTCCGGGTCCTCGTCCTCACGGTAGTAGTAGCGCAGCACCGACTCGATCAGGCCGAGCCGGACGACGATGCTGGCGGTGACGACGCCGGCGAAGAGGATCTCGGCGGCGCCGTAGTCCCCGGGCGTGACGTGGCGCGTGTAGAGCGGCAGCAGCGCGACCGCGATGAGCTTCGAGAGGATGCTCGCCGCCGTGTAGGCGGCGCCGGTGGTGGCGAGTCGCCTCAGGTAGCCGGACACGGGCGTAGAGGCTAAGCGGGGCCGGGGACCGTGGCGGTCGTGGCGTCGGGGCCGGGCGCGGCGGTGCGTCCGGCGGCGACGGCGGGCGCGGCTGCCAACGAGGCGCCTACAGCGAGCAAGACGTAGGTGATCGGGTCCTGGAAGAAGCCCGCGTAGGCCATCGTGTGGACCAGCAGGGCGACGAAGGTGGCGAGCACGGCCGCGCGGGCGACGCCGAAGAGGGTCGGACGGCGGTCCGGTCCCCGCGCCCAGAGCCCCGCGCCCATCGTCCAGAGCGCGACCACGATCAGCCCGACGTAGACGACGAGGCCGATCAGCCCCTGCTCGGCGGCGACCGTGACCGGCTCGGTGTGGGAGATCGTCACCGGCGCATTCTTCTTCTCCCGGTGAGCGCTGTAGGCGTGCTGGAAGGAACCCGAGCCATAGCCCCATACCGGCCGTTCGCTGAACAGTTCCGCGCCGCCGCTGATCAGGTTGCCGCGGCCGGAGATGTCGACGTTGAGGCGGTCCGGGGTGATCGACTTGCCGCCGACCAGCAGAACGACCAGCGCTCCGCCGACGATCCCGACCACGGCGACCGCGAGCGTCCAGCGCCACGACCAGCGGATCGCCGCCAGCATCGCCAGGCCGGCCAGGAGGGCGACGAAGCTCGACTGGCTGAAGGTCTGCGCCAGGCCGAGCCAGAGGACGAGGATCGCGCCGGACAGGAGCCAGAACGGGCGGCGTTGCTTCACCCACAGCACCGTCGCCGTGACCACCACCAGCACCAGGGCGAGATAACGGCCGTAGATGTTCGGGTCCCAGAAGATCGAGTTCACCCGGAAGTAGGTGTGGAATTCGTTCGAGCGGATCACGGCGTGGTTCCAGAAGAGGCTGCGGCTCGCGTACTCGACGCTGCCGATGAGGACGAAGGCGACCGCCTCGACCGCGACCAGGCCGAGGGTCCAGACGAGCAGGCGCCGATCCCACTCGACGTCGCGCAGCAGGCCGAAGGCGAGGGTGAAGGGGACGAGGAAGAAGCAGACTTCCTGGAGGCCTTTGGAGAAGTCCTCGGAGTAGAAGGTCTGGAGCGAATACAGGACGACAAAGGCCGCCAGCGCGCGGGGGAGCCAGACGACGGGGCCCCGGCCGGCGGGTCCTGTCGCGGTCTCGGGACCCTGCGAGCGAGGTATACGTTCTCGGGTCCCGAGACCGCGCCACCCGCCGGAGATGAGCTCGCTAAGGACGCCCGCGGCAATGACCACGTACAGGGGGATCAGAAGGTTGGCCGATTCGCCACCGGATTCGAGGGGAATGCGGAAGGGCAGTAGGCCGATGATGGCGAGAGGGAGCAGCACGGGCCAGCGGCGGAAGATGTAGGCGAGCAGTGCCACCAAAAGGACGCCGACGACGATCCCGATCGCCGCTCTCGCCTCGTGGTGGCGCAGTTCGACGATCCGGTGGCTGTGCCACTGGTCGCCGAGGATCAGGACCGGGAAGAGGACCAGGGCCGCCAGCATCGCGACCGAGCGCGGGCGGCCGGCGGGCAGCAGGATCGCGGCGGCGGCGGCCACCGCGGCGATCAGGAGACCGGCGCCGGAGAGGAGGTCGCTCAACAGCGGCCGCCTCGCTTGTGCAGGCGGATCGTCCCCGGCAGGGTCAGCTCACGGCCTTCGTCTTCGAGCAGCACCCGCAGCCGGTAGCGCCCGACCGGCTGGACCACGCCGTCTTCGTTCTTCCCGTCCCAGTGGTAGGTGTGGATCGTGTAGCGCTTCAGGAAGTCCTTCTTCGCCAGCACGCGCACGAGTTCCCCGCCGGGCCGGATGATCTCCACCGTGCCGTGGTCGTTCGTCGTCGTCGTGCGGAACGTGAGCTTGATGCGCCGGTCGCACTGCCCCTCGGGGGTGAAGGCGTTCGACTTCTTCTTGCCGATCGCGACCCGGTCGACCAGCAGCGGGTCGCGCTTCACGCGCTGCGCGTAGGCGAAGGCGGCGACGGTGGCGAGGACGAGCAGCGCGAAGACGATCGCTGCCGCGTCAGCCTTCCGCCGGGACATTGTCCTCGCCGACCACCACCGAGACTTTGGCTCCGTTCGACACCCCGGAGACTTCGGCGGTCATCGGCTGGACTTTGTGGATCTTCAGCTGCTTGGCGACCTGCTTGGCTTCCGGCGCGGCGCCGCTTTCGAACATCACGACCGAGTTTTCGAACGTCGACGTGGTGTTGGTGATCGCGCCCACTTCGAAGCCCTTGGTTTCGGCTTTGTCGCCCCAGGTCGCGGCCAGGCCCGTCGCTTCGGTGCCGTTCAGCACCGCCACTTCGATTTCGCCGGGCTTCACCTTCTTCGCCGCGGCGGCCTGCTTGCCGCTCTTGTTGTGGCCGTCGCCCTTGGCTTCGTCGCTGCCGCCGCTGTTCAGCACCGCGTAGGCGATCCCGCCGCCGATCAGGACGAGGACCAGGAACAGCGTCACCAGCAACGCCGGCCGCGACAGCGTTTCGCCGAAGACGGAGAAGCGTTCCCGGATGCGCTCGCCACGCGTCTGTTCGGGCAGCCCTTCCTCGCGCCGCCGGCGCCGCAGCTCGCGCTGCTCGACCGCATCGTGCTCGGCCGTCCGCGCCTCCTCGAGTTCGCGTAGCTCTTCGGCGCGCTGGGCGGCGATGGTCTGCGTCTGTTCCATCCGCTCGGCTTCCCGCTCGGGCGCCGAGCCCGCCCAGTCGCGCAGCCGACGGATGTCACGGCCGTGGGCGAACAGGAGCAGGGCGAAGATGCCCAGCCCCAGGAATGACGCCAGGCCCGCGAAGGAGCCGATTCTTTCGATCGTGTGCAGCAAAGTTGCGGAAGGCTACTCGTCCAGCACGACCTTCGTAGCATCTCCGCCAGGCGAGGCGATGAGGTCTACGACCCGTTCCGCCAAATTAGCCTCGTCACCGGCCAGAACCAAGGCTTCCAGGGCGCTGAGCGTCGAATCGACCCAATCCGGGTCGAGCGGCCGGGTCCGGACGGCCCGGTTGATCCGCTTCGCGGCGGTCTGCTGGGGGGACTCGTAGTCGCCGAACAGCACCTCGTGGAGCTTCTCCCCGGGGCGCGGCTGGGTGAACTCGATCGCGATGTCGGCTTCCGGCTCGTAGCCGGCCAGGCGGATCATGTTGTGGGCGAGGTCGACGATCTTCACCGGGTCGCCCATGTCGAGGACGAACACCTCGCCTTTGCCGGCGCCGATGTCCCCGGCGCGGATCACCAGCTGCACCGCCTCCGGGATCGTCATGAAGTACCGCGTCATCTCCGGGTGGGTGACGGTGACCGGGCCGCCGCGCTCGATCTGGCCGCGGAAGATCGGCACCACGCTGCCCGAGGAGGCGAGCACGTTGCCGAAGCGGACCGAGGCGAAGCGCGTGCCCGGGTGGCGGTCGGCGGCGGCCTCGACGATCCACTCGGCCATCGCCTTCGAGGCGCCCATCACGGTCTGCGGGTCGACCGCCTTGTCGGTGGAGATGAGGACGAAGCGCTCGGCCTTCGCCGCGGCGGCGGTTTCGGCGGTGATCCGGGTGGCGATCGCGTTGTTGCGGACGGCCTCCAGGGGGTTCGCCTCCATCAGCGGCACGTGCTTGTAGGCGGCGGCGTGGAAGACGACCTCGGGTTTGAAGCGCTGCATCGTCTCCAGCATCCGGTGCGGCTCGCGGCAGTCGGCGAGGACCGACTCGGCGTTGGTGAAGTGGCGCTCGTCGAGCATCTCCCGCTCGATCTCGAAGAGGTTGTCCTCGGCGTGGTCGAGCATCACCAGCAGCTTCGGGTCGACCCGCGCGATCTGGCGGCAGAGCTCGGAGCCGATCGAGCCGCCGGCGCCGGTGACGAGGACGATCTTGTCCTGCAGGTAGGCGCCGACACGGTCGATTTCGACGACGATCGGCTCGCGCCCGAGCACGTCCTCGACCTGGACCTCGCGCAGCTGCTTGGAGAGCTGGACGCCGCCGCGCAGGAGCTCGAAGACGGTCGGCAGCGTGCGCACCCGGATGCGCCGCTCGCGGCAGGCGGCGACGACCTTGGCGCGCAGCGTGCCCGGCGCCGAGGGGATCGCGATGATCACTTCGTCGGGGTCGGTCTCGTCGAGGATCGGGGCGATCTCGTCGGTCGAGCCGAGCACCTTGACGCCGCCGACCATCCGCATGCCGCGCTTGCGCGGGTCGTCGTCGACGAAGCCGATCGCGGTGGCGCCGAGGGCCGGGTTGAGGCGCATCTCCCGCACCACCATCTGGCCGCCGGACCCGGCGCCGACGACCAACACCTCGTGTCGCGGCACCCGGTCGCCCTTCGACGGGCGTTCGACGATCAGCCGCACCAGCAGGCGGGCGCCGGCGATCAGGATCAGGGTCAGCATGAAGTCGATCACCTCGACCGAGCGCGGCAGCCGGTGTTCGAAGGGCTGGACGACGGCGAAGGCGATCACCAGCAGCGCGCTCGAGATCGCCACCGCGCGCAGGATCAGCAGGAAGTCGCGGCCGCTCACGTAGCGCCACCACTTCTGGTAGAGCCCGGCGGCGGCGAAGACGATCAGCTTGCCCGCGATGACGAAGCCGACCGACTGGGCGAACAGCACCTCGTAGCGGTGCGGCCAACCGTGCGGATCGTCGAGGAACCGCAGCTGGAAGGCGAGGAAGTAGGCCAACGCGACGAGGGCCGCGTCGGCGAGGATCTGCCCCACCCGGCTGCGGTAGACGGGATGGTTCAACCGGCCCATGAAGAGCCGAGTTTACGGGTGGTTCCTAAGGATCGGGTGATTGGAGCGCGCCTCGGGCGACGCCCTGCCCGGGTCCGGCGCGACTAGCATGTGCCGCCGCATGCCGCTTGCCATGCTCCTTCCGCACGCCAGCCTGACCGGGCCGATCGTCGAATTCTGCGTCGAAGTCGTCGACGACACGGGCCTGGCGGGGATCTTCCTGCTGATGGGCGCGGCGTCCGCCTGCATACCGATCCCGAGCGAGGCGGTGATGCTGTTCGCGGGCTTCACCGTCTCCGAAGGCCACCACACGCTGCTCGCGATCCTGCTCGCCGGCTTCCTCGGCAACATGGCCGGCTCCTGGCTCACCTACTCGATCGGCTATCTCGGCCGCGTCGACCTGATGGAACGCAACAAGCTGATCCACGTCAGCCCGGCGCGGCTGGCGCGGGTCGACGGCTGGTTCAGGCGCCATGGCGACGTGACCGTCTTCGTCTGCCGCCTGATCCCGCTGGTGCGCGCCTTCATCTCGCTGCCGGCCGGGCTGGCGAAGATGCCGTTCTGGCGCTTCACCTGGCTGACCGCGCTCGGCTCGCTCCCCTGGGTGATCGGCTTCGGCCTGCTCGGACGGGCGGTCGGGGACGAATGGGAAAAGTGGCGCGACCACCTCTCGATCCTCGACTACATCGTCGTCGCGGCGATCGTCGTCCTGGCCGGCTACTGGGCCTACAAGCGGCTCACGCGCGACCCGACCGACCCCGCGACGACCCCTCCGGACGCTTGAGCGAAGGGCGACTGCCGGTCCACCGCGCGATCGCGCTGGGCATCGTGCAGGGCCCCGCCGAGCTGCTGCCGGTCTCCAGCTCCGCCCACATCGTCCTCCTCCCCTGGCTGCTCGGCTGGGACTGGGACGCGATCGACCCGGAGGTGCGCAAGAGCTTCGAGGTCGCCCTCCACACCGGCGCCGCGGCGGCGCTCCTGATCGGCCAGCGCAGGCTGATCGTCGAAGAGCTGCGCCAGTTCGACCTCGACCGCGCGCTCCTCCTCGTCTTCTCCTTCGCTCCCGCGGCATTCGTCGGCTACCGCTTCGAGCGCCAGATCGAGGGACGCCTGGGCGGCCCGCGGGCGACCGCCTTCGGCCTCCTCGCGGGAGCGGCCCTGATGATGGTCGCCGACCGTCGCCCCCAGCTGCGCGGCCGCGGCGAGGCGACCCCGACCGACGGCCTGGTCCTCGGCATCGCCCAGGCCGCGGCCCTCGCCCCGGGCGTCTCCCGCAACGGCGTGACCCTGGCGGCGGCCCGCTGGCGCCGCTTCACCCGCAAGCAGTCGAACATGCTCTCGCGGACGATCGCCCTGCCGATCATCGTCGGCGCCACCGGCCTCAAGGGCGTCCGCCTGGCCAAGCGCGGCACCACCCCCCAGCTGCGCCGCACCCTGGCCCTCGGCATCGGCGCCTCCTTCGTCTCCACCCTCGCCTCCCAGCGCCTGATCGGCCTGGTCGAGCGCGACCGGGCACTGTGGCCCTACGCGGCGTACCGCGCGGCGCTGGCCGCGGTGGTCCTCGCCAAGTTGCGCCGGCAAACCTAGACGCAGAGCCAAATCCAAATTTTGGACAGATTTGGAATTGGCTTGGAATTCGACCTTCCTTGGCGACTGAAAGAATCGTGCCGGTGAGCGACGCCTACGCGAGATCCGGGGTCGACCAGGGCGCTGCCGACTCGGCCGTGGCCGGGCTGGTGCGCGCGCTCGGGAAGATCGAGCTCGGCCGGCCCTCGGCACAGGTGCCGCTGCCGGGGCACTACGCGAGCGTGATCGAGGTGGCGCCGAACCTCGGCATCGCGCTGTCCACCGACGGGGTCGGGACCAAGCTGGTGCTCGCCGAAGCGCTGGGCAAGCTCGACACCGTCGGCATCGACTGCGTGGCGATGAACGTCAACGACGTGATCTGCGTCGGCGCCGAGCCGCTGGCGATGCTCGACTACATCGCGATCGACCGCGCCGACCCGGAGGTCTGCGAGGCGATCGGCGTCGGCCTCGCGCGCGGCGCGACCCTGGCCGGGATCGAGATCCCCGGCGGCGAGCTCGCCCAGCTCGGCGACATGGTCCACGGCGTCGACGTCTCCGGCGCCTGCTTCGGCACCGTGGCGCTCGACGCCATAGTCGACGGCCGCCGCGTCGCCCCCGGCGACTCGATCATCGGCCTCCCCTCCTCCGGCCTGCACTCCAACGGCTACACCCTCGCGCGCAAGGCCCTCGAGGGCATCGACATGGACGAGGACCCGGAAGGCCGCCTCGGCCGCCCGCTCGGCGAAGCCCTCCTGGAGCCGACCGTGATCTACGTCAAGCCGATCGTCGAGCTCCTCCGCTCCGAGGTCGACGTCCACGGCCTCGCCCACATCACCTCCGGCGGCGTCAACAACCTCCTCCGCCTCGCGGCCCCGGTCGGCTACGAGATCGACGCCCCCCTCCCCCCGCAACCGATCTTCGACCTGATCCGCGAACGCGGCAACGTCACCGACGCCGAGATGCACGAGGTCTTCAACATGGGCTGCGGCTTCTGCGTAGTGGTCCCGGAGAACGACGAGGCACGGGCGCTCGAGATGCTGCGGGCGCACCATCCGGGCGCGGGGCGCATTGGGCGGGTCACGGACGATTCGGGGCACGTGGTGCGGTAGGGCCGGGTCGGGGGTTCGGGGGGCCGCAAGCTGTCGCCCGGGGTAGGGATGCGCCCGGGTGTGCGGAAGGTGTGGAGGGACACCGGCGGGGAGGAGGCCCGGAGTGCGACGGATCCGTGACGGGAGTCGGACGTCGTCACAGAGATGTCGAGAACTCCACGCTTCCTCCCGTGTTGTGCAACACCGACCTACGCGCTGCGTGGATTGACCGTGCTATAGGACGGGTAATCCACGCAGCGCGTTTCAGACCCTCGATTT
>CALCIA010000255.1 GCA_937907435.1 uncultured Actinomycetes bacterium
CGTCCTGGGCTCCTCATGGGGGTCACAGCCTGCCAGGACCCCCATGAGGAGCCCGGGACGCCCCGCTCCCTTGCCGCCAGGGTCACGAAGCGCGGTCCGGCCGCACGCCCCGACCTCAGGGCTTCGCGCCCCCGCTCCCGCTGTAGCCCGCTGCGTACGGCAGCCCGCGGGGGCGGAAGGTCCAGCGGTTGTACCAGCGGGGATGCCAGTGGCGGATCGAGCCGGGGCCGCGGGCGGAGCCGTCGTCGGAGACGTTGTGGGCGTAGGTGCCCCAGCTGCCGGCGCGGCCCTCGGTGGCGATGCCGGGGCCTTCGTGGGTCTTGACGAAGATGTTGCGTTCGACGTTGTAGCCGCCGCCGGGCGGGGCGCTCGCGAGGTCGCGGAAGAGGCACCCCCAGCGGCTGCCGACGATCGTGTTGCGGCGGAAGACCAGGCCGCTCGACTGGTAGATCTGGCAGGTGTAGCCGAGGCTGTCGTGGTCGAAGAGGTTGTTGCGGACGACGACGTGGCCGAAGTGGCCTTCCTGGAAGAGCAGGCTCTCCTGGGTTTCGGTGTCGCGGGCGACGTTGTCGGCGAAGGTGATGTCGGTGCCGCCGCCGAAGATCTGCCAGAGGTCCTGGTGGTCTTCGTGGCTACCGAGCAGGCTGGGCCCGAGGAAGGTGTTGCCTTCGACCGTCCAGTCGACGGGGCTCGCCGACTGCAGGTAGTCGGAGGCGGTGCTCTGGATCGTGTTGCGGGCGACGAGCACGTGGCGGACGTCGCCGAGCCCGGCGATCCCGTACCCGAAGCCCGGCTCCTGCGCGCCGCTGTAGTCGATGTCGTGGATCCGGTTGCCTTCGATCACCACGTGGGAGATCCGGTCGCCGATCCGGTAGTCGCCGAACATGTAGATGCCGAGGTGGCCGGTGATGCGGTTGTCGAGGAAGGCGAGCCGGCTGCCGACCGGGGTGACCGAGATGCCTTCGGTGAGGCGCAGCCCGACGAAGCGCAGGCCGGAGACGGCTTCCAGCTCGATCCCGTCGACCCGCGCCTTCGCTCCCTTGACCGCGCGGACGGTGATCGGCTTGGCCTTTTCGAGGTTGCCGAGTTCGATCGTCGAGTAGGTGCCGCCGCGCAGGCAGATCGTCGCCTTGCCCGGCGCGTGGCGGATCGCCTTGGCGACGTTGGCGCCGGCGGAGAGGGTGCGGTCGCACTTCGGCGACGGCTTCGCCGCGAGGCGCTCGAGCGCCGACGAACCCTCGTTCAGCCCACCGCCCAGAGCGAGGATGAGCAACGGTAAGCACCAGAGGCGCACCGCAAGATCCTCTCACGGGTTTTGGCCACCTGTACGAATTCGGGCCGTTCGATCAGGGCCGGAAGCCGGCTTCGAACGGCAGCCCGGAAGGCACGTAGTTCGTCGTGTCGACCCAGGCCGGCTTCCAGTTGCGGACCGAGTGGGAGCCGCTCGCCGAGCCGTCGTCGGTGACGTTGTAGTCGTAGACGCCCCAGGAGGCGGCGCGGCCCTCGGTCGAGATGCCGGAGCCTTCTTCGGTGCCGACGAAGACGTTGTGTTCGACCACGTAGCCCGAGCCCGGCGCGGCCGAGGCGGTGTCACGGAACAGGCATCCCCAGTGGCTGCCGACGATCGTGTTGTCGCGGAAGACGAGCCCCTTCGACTGGTAGATCTGGCAGGTGAAGCCGCGCGAGTCGTGGTCGAAGAGGTTGTTTTCGACGACCACGTTCTGGAACCCGGCTTCCTGGAACAGGAGGCTCTCCTGGGTTTCCGTGTGGCGGGCGACGTTGTTGGTGAACACGATGTTGGTGCCGCCGCCGAAGATCTGCCAGAGGTCCTGGTGGTCCTGGTGGCTGCCGAGCAGGCTCGGTCCGAGGAAGGTGTTGTGGTCGACGGTGAAGTTGACCGGCGAGGCCGACTGGATGTAGTCGGAGGCCGGCGACTTGATCGTGTTGTCGCGGATGACGAAGTTCGAGACGCCGTCGAGGGCGGTGATCCCGTAACCGTTGGCCACGCCCTGCGAGCCGCTGTAGTTCAGGTCGTGGAGGTAGTTGCCTTCGATCAGCACGTTGGACACCTTCGAGCCGCTGACGCTGTGGGCTTCGCCGCCGGCGTGGATGCCGAAGTTGCCGGTGAATTCGTTGTCGACGATCTGGATGCCGCTGGTCGCGCCGAGCAGGTCGAGCCCGCCGGTGAAGTGGATCCCTTCGAAGCGCAGGTTGCTCGACTTGTTGACGACCGAGTAGCCGACGGTGCCGCCGGTCCCGCGGACGGTGACCGTGTTGGACTTGCTGACCTGCGACAGGTTGAAGGAGCTGCCTCCGGCGGGCAGGCAGACGACCGAGCCCGGCGCGGCGCCGGCGATCGCGGTGGAGACGTTGGCGCCGGAGCTCAGCGTCTGGGTGCAGGGGGCCGCCCCGGTCGAGCCGCCGCCTTCGGTCGAGCCGCCGGTTTCCGGCGTGGCGACGGTCCAGCGCCAGGTCGCCGGGGTCGGGTCGACGTTGCCGCTCGCGTCGATCGCCCGCACCGCGAAGTTATGGGTGCCGTCGAGCAGCAGGCTGTAGGACCGGGGGGAGTGGCAGGCGATCCATTCACCGCCGTCGAGCCGGCATTCGAAGGTCGAGCCCGCCTCGTCGGCGCTGAAGGTGAAGCTGGCGGCACCGGTCGCGGTGGTCGCGTCCGGCCCCGAGCCGATCGTGGTCTGCGGCGGCGTCGTGTCGGCCGGCGGCGTGCTCGGGCCTTCTTCTTCCCCTTCCGGAGGCGTCGCTTCTTCTTCCGGCGTGCCCGGGCCTTCTTCGGGCGGGGTCGTGCCTTCTTCTTCCGGCGGGGTCGCTTCTTCTTCGGGCGGAGCCGCTTCTTCTTCCGGCGGGGACGGGCTTTCCGCCGGCGGGTGGTGCCAGCTTCCGCCCCTGCCGGGGTGCCCGCGGTGCGGCGGGGACGTCCAGGAGTTGGGCGGACCGGCCGTCGGCGGCGACTGCGTCGGCGGTTCGGGCGCGGTGGGGTCGTCGACCGGGGAGGAGGTGGGCGGCGAGGGCGCCGTGGGGGACGAGGCCGGTGGGGTGGATTCGTCGGTGGTCGAGCCCGAGGGCGAGGAAGGATGGCTGGCCGCGCTGCGCGGGTTGGTGCCGGCGCGCACCTCGAAGCCGTCCCCGTAGCCGTCCCCGTCGCTGTCGAAGCGGTGCGGGTCGGTGTGGAAGCGGTGGACCTCGACCCAGTTGCCCAGGTGGTCGCCGTCCGGGTCGGCCTTGTCCCAGGCCAGGCGCGCGCCGACGGCGACGCGCGGGGCGACCGCGGTGCGGATCGCCTGCCAGTTGCCGATCTGGAAGCCCGCCTGCGCCCCGGGGGCGAAGGCGAGGAGCGCGATCAGGAGGGCGAGGGCGAAGGCACCCGCCAACGACGTGCGGAACCAACGGAAAGTGGTCATGGGCCGGGGTATCGACGCCGTACCGAAACCTTTAGCGCGGATGTCGCCCCTGGACGAATGACCTACAGAGGAATCGACCATCATCGGAAAGATAACGAAGTGATACCCAATATTCGTCCAGGCTATTCCGGCAGAAGTTGTCGACCCGCCGGAGCGTTGTTGGGATGTGCGCCGTCATCTGCATCGATTGCGGGGGTTTTTGCCGCTTTCGCTCCGTCTCGCGCTGCAGGAGCATTCGCCGGGACGGGCGCGGCGCTGGCGGGAGATGCCGGGCATCGAGCGGGTGCCGCCGGGCGGTCACGCCGTCCTCACCTTCGACGACGGGCCCGACGCGGCGCCCGACGCCACCGCGGCGATCCTCGACCGGCTCGACGCGATCGGGGCCAAGGCGACGTTCTTCGTGCTGGGCGAGCAGATCGAGGCGGCGCCGGGGCTGGTCGCCGAGATCGTCGCCCGCGGTCACGAGGTCGGCGTACACGGGCGGCGGCACTTCCGTCACGACCGGGTCGGCGCGGCGGAGTCGGGTGCCGACGTCGAGGCGGGCTGCGATGCCCTCGCCGCCTGCCTGGGGGAGGCGCCGCGCTACTACCGCCCGCCCTACGGGAAGCTGAGCCCGGCCGCCGCCGAGGCCTGCCGGCGGCGCGGCCTCGAGGTCGTCTACTGGTCCACCTGGGGGCTCGACTGGGAGCCGCTGCCGGCCGACCGGGTCGCCGCCCGGGTGATCCGCGACCTCGACGACGGCGGCATCGTCCTGCTCCACGACTCGGCCCGCTACGCGGTCCGGCCGACCGCGGCGCCCACCGCCGGCGCGTTGGCGCGGATCGGCGACGCCGCGGCGGAGAAGGGACTGCGGCTCGTGACCCTCTCGGAGGCGCGGCGGGCCGCGGCGGCCCGGCCCCTGGGCGCGGAGCGATGACGCGGGGCCGCCGCGACCGCGAGGGCGTCCTGCTCGTCGCGTCGCCGGGCGGCCACCTGTTGCAGATGCTGGCCCTCGAACCCGCCTGGCGCGACCGCGACCGGGTCTGGGTGACCCTGCGCTCGCCCGACGTCACCTACCTGCTGCGCGAGGAGCGGGTGATCTACGGGCACGGGCCGACCCACCGCAACGTCCCGAACTTCTTCCGCAACCTGCGCGCCGCCTGGCGGGTGCTGCGGCGGGAGGACCCGGCGGTGATCGTCTCCACCGGCGCCGGCCTGGCGCTGCCCTACTTCGTCCTCGGCAAGCTGCAGCGCCGGCGGCTGGTCTACGTCGAGTCGATCACCCGGGTGGAGAAGCTGGCGCTCACCGGCAGGCTCGTCTACCCCCTGGCCGACTCCTTCTTCGTCCAGTGGAGCTCGCTGGAGCGCCTCGACCGGGCCCGCTTCCACGGCAGCGTCGCCGACGGGAGCACCGCATGATCTTCGTCACCGTCGGCTCCACCCAGATCCCCTTCGCGCGCCTGATCCGGGCGCTCGACCGGCTGCCCGACGACGCCCGGCTCCTGGTCCAGCACGGCCCCGTCCCGCCGCCGCCGGGGGCGACCGAGGCGCGTGACTTCATGGAGTTCCCGGAAGTGGTGGAGAGGATGCAGGCAGCCGACGTCGTCATCTGCCACGCCGGCGCGGGCAGCATCCTCTGCGCCCTTCGCGCCGGCCACACCCCGGTCGTCGTCCCCCGCCTGGAGCGCTTCCGCGAGACCGTCGACGACCACCAGCTGGAGCTGGCCCGCGCCCTGGCCGCCGACGGCCGCGTGATCGCCCTCGAGGATCTGACCCGCCTCCCCGAAGCGGTCACCGCCGCGCCGCCCCCGAGGCCACGGACGCATAGCGAGGCCCTGCTGCCGATCCAGGTAGCGGTCCGCGACGCGATCGGCGCCGGGGCCCCGAGCCTGGCGTAGGCCCCCTCGGGTCGAGTTCGCACTTCTCCGCGCTATGCGCGGAGAAGTGCGAACTCGACCCCGACGGGTCCGGAACGCCCCGGCGGGTCCGGCGAAGGCGTCACGGAAGGGAGGAGAAGTGAGGCTTCCGCGCGCCTTCCGTCGGCATTCCGGCCTCCGCCCCCGCAACCTGTTGTCCTTGGTAGCCCACAGGGCGACAAAGGACAACGGGTTGCCTCCGGCGTTGTGCGCGCGCCTTCGTCCCGGATCACGTCCCCTCCACCCGGCGAGTTCGCACTTCTCCGCGCTATGCGCGGCAAAGTGCGAACTCGACCCTCGGGACCTCCCGGCCCGGCGGCTGATCGGCGGCCTTAGCTGGCCGGGGCCGCCGATCAGCCGCCCGAGGCGACAGCTTCCCCTTGTGCATGGGACTGAGGCGCCGGCTCTACGTCCGCCGCCCGCACCGCCTCCGCCACCCGGGCCACTTCGGCCTCCCCGAGCGCCGGGCCCATCGGGAGGGCCAGCGATTCGGCCGCCGCTGCTTCGACCCCGGGCAGCGGCCCGGCGGGCGCGAACCGGCGCAGGGCCGGCTGTTGGTGGAGCGGGGTCGAGTAGTAGGCGCGGGCGCCGACGTCGGCCGCGGCGAGGTGCGCGGCCAGGTCGTCACGCGCGGGGGTGCGGACGACGTAGAGGTGGTAGCAGCACTTGCCGCGCGGAGTCTCGACCGGCAGCGTCAGTTGGTCCCCGAGGCCCGTGGCCTCGTAGGCGGCCGCGGCGCCGCGCCGGGCCGCGGTCCAGTCGGCGAGGTGGGGGAGGAGGACGCGCAGGCCCGCCGCCTGCAGGTCATCGAGGCGGGAGTTGTAGCCGATGTCGACGTGGGTCTGGCGGTCGTCGGAGCCGTGGAAGCGCAGGCGCCGGGCCAGTTTCGCGACCTCGTCGTCGTCGGTGGCGATCGCGCCGCCGTCACCGAAGCCGCCGAGGTTCTTGGAGGGGAAGAAGCTGAAGGTGGCCGCGTCGCCGAGCGCGCCCGCCATCTTGTCGCCGTAGCGGGCTCCCGCCGCCTGGGCGGCGTCCTCGAGCAGCGCCAGGCCGTGCGCGGAGGCCAGCGCGCGGAGCTCGTCCATCGGCGCCGGGTTGCCGTAGAGGTGGACCGGGATCAGCGCCCGGGTGCGCGGGCCGAGGCAGGGCTCGGCGCTCGCCCCGGTCATCACCAGGGTCGCCGGGTCGACGTCGCAGAAGACCGGGATCGCGCCGCAGTTGACCACCGCCTCGGCGGTCGCGAAGAAGGTGAGCGCGGGCACGACCACCTCGTCGCCTTCGCCCACGCCCAGCGCCCGCAGGGCGATCGTCAGCGCGTCGGTCCCGTTGGCGACGCCGACGCAGTGGCGGACGCCGAGGAAGGCGGCGAGCTCGGCCTCGAAGGCCTCCACCTCGGGCCCGAGGATGTACTGGCCCGAGCGGAGGACCGCGGCCTGGCGCTCGGCCACCTCGTCCAGCAGCGGGCGCAGGGCGGGCGCGGTGGCGAACAGCGGCACGCTCATCGCCAGCGCTCCAGCAGGTCGGCGTCAGGGACCTCGCGGACGACCCGCGCCGGGACGCCCATCGCGACCCCGCGCGGCGGCACGTCGTCGACGACCACGGCGCCGGCGGCGACGAAGGCCTCGGCGCCGATCTCCACCCCCGGGCAGAGGACGGCGCCGGCGCCGACCCGGCAGGCGCGCCGCAGCACCGGGCCCCTGAGCGGGGTCTCCGGCGGATGGCGGTCCATCGTGTTGTCGTTGGCGAAGGTGACCCCGGGGCCGATGAAGACGTCCTCCTCGATCACCGTCCCGGCGGTCAGGTAACAGCGCGTCTGGACGCTGGCGCGGGCGCCGATCTCGACCCCGGGGTCGACCGAGGTGAAGCTGCCGACCGTCGCCCCGGGCCCGACCTTGGCCCGGTCGCGGATCTGCGCGTGGTCGCCGACGCGGGCGCCGTCGCCGATCTTCACCCCGGCGTGGATGATCGCGTGGCCGCCGATCAGCACGTCCGCGCCGATCCGCACGCCGGCGCCGAGGAGCAGCCCGGGCGCGCGCTCGGACGAGGTCAGCGCGGCGCCGGTCACCGGGTCAGGTGGATTTCGCTGGGCGGGGCGTGGAGCTGGTTCATGCTGGATCGGCCTGCTGCAAGTTGGTGCGCCCTATGAACGTTTCCTCGGTATGGAACCTTTCAGCCGTATCGGAATCGTCGGGCTCGGATACGTCGGGCTCCCCCTCGCCGTGGCCTTCGCGGAATCCGGGCTGGAGGTAGTCGGCCTCGACTCGGACCGCCGCAAGGTCGCCGGCCTGAACGCCGCGCGCAGCCACATCGAGGACATCCCCGACGCCGCCCTCGCCGCCGTCTCCGGGCGCCTCCACGCGACCACCAAGCGCGCCGAGCTCGCCGCCTGCGACGCGGTGATCATCTGCGTGCCGACGCCGCTCACCGGCTCCCGCGAACCGGACCTGAGCTACCTGCTGGACGCCGCGTCGACGATCTCCCACGTGCTGCAGCCGGGCCAGCTGGTGGTGCTCGAGTCGACCACGCACCCGGGCACGACCAGGGACCGGCTGGTCCCGATCCTCGAGGAGTCGGGCCTCGCCGCGGGCGAGGACTTCCACGTCGCCTTCTCGCCGGAGCGGATCGACCCCGGCCGCACCGACTACACCGTGCGCACCACGCCGAAGCTGGTCGGTGGGCTGACGCCCGCCTGCGGCGAGCTCGCGGAGTGCCTCTACGGGACGGTCTGCGAGCGGGTCGAGGTCCTCTCCTCGCCCGAGGTGGCGGAGCTCTCGAAGCTCCTCGAGAACATCTTCCGCTCGGTCAACATCGCCCTCGTCAACGAGATCGCGCAGCTCTGCGACCGGGTCGGCATCGACGTCTGGGAGGTGATCGACGCCGCCTCGACCAAGCCCTTCGGCTTCATGCGCTTCGAGCCGGGACCCGGGATGGGCGGCCACTGCCTGCCGGTCGACCCGTTCTACCTCGGCTTCACCGCGCGCGAAAACGACTTCTACCCCGAGTTCATCGAGCTGGCGGGGAAGGTCAACCAGGCGCAGCCGGGGTTCTGCGTGGACCGGATCGCGCGCGCCCTGAACGAGGTCGGCAAACCGGTCAACGGGTCGCGGATCCTGCTGCTCGGCGTCAGCTACAAGGCGGGCGTCGGCGACATCCGCGAGTCCCCGGCGCTGAAGATCGCCCGCCAGCTGCGGGATCTCGGCGGCATCGTCTCCTACCACGATCCCTACGTGCCCGAGCTGAGCGACTTCGAGCTCGGGTCGGTCGACCTCGACGAGGCGATCGGGACGGCCGACGTGGCGGCGATCGTCACCGCCCACCCGGGGATCGACTACGCGCGGATCGCCGCCGCGGTGCCGCTGCTGGTCGACTTCCGCGGCGTCACCCGGCAGATCGAGGCGGCGAACCTCGTCCGGCTGTAGGGCGCGCGTCAGGCCTGCATCTCGAACTGCGCGGCCGCGGGCCGGTTCAGGTCCAGGAACACGGCGCCGGCCTCCTTGCGGGAGTGCACGCCGAGTTTGGTGAAGATCGAGCCCATGTGGCTTTTGATCGTGCTTTCGGCGAGGAAGAGGGCCTCGGCGATCTCGGCGTTGGTGCGGCCCTCGCAGACGAGCGCGAGGACCTGCCGCTCGCGGAAGGAGAGGGCGGGCCGCTCGACCCCGGCGCGCATGTTGCGCGGCACCACCGACTGGCCCGATTCGACCGCGCGCAGGGTGGGGATCAGGGTCTGGCCGAGCTCGGAGTCGAAGACCAGGGCGTCGGCGCCCGCGTCGAGCGTCCGCCGTACCGCGGCGGCGGTCACGCGCGGGGAGACGACCACGATCGCGGCGCCCTTCGCCGTCCGGCTCAGCTTGCGCAGCCCGGTGACCTCGGCCGGGCGGTCGACATCACAGGCGACGATCAGGAGCGTCGCCTCGTCGACCTTCTGGCGGTCGAGCGCGCCGCGGTCGGCGAGGACCGCGTCGGCCCGCTGGCCGGCCCGCCCGAGGATCCCGGTGAGCCGGGTCCGCTCGCGCCCGTCCGCGGCGATCACCAGGACGCGGGTCAGCGATCCGGGCAGCTCCATGGCGGGCCCGTCAGGTCGGTTCTCGACCATCGACATATCTATTGAACGTGCGGAATCCGGGCCCGCTTCCGCAGTCAGGGAAAACAATGCGGACCGGGTCTCAGGCGATCCGCGCAAGCCGGCGGCCCGTTCGCCCGTTCAGTGGACGTGGCATCCGCGCCCGTCAACGAGGCTCCCCACCGGCTGCTCGACGATGTCGAGCTCGGCGCCGGGGTCGAGGTCTTCTCCTTCGCCAACCTCTACGGCTGCCGGATCGGCGCCGGCACCCGGATCGGCACCTATGTCGAGATCCAGCGCGGCGCCGTGATCGGCGTCGCCTGCAAGATCCAGAGCCATACCTTCATCTGCGACGGGGTCGAGATCGGCGACCGCGTCTTCGTCGGCCACGGCGTCACCTTCGTCAACGACAAGGAACCGCGCGCCACCTCCTCGGGCGGCGCCCTGCAGACGGAGGCCGACTGGTACCTCCAGCGCACCATCGTCGAGGACGGCGCCTCGATCGGCTCCGGCGCGACGATCCTCGGCGGCGTCCGCATCGGCCACGACGCGATGGTCGGCGCGGGCGCCGTCGTCACCCGCGACGTCCCCGCCGGCACGACCGTCGTCGGCAACCCGGCCCGCGAGCTCCGCTGAGTTCGCACCGGCGCCGGCCGGCGGCCGGCGAGGTACCCTGCCGCGATGGCGCTGCGCGTGGGCATAGACCTGGTCGCCGTCGCGACCGTCGCGGAGTCCCTCCGCGGCCCGCACCGGGCCCACCTTCTGGAGCGCATCTACACCGCCCGCGAGGTCGACGACTGCCGCGGCCCCTCGGGACGCGTCGAGCCGGAGCGCCTGGCCGCCCGCTTCGCCGCCAAGGAGGCGGCGATCAAGGCCCTGCCCGGAGCGGGAGAGGAAGTGCGGCTGACCCAGATCGAGGTGGTCCAGGCCGACTCGGGCGAGGTCTCGCTGGAGCTCTCGGGCCGAGCGGCCGAGCTCCTCGCCGAGTGCGCCGGCACCGAAGTGGCGGTCAGCCTCACCCACGAGGGTGGCTTCGCCGCTGCGACGGTCGTGCTGACCTAAGGAGTCGATCTCCGCCCCGGGTGGAGGATGGAGGCTCGCAAGCTGTCGCCCGGAAGGGACGGGGGCCCCGCAAGCTGGCGCCCGGGTAGGGGACGCGCCCCTCTCGCCACGGCCCGG
>CALCIA010000256.1 GCA_937907435.1 uncultured Actinomycetes bacterium
CGGATCCGTGAACCTCCCGTGCGCCTCCCGCCGGTGTCCCTCCACACCTTCCGCATACCCGCCCCTCTCGCCACGGCCACAGCCTGCCCGGGCCGTGGCGAGAGGGGCGCGTCCGTAATCCGGGCGCCAGCTTGCGGGTCCTGAACCCTCCCGGGCGCCAGCTTGCGGGCCCCCATCCCTTCCCGGGGCCCCCGGCCACCCGTCGAACCAGGAATCAGCCGCTCTGCCCCAGCCCGCCCCGCAAACGCCGCACCAGGCCGATGAAGGTCGCCAGCCAGGCGGCCAGGGCGAGGCCGAGGAAGACCTGGGGGAGGGGGTCGAGGAAGTCGAGGTCCATGGCTTCGATCATGCGGTAGGTGGCGACCGCGTACATGCCGATCGGGAAGACGGCGCCCCAGTAGAGGGGGTCGTATTCGAAGGGGAGGCGGCGGTAGCCGTAGCGCCAGACGCCGAGGATGACGATGATCGGGATCCACCAGGTGCCGGTCGCCCAGTAGAAGACGGTGAAGCCCTCGAGGAAGGGGCGCAGGGAGTGGAGGAACGGGGCGTCGACGCTGTTCTCGATCAGGAGGGAGCCCGCGAGGGTCGAGATCGCCATCGCGCCCATGTTGATCCAGTAGGGCGGGGCGAGGTCGTCGGGCTCGAAGCGGAAGAAGGTGTAGCGGTAGAAGATCAGCGAGATGATCCAGATGTAGAGCATCCCGCCCCAGAGCCACATCGAGAGGGCGACGAAGTTGGCGTGCAGCCGGACGGGTTGGCCCCAGTGGGCGGCGAGCAGCGCGGTCAGCACCGCGATCGACTGGGTGGCGACCACCGCGAGCAGCCAGGTCCCGCTGATGCCCTCCGCCAGCGAGGGCTTGTCGTGCTTGATGGTGAGCGCGGTGAAGACGGTGTAGGTGAGCAGGAGCCAGAGCACCGCGGCGATCGCGAGGAGGACGACGGCGAGGGCGAACTGGCCGGCGATCAGGATCACCTCGGAGCCGAGCACGCCGGTGGCGGCGACCGCGGTGAGGAAGCCGAGCCCGCGCTGGTGGCTGGTCAGGTCCTCCAGCACCCGCCGCGGGTAGAGGCGCAGCCGGGCGAGGGTGAGCGCCCAGATGACCACGTAGGCGACCCCGTTGAGCGCGAAGAGGCCGATCCCGACCGGCTTCAGTCCCATCAGCCAGCAGCCGATCGAGATGATCCCCGTGGCCATCACGAGGGCGAAGTAGGACGGCGAGAGGTCTTCTAGCACCCCGTCGCGCAACGGCTCACCGTCGCTCACGCCGCGCGCCCGCCGGCGCCAGGACGACCCCCGCGCAGGCCAGCGCGAAGCAGACGAGGAAGACGAAGCCGAGCACGAACTCGCCGGTGAGGTCCTTGACCACCCCCATCACCAGCGGCGGGAAGAAGCCGCCGAGGCCACCGGCGGCGCCGACGATCCCGGTCGCCGCGCCGACGGCGTCGGGGAACTCGGTCGGGACCATCTTGAAGACGGCGCCGCTGCCGAGGCCGAGCAGGCCGGCCATGGTGAGGCAGAAGATCGTGGTCGGGACGATGTGCGGGTCGCTTGCCTGCCAGGCGAGGCCGCCGGCGTCGACGGCGACGCCGAGGAAGGCGGCCAGGAGGACCCGGGTCGGCCCGACGCGGTCGGAGAGCCAGCCGCCGAACGGGCGCGCCGCGGTGGCGACCACGGTGAAGCCGCCGGCCCGCAGGCCTGCGTCGGTGAGCGAGTAGTCGAACCAGTCCTTGAGCAGCTTCGGCAGGAAGATCGCCAGCGCGACGAAGCCGCCGAAGGTGACGAAGTAGAAGAGCGCCAGGCGCCAGAGCCGCCAGCCGGCGCCGAGCACGGCGCGATAGCGGACCGGCGGCCGCTCGCCCGGGGCGTCGCGGGCGAAGGTGAGCCAGACCAGGCCGAAGCCGGCGATCGCGACCGCGAAGACGATCCCCGCGACCGCCTGGCCGGCGCTGTCGCGCAGCGCCGGGATCGAGAAGGCGGCAAGCGCGGTGCCGATGTTGCCGACCCCGTAGACGCCGAGCGCGAAGCCCTGCCGCTCGGGCTCGAACCAGCCGGCGACGAAGGGGACGCCGACCGCGAAGGACGCGCCCGCGGCGCCGAGCAGGAAGCCGGCGCCGAGCAGCGCCGGGTAGCTGGAGGCGAACCCGACCAGCAGCGCCGCGCCCGCCGAGTAGAAGAGCAGGGCCGCGAACAGCGGACGACCGCCGAGCCGGTCGGTGAGCAGCCCCAGCGGGATCCGCAGCAGCGAGCCGAGCACGACCGGGATCGAGACCATCAGCGCCGTTTCGGTGCTGGTGAGCCCGAGTTCGTCTTCCAGCTTCGGCCCCAGCGGCGCCAACATCCCCCAGGCCGAGAAGCAGAACGCGAAGGCAAGCGTGGCGAGGACCAGGTTGCGGGTGCGCGGCTCCACCGTGGGTCACCCTATCCGCCGGATCGGGGCCTGCAAGGGGCCTTTCCACACCTATGATGTGTAAAAGTACCTATGTCAGCCGACCGCTCCATCGCCAAGTCTGGCCCGGGCCGTGCCCGGACGGAGATCGCCGCCTGGCGCAAGCGCCTGTCGATCAGCGCGGCGGTCTACGAGAAGGTCGCCTTGGCGGCGCTGGTGACGCTCACGCTGATCGTCTTCAGCGGCGCGGCCGTCCGGCTCACCGGGTCGGGCCTCGGCTGCTCGGACTGGCCACGGTGCACGAGCACCTCGTTGCAACCGCCGCTCAACACGTACTCGCTGATCGAGTTCTCCAACCGGATCTTCGTCGTCCTGGTCACCATCGCGGCGCTCGCGGCCTGGCTCGGCACCTACCTGCGGCGGCCGCTGTGGCCGCGGCGGCGGGACCTGCGGCTGCTCGGCGCGTCGCTGCCGCTCGGCGTGCTGCTCCAGGCCGTGATCGGCGGCGAGTCGGTCCTCTACAAGCTGGCGCCGGTCTGGGTCATGGCCCACTACTGGGTCTCGATGGTGATCCTCGTCGCCGCGTTCGAGCTCTGGCATCGCTCCCGCCTGGAGCCCGAGGAGCTCGGTCGTCCCGGTGCCGACCGGTGGACGGTCCTCTACGTCCGGGCGCTGGTCGTCGTCGCCGCGGGGGTGCTCGTGCTCGGCAGCGTGGCCACGGCCGCGGGCCCGCACGCGGGCGCCTCCGGGACCGGGCAGCTCGTCCATCGCCTCGGCTGGTGGGGCAGCGAGACCCTCGCCCGGCTCGTCGTCGCGCACGGGCTCCTGGTCACCTCACTCGGCCTCGCGACGGTCGGCGCCTGGTGGGTCGCGCGGCAGCGCGCGGCGGTACCCGAGCTGGTGCGGACGCTGACCTTCGTCTGCCTGCTGCTGGCGGCCCAGGGGTTCGTCGGCATCACCCAGTACGCGCTCGCCCTGCCGACCGAGATCGTCTGGGTGCACGTCGTGCTGGCGACCCTCACGTGGGTCGGCTATGTGCACGCATGGGTCGCCGCCGGGCCGTTGCCCCGGTCGCGACCGCGATCGCCAGGAAGGCAAGGATCGCCGCCTCGTCCAGCACCCCGCCCCAGCGCCACGCGGTGACGTTTTCGCTGAGGTCGCCGACCACGCGCAGGACGACGCCGACGTGCAGGAGGACGAGCGGCGCGTACATCGCGCGGCGGTAGGGCAGGGCGACGCCGAGCACCGCCGGGACGATCACCGGCGCGTGGGCGAAGACCATCGAGAAGACGAAGCCGAGGAAGACGGCGTGGAGCATCGCGTCGTAGGTGAAGCCGAAGCCGAGCAGGTCGCCGTAGTGGAGCCAGAGGACGCCCGCCACGGCGAGCCAGCAGTAGCCGGCCAGCAGGGCGACGGCCATGAAGCGGGTGACGCCGCCCATGTGGATCGTGCGGCGGGCGACGTCGTTGCGGGCGAGCCAGGCGGCCTGCGCCAGCATCCCGGCCCCGGCCAGCCGCACGCCGAGCTCGCGGTCGGGGAGCGTCGCCACCACGCCCACGGAGAAGAGCGCGATCGAGGCCAGCAGCGCCGCCCGCGTGAGCCGCGTGGGCTTGCGCATCCGCGAGAGCTCGAGCCGCTCGCCGACGATCGTCAGCACCAGGAAGGCGACCAGGAACGGCACCGCGCGGACGACCTGGTCGTCGACGAGCCAGACGATCGCCCCCGCCGCCCAGGCCGCGGCGCCGAGTCCCATGACCGTGTTGTGGGCGGTCGGGTCGATGCGATGGACGGCGATGAAGATGACGCAGAGCGCGACGCCCCCGAGCGCCATCAGGAGCTGGCCGACCGTGGTCGGCAGGCCGACCAGGAGCCAGGTCGCGCCCGCCGCGGCGCCGACCGGGGCGAGGTAGGGCCAGGGGATCCGGCGGCGCAGCGCCACCGCGCGCTCGAGCCCGATCTGGGTGCCGAGGAAGCCGAGGACGAGGAGCGGGCCGTGGAGGGTCGCCAGGTCCGACCGCAACGGCGGCAGGTCGATCCCCAGCCGCAGCAGGCCCGCCCAGAGGCCCGCGAGCAGGGCGACGAGGGCCGCCGCCAGCAGCGGCAGGCGGCGCAGCAGGCGCGAACGGCCGGTGGGGCGCGGCCGGGCGGTCCCGGCGGGCGCGCTCAGTCCTTCCAACCGAGCGCCGTGCGCGCGGTCTCGCTCATTTCCTCGGGTGACCATGGTGGCTCCATCTCGCACTCGACCAGCACGTGGCGCAGGCCCGGCGCCTGGGCGAGGCAGGCGTGGATCTCGTCTTCGATGTAGGAGGAGAGCGGGCATGCCGGGGTGGTGACGGTGAAGCGGATGCGGGCCACGCCATCCTTCACCGCCGCCTCGCGGAGCAGTCCGAGCTCGACGATGTCGACCCCGAGCTCAGGGTCGATCACGCCGTGCAGCAGTTCCCGGACCAGCTCCGGCGTGGGGTCCGCGGCCAGCGCGGCAAGCCCCGGCACGCCCGCCTCCATCTAGCTTGCCGCCTCGGCCGGCTTGCCGATCCGCACGCGCCACACCGTCGGGCCCTGCTCCAGGTACTCCCAGGTGTACTCCGAGGGATGCTCGGCGGCGAACTGGTATTCGAGCGGTTTCGGGTCGTGGTCGTTGACCAGGACGAAGCCCTCGCCGTTGCCGAGCGCTTCGTAGTTTTCGAAGATCAGCTCGTGGCGCCGGGCGGGCGGCTCGTTGCGGACGTCGAGCTCCTTGTCGGTGGGTGACACTGGTTCCTCCTCGTGTTTCTGTTTGCGGGGTGGACGACACAGCTTGTGCATGAGCGCGTTGATGCGCTGGGCCCCGACGGGGTCGTCGTGGCGCAGCCGCACGTAGGCGCTCGCGGCAAGGCGGTTGGCCTGGTCGGCGTGGCCCGCGTCGGCGAGCGCGATCAGCGCTTCGCGGGCCAGTTCGCTCATCACGGCCGCGGTCGCCGGTTGGAGGTCGGCGGCCATCGTGGTCGCCTCAGGGCCTCGCGACCTCGGGAAGCGGCTCGATCAGCGCGTCGACCCGGGGGAGCAGCACGTTGTTCTCCTCGTGGACGTGGCGGTGCAGGTCGGCCTCCAGCAGCCGCAGCGCGTCGAGCAGGGCGCCGTGGGTCGAGCACAGCGCCTGTGAGAGGTCGTAGCCGCCGGCGAGCGCGCGCAGGGCGGTCAGCTTCGCGCCCACCGCCTCATGCTCGTCGCGGTGGCGCTGCACGGTCGGGTGGTCGAGGCCCGCGGCCGGATCGCCCCGGTCCAGGGCGATGCAGGCCGGGAACAGTTCCCGCTCCTCCTCCTCGATGTGCTCTTCCAGCGTGACCCGCAGGGACGTGAACGCGCGCTGGATGATCTCGAAGTCGATGCAGTCGGTGCCGTGGACGCGGACCACCGTCGCCAAGAGCTCGGAGATCCGCGGCATTTCCTCGCGCAGGTAGTCGTGGTGGGCGGTGACGACGTGCTCGCAGAGCTCCTCGATCCCCGCCTCGCGCCAGTCGCGCTCGGCCTCGGTCGCGGGGGCGGCGGCCTCCTGGTCGACGGCTTCGAGCTGCGCGCGGACCGCGTCGACGTCGAGCCCGCGCTCGCGGCAGGCGTCGTCGAGGGTGCTCGTGCCGCCGCAGCAGTAATCGAGGGTCAGGCTCTCGAAGAGGCGGGTGCGGGGCGGATGCTCGGAAGCCAGCTCCGCGAGGGTCAGGGCGGGGTCGATACCGGTGGTCGCTCGCATGGTCGGCAGTTTACACATGATGTGTGGGTAAATTCACCGGATCGGCTGATTTCCACACCACCGCTGTATAAATGGGTGGCTGAGCCGTCAACCCCGCGACGCGAAGGAGCCCCCGTGCCGATCGCAACCCGCAGCGCCAAGACCACCTGGACCGACAGCCTCGCCGCCGGGCGCGGCGTCATCGACGGCGAGAGCCACGGGATCGAGGGGGTGGAGGTCACCTGGGCCTCGCGGGTCGAGGATCCGCAGGGTCGGACCAGCCCCGAGGAGCTCTGCGCGGCGGCCCATTCGTCCTGCTTCGCGATGGCCCTGGGGATGAAATTGGGCGAGGCGAAGCTGGTCCCGCAGTCGCTCGAGATCAAGGCGACGGTGACCCTGGACGAGGTCGACGGCGTGCCGACGATCGTCAGCTCGAAGATCGCGGCGAAGGCTCATGTGGAGGGCGCCGACGCGGCCGGTTTTGCCGCGGTCGTGGAGGAAGCCGCACAGCTCTGTCCGGTCTCCCGACTGTTCGCCGGCGCGGAGGTCACGGTCGAGGCCGAGTTGGTCGAGGACTGACCGGTGGGCGGCAAATTGATATTTTCCCATTCGGCGTGTAGAAACTAAGCGTCTGATCACGGAGGACCCATGGCGAGCAGAACCCTCCCCCAGGAGGCAATCGCAGGAGCGGACATCAGTCCGGAAACCGACTTCGGCATCTCGGGAGAGGACCTGCGGAAGCGTTGGGGCAAAGCGCTCGCCGGAACCCTGTTCGGCGGCGCCCTCGGGCTCGCCCTCGTCGTCATCCTGCGCGCCGTCTCCGGCCTGCCGGTATGGCAGACCGAACAGACGGGCTACCCGCACATCATCGTCCCGCTGATCACCGCGCCGCTCGGCTTCCTGCTCGGCATCGGCGCCTTCTCCTACTGGATCAGCTGGGGCTTCGGCACCGCCACGAAGAAGGAAGACCACACCGGGCACGGGGCCTCGTCCTGGCGCGACTACTTCACCTTCAACACCGATCACAAGGTGATCGGCATCCAGTACATGGTCACGACGTTCTTCTTCTTTTTCGTCGGCGGCCTGCTGGCGATGCTGATCCGCGCCGAGCTCGCCCAGCCCGGCACCCAGATCGTCGGCGCCGGCACCTTCAACAGCCTCTTCTCCACCCACGCCGCGATCATGATCTTCATGTTCGTGATCCCGTCCCTGGCGGGCATCGCGAACTACGTCCTGCCGCTGATGCTGGGGGCGCCCGACATGGCCTTCCCGCGGCTGAACGCGCTGAGCTACTGGCTCCTGCCGCTCGCCGGGATCATCTTCGTCCTCAGCTTCCTGATGCCCGGCGGCGCCTTCGACGCCGGCTGGACCGGTTACGCCCCGCTCTCCACCGGCGCTCCACTCGGGCAGTCGTTCTTCAACGTCGGCCTCCAGTTCGCCGGGTTCTCATCGATCTTGGCGGCGGTCAACTTCCTGGTCACGATCGTGACCATGCGGGCGCCCGGGATGAGCTTCTGGCGGATGCCGCTGCTGGCCTGGGCGAACTTCGCCACCTCGCTGCTGGTGGTCGCGGCCACGCCGTTCCTCGCCGGCGTCCAGATCATGGTCCTGTTCGACCGCCTCATGCACACCAACTTCTTCCAGTTCGGGGCGGGCGGCGACGTGGTCAGCTACCAGCACGTCTTCTGGTTCTACTCCCACCCGGCCGTCTACATCATGGTCATCCCCGGGTTCGGGATCATCAGCGAGGTCATCTCGACCAACGCCCGTAAACCGATCTTCGGCTACCGGCTGATGTCACTGTCGCTGCTCGCGATCGTCGTGCTCAGCTACTCGGTCTGGGCGCACCACATGTTCGTCGCCGGGATGTTCAGCTGGCTGCGGATCGCGATGATGATGACCTCGGTCCTGATCGCGGTGCCGACCGGGATCAAGATCTTCTCCTGGCTGGCGACGCTCTTCTACGGCAAACTCCACACCCGCTCGACCGCGATGTTATTCGCGCTCGGCTTCATAGTCAGCTTCGTGGTCGGTGGGATCAGCGGCGTGATGGTCGCCCTGGTGCCGATCGACATCCACGTCACCGACACCTACTTCATCGTCGCCCACATCCACTTCGTGTTGTTCGCGGGCTCGGTGTTCACGATCTTCGCCGGCGTCTACTACTGGTTCCCGAAGATCACCGGGCGGATGTACGACGAGCGGCTGGGTCGCGTCCACTTCTGGCTGACCCTGATCGGCACCTGGGGAACCTTCGTGCCGATGCACTGGATCGGCATGGACGGGATGCCCCGCCGGGTCGCCGACTACGCGTCCCAATTCGGCAACTGGAACCTGCTGATCAGCTGCTTCAGCTTCCTGCTCGGCGCCGCCCAGCTGGTCTTCCTCTACAACATGATCGTCTCCTGGCGGTTCGGTCCGAAAGCCGGCTCGAACCCCTGGCACGCGCGCACGATCGAGTGGCAGGTCTCCTCGCCACCGCCGCGCTTCAACTTCGATCAGATCCCCCGCGTGGTGGGTGGTCCCTACGAGTACGGCGTGCCCGACGCGGTGCACGCGCTGATGAGCGACGAGGACGCGCGCAAACACGCGGCCGTCACCGCCGCGACCGCGACCACCGCCACCGCGAGCCACACCAAGACGGAGGCTTAAATGAGCTACGCAAACGATGTACTGGTGGAGACCGACTGGGTCGCCGACCACCTGAACGACGACTCGGTCCGCTTCGTCGAGGTCGACGAGGACGCCGGCCTCTACGCCAAGGCCCACATCCCGGGCGCGATCGGCTTCGACTGGCAGGCCGACCTGCAGGATCCGGTCAAGCGTGACTTCCTCGGCCCGGAGGACTTCGGCAAGCTGATGGGCGAGCACGGCATCTCCAACGACCACACGGTCGTCCTCTACGGTGACCGCAACAACTGGTTTGCCGCCTACACGTACTGGTACTTCCGTTACTACGGTCACAAGGACGTGAAGCTCGTCAACGGTCCGCGGGAAAAGTGGATCGCCGAGAAGCGTGAGACCAGCGCCGAGGTTCCCTCCTACGACGCGGCGACGTTCGCGGTCACCTCGACCGACGACGCGATCCGCGCGTTCCGCGACGACGTCCTGACGTCGCTCGACAGCGACACGCGCCTCGTCGACGTCCGCAGCCCGCAGGAGTTCGCCGGCGAGATCATCTCGCCGCAGGGCTACGAGGCAGAGAACGCGCAGCGCGGCGGGCATATCCCCGGCGCGGCATCCGTCCCCTGGTCGCAGGCGGTCACCGAGGACGGCAGCTTCAAATCCGAGGAGGACCTGCGCAAGCTCTACACCGAGAAGGGCGTGCTGGCGGACGGCGCCCCGGTGATCTCCTACTGCCGGATCGGCGAGCGCGCCGCCCATACCTGGTTCGTCCTGCACGAGCTGCTCGGTCACGAGGACGTCAAGAACTACGACGGCTCGTGGACCGAGTGGGGGAGCCTGGTCGGCGCCCCGATCGAGGTCGGCTCGTGATCCGTCGGTCTTAGCGCCGTGTCCGGCAACGTCCACCCTCTCTGGCTTGCCCTCGCCGCGTCCGGCGGCGTCCTCGACCGCTCGACGTGGCGCTGCCACGCCTTCGGGTCTGCGTCCTTGCCGGCCACGCCGATTGCGGCGCCAGAACCGGGCGCCCGTCACCGGACACGGCGCTAGGCCGGCGCGGTCGGGGAGCGAGCCGTGATCGCCGTCGAGTCCCATGGGGATAAACCGGTCATCCTCCCGGCCTGGTCGCTGCCGCTGATCATCGCGGCGATCGCGGTGGCGATCGTCGGTGCCTTCTACGTCGGCGGGCCGGGCCTGGGGATGGCGGTGGGCGCGTTGGCGGCGTCCGTGGTCATCCTCGGCGCCGCCCGGGCGACGCCGCGCGGGCCGATCGTCCCGGCGCCGCTGTATGACCTGCGCCGCCACGTCCTGCTGGTCAGCCGCTCGACGCTGGAGGATCCGCGGACGGTCGAGGAGATCGCCGACCTCTGTGCCGTCGCCGACCCCTGGGCGCCGCAGAGCGAGGTCCGCCTGCTCGTGCCGGCCTCCCGCCGTCTCCTCGACCGCTGGAGCGGCGAGCGGCGGCCGACCTTCGAGGCCGCCCAGCAGCGCTGCGTCCTCTCACTGGCGGCGCTGGCCATGGCCGGCCTGACCACGGCGGGGGCGGCAGTCGGCGACGAAGACGTGGTGCAGGCGGTCGAGGACGAGCTCCGCACCTTCCCCGCGACCGACGTCATCCTGATCACCGCCGACGACGAGCGCGCCGCGGCGACCGAGGTCGCCGCCGAACTCCGCGCCCGCCTGCAGACCGACTTCCTCCACCTGGAGCCCGCCCCCGCCGGCGTCGCCGCCCCGACCCGCGAGCACGGCCACCGCTTCACCCCCTGAGGGCCGGGCGGGGGTCCGGGGCGCTTGCGGCCGTCCGAGGTGGTCCTGGGCTCCTCATGGGGGTCCTGGCA
>CALCIA010000257.1 GCA_937907435.1 uncultured Actinomycetes bacterium
GCGCCCCGGGCTTCGGCCTGCGGGTCCCCGTCCCTTCCCCGGGCGACAGCTTGCGGGTCCCCGCCCCTTCCGGGCGCCAGCTTGCGAGCCCCCGTCCCTTCCCTGGCGCCAGCCCCGCCGGCCCCAAACCCCCAGCTACCCCGCAGTAACCCCGCCGCCCGCCGCCGCGCCGCCTTCCGGCGGAGCGGCTTCTTCGACCGGTGGAGTCGTTTCTTCCGGGGCTTCTTCGACTTCTTCGACCGGGGCTTCGGTTTCGTTGCGGCCGCCGGTTGCGCCTTCTTCGACTTCTTCTTCGGGGACGAATTCTTCTTCGACTTCGCCTTCGTAGGTTTCTTCCGGCGCGATGTATTCGGATTCTTCGTATTCGCCGGCTTCGATTTCTTCTTCGGCTTCGTCGCCCGACTTGCCTTCGTTTTCCTTGGCTTCCTTGGCGCGTTCCTTCGCCTTCTTTTCGGCCAGGTGCTGTTTCTTGATTTCTTCCCAGGCGGAGATGACGCGGGCCCAGATCAGCGCCGGGTAGGTGCCGCCCATCACCGGGCCGCCGTTGTAGAGGGTGAGCATCGGGGTGGTCGTGTCCGGGTAGCCGACCCAGACGCAGGCGGTCACTTCGGAGGCGACGCCGCCGCAGAACCAGGCGTCGCCCTCTTCCTCGGTCGTCCCGGTCTTGCCCCACTCTTCCGGCCCGCCGGTCTGGGCCGCGGTCCCGGTGCCCTCGGAGATCACCGTTTCCATGATCCCCTTCTGCTCTTCGACGGTTTCCTGGTTGAAGACCTGGTGGTGGATCGGCTTGTTTTCGCCGCCCTTGATCGGCTTGCCGTCTTTCGTCACTTCCTCGAAGGTGAGCGGGCTGTCGCCGGGGCGGGGCGCCAGCGTGCCGGAGATGCGCTTGCCGTTGTTGCCGATCGTCGAGTAGGCGTAGGCCCACTGGAGCGGCGAGACGCCTTCCTTCAGCCCGCCCAGCACCATCGCCGGGTTGGTCGAGATCGGGTCGGTGTAGCCCGCCTTGTGGATCGTCTTCGCGATCGAGCGGGTGCGGTCGCCGATCGTCTTGCCTTCCAGCCCTTCCAGCGCCAGCGCCGCGTAGATCGAGTTGTCGGAGTAGGTCAGGCCGCAGGCGATCGAGCAGGACCCCAGATAGCCTTCTTCGTCGTTGTGGACGGTGAACGTTTCGCCGCCCTTCTTGCCGAAGTGGAAGGTCCGCTGTTCGGAGGGATATTCGGTTTCCGGCGAGATCCCCTCTTCGAGCGCCGTCAGCAGCGTGAAGGGCTTGATCGAGGAGCCCGGCTGGCGCCGTCCCTGCGTCGCCAGGTTGAACGGCGCGGTTTCGAAGTCGGGCCCGCCGACCATCGCCTTGATCCCGCCGGTGTGGTTGTCGATGACGACGACCGAGGCGGTCGCGGGGGAGTAGCCGAGGTAGGAGCTGACCGCTTCTTCGGCCGCTTCCTGGAGCTGCAGGTCGAGCGTCGCGTGGACTTCGAGGCCGCCGAAGTAGGCCTTCTCGGCGCCGTAGCGTTCGACCAGCTGCTGGCGCAGGAAGGCGGTGAAGTAGGGGGCCTTCGACTGCAGCGTCGGCGGCTTGATGTCGGCCGGGGCGGGGAGCGCCTTATGTATGCCTTCTTTGTACTGCTGGTGCGTTATGTAGCCCTGCTGCACCATCTTTTCCAGCACCAGGTTGCGGCGCGCCAGCGCGGCTTCGGGGTTGTACTTGGGATCGAAGGCCGACGGCGAGGCGATGATCCCGGCGATCATCGCCGCCTCCCAGGGCTCGAGCACCGCCGCGCACGGTTCGGCTTCGCCGCCGCAGCCGGGGTGGGCGGCCCCGAAGTAGGTCTGGGCGGCGGCCTCGATCCCGTAGGCGCCCTCGCCGAAGTAGATCGTGTTCAGGTACTCGGTGAGGATTTTCTCCTTCGACCAGTGCTTCTCCAGTTTGTAGGCGAGCGCCGCCTCGCGGAACTTCTCCAGCACGGTGCGGCTGCCTTCGGCTTCGAGCGCGTTCTTGACGAACTGCTCGGTGATCGTCGAGGCGCCCTGCTGGGCGCTGCCGCTGAGGATGTCGGAGACCAGCGCGCGGCCGATGCCGCGGAAGTCGACGCCGTCGTGTTCGTAGAAGCGGGCGTCCTCGATCGACACCACCGCGTTCTTGATGTTGGGACTGATCTGCGCGGGGCTGAGGAGGATTTTGTTCTGATCGGAGGACAGCGTGCCGATCAGCCGCCCGCTCGAGTCGACCACCTCGCTGTTCTTCTGCGCCTTGTACTGGGCGAAGTTGTAGATCGCCGGCAGGTCCTGGGAGACCGCGGCCATCATCCCGAAGATCATCGAGATCACGGCGAGGATGCCGAGGCCGAGCAGCACGAAGAGGAACCGCAGCTTCTTGAGGCGCGGCTTGGTCCGTTTCGGTGGGCCGGGCGCAGCGGGGGAGAGTGGAACTGCCGGCGGCGCCGGCGGAATCTCACCGCCGTCGCTGCTGCGTCGGCGCTTGAGTAAGGAGACGGCCATACAAGCGGGAACGAAAAACGCGCCCGAGCGGGTGGCGGACCCCGTCGAGCGTGGCGCGGAGTCTAGCATTGCGACCGTGCCGGATCTGACCCGCAACGCGGTCGACGTGCTGCCCGAGGGGCGGCTCGCCGAGCAGCTGAAGCTGGACCGGCCGCTGCGCGTGAAGCTGGGGATCGACCCGACCACGGCCGACATCCACCTCGGCCACACCGTGGTCCTCGGCAAGCTGGCCGAATTCCAGGCGGCGGGCCACACGGTCGTCCTGATCGTCGGCGACTTCACCGCCCGGGTCGGCGATCCGAGCGGGCGCTCGGCCTCGCGACCGGTGCCGACGCCGGAGGAGATCGAGGCAAATGCCACGACCTACCAGGAGCAGGCCTACAAGATCCTCGACCCGGCGAAGACCGAGGTGCGGCGCAACGGCGAGTGGCTGGACATGAACCTCGCCGACCTGCTGCGGCTGATGGGAACGACGACGGTGGCGCGGCTGCTCGAGCGCGACGACTTCCAGAAGCGGATGGCGGAGAACGCGCCGATCGCGGGCCACGAGCTGCTCTACCCGCTGATGCAGGGCTACGACTCGGTGGCGATCGACGCCGATGTCGAGCTCGGCGGCACCGACCAGAAGTTCAACCTGCTCTTCGGGCGCGACGTGCAGAGTGCCTACGGCAAGCCGCCGCAGTCGATCATGACCCTGCCGATCCTGGTCGGGACCGACGGCGTGCAGAAGATGAGCAAGAGCCTTGGCAATTACGTCGGGGTGACCGACCCGCCGGACGAGATGTTCGGCAAGCTGATGTCGATCCCCGACGAGGCGATGGACGAGTACTTCCGGCTGCTGCTGCCCCAGGTGGAGAAGCCGGAGGCCGAGCCGGTGCGGCAGAAGCGCTTCCTGGCGGGCCAGATCGTGGACCGCTTCCATGGCTCGGGCAAGGGGCGCGAGGCGGAGCAGGCCTTCGACAAAGTCTTCGTCCAGCACGCGGTCCCGGAGGACATCCCCGAGGTCGACCTCTCCGACTATCTGTCGGACGGCGACGGCGAGGTCCACCTGCCGCGGCTGATCGCGGGCTCGTTCGGCATGAGCACCAGCGAGGGCCGCCGCCTCCTGGCCGGGGGCGGGGTGAAACTTGACGGCGAGGCCGTCGATGCGCATAATCTCGACGTCCCCGCCGAGGCGCTTGCCGGGCGGGTTTTGCAGGTCGGGAAGCGGCGTTTCGCAAGACTCTCCAGCCTGGACTAGACAAACGCCTGACGGAGCGCTATATTCCGTCGCCCTCTGGGGCTCCCTTGTGGGGCCCCGGCGTCTGAGAGAGGCGAATCCCGTCTCGGAGGCGCAACGGTCTTTGAAAACTGAGCAGCGTGCATCTCCGCGGGTCATCCAATCGACCTGCGGAATGTTCAGCCCGACCCATTCGGTGCGCCAGCGCGCCGGATGGTCTTGATTTACCTCGTCATGACGGTCGCCGTACTTGTGTACTCGGCGGCCATGAAGTCATTGACAGGCTCTCTGTAGAAGTAAATTTCACGGAGAGTTTGATCCTGGCTCAGGACGAACGCTGGCGGCGTGCTTAACACATG
>CALCIA010000258.1 GCA_937907435.1 uncultured Actinomycetes bacterium
CACTCTCGCCACGGCCACAGCCTGCCCGGGCCGTGGCGAGAGTGGCGCGTCCCTACCCCGGGCGCCAGCTTGCGGGGCCCCGAACCCTTCCGGGCGACAGCTTGCGGGGCCCGAACCCTCCCGGGCGCCAGCCTGCGGGGCCTGAACCCTTCCCCGGCGTCCCGCCGCCCCTTGGAGGCTCCCCGCGAACCGCCAGCTAACCCGGCCGCTCGATCACCCAGCGGGTCAGGGGCTGGGGGAAGTTGATCGCGCTCGGCTGCATCTCTTTCGTGAAGACGTAGCGGAAGCCGACGCGCTGCAGGGTCCGGTTCGGGGCGACGTTGAAGGCGTTCGGCTGGCAGAAGAGTCGCTTCAGGTCGAGGGCGCGGAAGTACTCGGCGACCGAGAGGTGGACGAATTCCGTCCCCAGGCCGGAGCGGCGCCGGGGCTCCTCGACGATGTGGAGGTGCATGAAGGCCTCCTCGCCGAAGGCGATGTTGTCGACCGAGCTGAAGCCGACGATCCGGCCGTCGAGTTCCCAGGCCAGGTTGTAGGTGTCGCGCTCGGCGAGCGGCCTGGCGAAGTCCGCCGCGTAGTGGGCGCGCCAGGCGTCCCGCGAGGGCAGCAGCGCCCGGTCGACGCCGAGGTGCAGGAGGTACTCGTCGGAGGCGTCGTGGAAGTAATCGATGCGGACGTCGACCTCGTCCGGCTCCAGCGGCCGGACGATCCGCGCTCCGGTCACGCCAGCAGGCTCTCGGCCCGCTTCCCGACCGGCAGGTTCTGGTCGGCGTGGTAGCTCGAGCGCACCAGCGGCCCCGCCGCGACCGACTCGAAGCCGAGGTCGTAGGCCGCCTTCTCCAGCGCCTCGAACTCCTCCGGGTGCCAGTAGCGCACGACCGGCAGGTGGTTCTCGGTCGGCCGCAGGTACTGGCCGACGGTCAGCACCTGGACGCGGTGCTCGCGCAGCAGGCCGAAGGTCTCGACCATCTCCTCGAAGCTCTCGCCGAGCCCGACCATCAGCCCCGACTTGGTGACGACGTCGTCGCCCCCCATCTCCTTCGCCATCTTCAGCACCCGCGCGGAGCGGGCGAACACCGAGCCGCGGCGGGCGATCGGGTAGAGGCGCGGCACGGTCTCCACGTTGTGGTTGAAGACGTCGGGCTTCTCGTGGATGACCTTGGCCAGCGGCATCTCCTGGCCGCGGAAGTCCGGGGTGAGGATCTCGACCTTGCACTCGGGCGCCAGCATGCGGATCGAGCGGACGACGCCGACGAAGGCGCTTGCCCCGTAGTCGGGCAGGTCGTCGCGGTCCACCGACGTGACGACCGCGTGACGAAGTCCCATGGCTTTCACCTGGTTGGCGACGCGCAGCGGCTCCAGCGGGTCGTGCCAGCTCGGCTTCCCGGTCTGCACGTTGCAGAACCCGCAGCGCCGCGTGCAGACGTCGCCGAGGATCATGAAGGTCGCCGTGCCGCGCTCCCAGCACTCGCCGACGTTGGGGCAGTTGGCCTCCTCGCAGACGGTGTGGAGGTTGTCGGCGGCGATCTTCTCCTTCAGCCGCCGGTAGTTCGGCCCGCCCGGCGCCGGCACTTTCAGCCATGGCGGCTTGCGCGTGCGCTTGAAGGGGATCGCGCCGTCGGCCTGCGCGGTGCCGCCCGGCTTGGCCCGGGAGCGGGTGACGTGGACGCGCTCGGCGGGCGCCTTGGACTCGTTGGGGACGACGGTGTCGCTCATCGCTCGCCACCGAGCCTAGCGGGCTGTCGGTCCAGGCCCAATTCGGCGAGGGTCGCGGAGCGCGTCTCCCGCTCGAAGACCGCGCCGAAATGCCGCCCCACCGTCGCCGCGTACGCCGCCACGGTCGCGTCGCTCCCGCCCTCCTTCAGGATCGAGGTCATCGCCACCCCCTGGATCCCGCACGGGATCACCCACGAGAACGGCTCCAGGTCGTTGTCGACGTTCACCGCCAGCCCGTGCGTGGTGATGCCCTTGCTGACGTGGACGCCGATCGAGCCGATCTTCTCCGCCGCGCCCACCAGCCCCGGCGCCGGCGGCGGCCCCTCGGTCCACACCCCGGTCAGCCCGGCGATCGTCTGCGCGCCGACCCCGTGCTCGGCCAGCGCCCCGATCATCACCCGCTCCAGCCCCCGCACGTACTCGTGCACGTCGCCGCCCAGCGGCGTCAGGTCGAGGATCGGGTAGGCGACCAGCTGTCCCGGCCCGTGATAGGTGACGAGCCCGCCGCGGTCGGTGTCGAGGACTTCGATCCCCTGCCCCTCGTACCAGGCGTCCCCCATCGGCAGTTCCTCCGGCTTGGTGCGCCGCCCGCGCGAGTACACCGGCGGGTGCTCCAGCAGCAGCACCGCGTCCGGGACGGCCCCCGCGCCGCGCCGCTCGGCCAGCGCCAGCTGCAGGTCCCAGGCCTCGCGGTAGGGGACGGTCCCGCAGTCGATGAGAAGCAGCTCGGCGCTCATTCCCATAATTCTCTCAAGTCGCCCCCATATGCTGTGCTCACCGCATGCTCCAGTCGAAGCCGTACCGCCCCGAATGGCTGCCCGCGGTTGCGCTGAGCGCGGCGCTGGCGTCGCTGATGCTGATCTGGGACCCGCAGGTCGGGGACCTCGCGGCGCAGGTCTTCCACACCGAGCTCTTCGAGCACACCGGCCTCGCGATCTGGAACTCCTCCTGGTACGCGGGCCACTACACGCTCAACTACAGCCTGCTGTTCCCGCCCGCGGCGGCGCTGCTCGGCCCGCAGGTGCTGGGGATGCTGTCGGTGGTCGCGTCGTCCTACCTCTTCGACCGCCTGGTCCGGGACCGCTGGGGGACGGAGGCGCGCTGGGCGACGCTCTGGTTCGCGGCGGGCGTCGTCACCCTGCTCGCCGACGGGCAGCTGACCTTCGCCTTCGGCGTCGCGTTCGGGCTGGCGGCGCTGCGCTCGCTGCAGCTGGGGAGGACGACGCTCGCGCTCCTCGCGGCGGCCGCCTGCCCGCTGGCGAGCCCGGTCGCGGGCGGCTTCCTGGCCGGGGTCCTCGCCGCCGGGGTCTGGGAACGCGGCGAGCGCCTCAACCGCGCCGCGCTCGGCGCCGCCGCGGTGGCGCTCGTCCTCACCGTCGCGCCCAACCTCGCCTTCCCCGAACCGGGCACCTTCCCCTTCGTCTCCTCCTCCTTCGTCGCGATCCCGGCCTGGTGCGCCGGCGCCCTCTTCCTCACCTGGCGGGCCGAGGGCGAGGCGCGGCTGCGCCGGGTCATCGTCGGTTATGCCGTCGCCTCGACCGCGATCTACCTCACCCCGAACGCGCTCGGCGGCAACGCGGTGCGCCTCGGCGCCCTCTTCGGCGGCCCGGTCCTGGCGGCGGTCCTGCTCTCGCACCGCCCCTTGCCGCGCCCCCATCCCCGCGTCCCGGCCTGGTTCTACACCGCGGTCCTCGTCGTCACCCTCCTCGGCAGCCTCTACTGGCAGTTCACCGCCAGCGTCTCCCAGATCGCCCGCTCCGTCGGCGACCCCTCGACCAAAGAATCCTTCTTCGCCCCCGCCTCCCATTGGCTGATGGCGCACGGCGGCCGCGGCACCCGGATCGAGGTCCCGCCGACCGCGAACCACTGGGAGTCGGCCTACCTGGCGCCGAAGTTCGAGCTCGCCCGCGGCTGGCTGCGCCAGCTCGACACCGCCCGCGACGACATCTTCTACAAGGAAGGCGCCCTCACCGACCGCAGCTACCAACGCTGGCTCCGCAACAACGCGATCCGTTACGTCGCGCTCCCGAACGCGCCCCTCGACTACTCCTCGGCCGCCGAGCGCCGCCTCATCCTCGCGGGCCCCGCCTACCTCCACGAACGCTTCCACGACCGCCACTGGCGCATCTACGAAGTCGCCGAACCCAAGCCCCTCGTCGCCCCCCTCGGCACGGGCCGCGGCAGCGCCGACTCGGTCGGCCCCCAGGGCTTCGCCCTCAACGTCACCAAACCCGGCGAATTCCTCGTCCGCGTCAACTTCACCCCCTACTGGTCGATCGGCGACGGCGCCGGCTGCCTCCTCCGCCACGGCAACTGGACCATCGCCCGCGTCGCCCGCCCCGGCACCTTCAGCGTCGACGCCGACTTCTCCCTCGGCGGCGCCTGGAACGCGATGACCGGCGCGAAGAAGACCTGCTGACCCACTCCCCCCGCAGAGCGTTCGTCCTTAGGGCTCGTATACCGAACCAACGACGAACGCACCGGGTCAGGGCTGGCTGGGCGGCAACGCTCTGCGCATGACGAGGGCGAACCTGGCGAATTCCTCCTGGAAGTCGTGGAGGTCCATGGCGTGCCCGGCGCCGTCGATGGCCGCCGAGGGGATGGCCTTGCGCGCGCGTCGTTCTTCGTGCGCCTGCCGTCTCCATTCGGCCATGGTCTTGTGGATTTTCTCGTGTGGGTCGATGTCCGTGCGAGGGGAATCCTCGAGCAGGATGCCGAGGTGCTGCGCCATCTGCACTCGTTTCGGCATCGCCGCCAGCGCCGCCTCGGGGTCGGCGGCAAATCGCCTCAGGATCGTCGCGATCAGGCTGGTGTGGTCGAAGACCTCGTGCGAGACGTGCTTGCGGACCCGCGGCCCGACCACGATCGCGGGCACCCGCACGCCGAGCGTCGCGAACCCCGAGCCATCTTGGATCGGCGGCGGCTCGACGTGGTCGTAGAAGCCCCCGTGCTCGTCGTAGACGATCACCAGCAGCGTGTCCTCCCAGTCGGGGCTCTTGGTCAGGGCCTCGTAGAGCTCCAGCACCAGCGCCTGCCCGGCCTTCACGTCGGAGGGCGGATGGTCGTCGTTGGAGTTGGGGTCGAGGACGTCCAGGTCGATGAAGTTCGGGTCGATCCAGGAGACGTCGCGTAGCTGTCCCTTGGCGGCGTCATCGAGGAAGCTGTCGTGAGTGACGATCGCCGCCTCTGCGACTTCCGTCGCGAAGCCGACCTTCTTCCGGTCGAAATAGGCGAAGTTGTCGCGATTCACGTGACGGAACTCGCGGTACTCGGCGTCGACGCCGCGCAGCGTGGCCGGGTCGTGCGAGTACCAGCGCCACTGCGCGTCCGCGAGCTGCCTGGTGAAGGCTTTGACCTCGTAGATCGGCAGGCTGCCGAGGTTGCCGACGCCGAGATCCTTCAGCCGGGCGAGGATGTCGTGGAGGAGCCCGCCGTGCTGCGTGACCGGATCGCCCGCTTCACCCGCGATCGAGTACTGCCGGTTCGGCCAGGTGTCGCCGGGGATCGAGGCGTGCCAGCCGTCGCAGACGCAGAAGTTGCGGGCGAGGTGGTCGTAGACCGGCAGGTGGCCGGCGCCGTAGTGGCCCATCGGCACGCGCAGGAACTCCGGACCGAGCTCGATCGGTTTGCCTTCCTCGTCGGCTCGCGTCGCCGCGAAGTTCCTGACGAAGCCGGTGTTGCCGTCTTCGAGCTGCTTGTGGACGCACCCGGGCGAGTGGCAGGGGTCGAGGATCTTCGGCTTGTGCCCGGATGGTGGCTTCGGCACGGTTTCGCCCGGTCCCCATTCGAAAGGAGGGACCGGGATCCCGTCGGGGCCAGGGTTCGGTCGCGCGGCCGCGATCCCGTCGACCTCCGGCATCCCGTCTTTCTGCAGGTAGCCGAGCATCTGGTCGAAGGACCGGTTCTCCATCATCAGGACGACGACGTGCTTGATCTGCTGGAGGCGTTCGTCGGGGGTCACGATCACGAGCCCTTCGCGCGCGCTTCGGCCATCTGCTTCAGCATCCAGTCGTGGTTCAGGTCGAGGATCGCGCAGAGCTCGGAGGCGACGACGGCGTTGCGGCTCAGCGTGGGCTGGTTGTCCTGTTCGGACTCCCCGGAAATCGACCAGTTGGTCGAGCCGGTGACCGAGTAGACGCCATCCACGATCAGCACCTTCAGGTGTGAGATCGCGTGGTGCACTTCGGAGGTCCCGATCGCGATCGAGTTGCCGAACTGGTCGTTCGACCATTTGGCGAGCAGATCTTTCTCGTGCACCCCGCCCGCCTGTGATTCGTCGAGGCTCATCTGCACGTACACGTGCTTGGAGTCGAGCTTGCCGCGGATCAGTTCGTCGAGCTCCGGATCGTCGTACCCGTACATGTTGAGCACGAGTGAGTGTTGGGCGCTGCCGAGCAGCGAGGCCAACATCGGGTGGAGGGAGTCGCGCGGGGAGAAGAAGCTGCGCTGATCGGAGGGGTAGCCGTCGAGGAAGCGCTTCTCTGCCTTGTACTGGGCAAGGTCGTCCCACGTGAACTCCGCGGGTGCCGCACTCTTGGCGACTTCAGGCATAGGTGGCGAGCCGGATCTTGCGGAAGGAGAGGACCTCGTCCGAGGCGCGGCCTTCGGTGTGGGCGACGACGGTGACTTTCGCCGCCGTGAGTCCCTGCGTGAGCATCGCCTTCAGCGGCTCGGTGACGGTGAGGATGCGGACCGCGGGCTCGAGTTGGTGGGCCGGGCGCAGGTCGAAGGGGTCGCGGGCGGTCGGGATGTCGCAGTGACCGACGTCGCCGAAGCAGCCGCCATGGCCGAAGATGAAGAACGAGCCGACGTAGGCGCGGTGGGACTGATCGGGTTCGCCGCCGACCCCGCGCGATGCCATGAACACCTGCGCTTCGTAAGAGGAGCCGGAATGGTCGAGCCCGTAGAAGATCAGGTCGGCGCGCTCGAAGCGGTGTTCGGCGGCCGGGAGCTCGAGTGGGGCGCTGGTGAAGCGGTCGACCATCAGGTGCCTCCCACGGCCGCGGTCGAGGCCGCGTAGTCATAGCCGAGGTGACTGACTTCGAGCGTTTCCCGGACGGTCATCGGGAACGGCGCCAACGCGCGGTCGAGCAGCGCGCCCGGCACGCCCGGACCGTGCCTCAGCTGCCACAGGTACCAGAGCCGGTCGATCATGCAGTGGTGGGCCCAGAAGACGGGGTCATAGGCGGCTACCGGGATCCGTCCCATCGTCCCGCCGGTCCACACGTGGACGCCGTCGTGGATTCCTTCGAGCTGGGACTGGAAGGTGAGGAAGTCGCGGTTCGCGAGGACCTGTTCCACCGCTTGCGGTGAGGGCAGTTCTCCGGGGCGGCCAGGCGCGCGCGTGGTCCGGGACTGGCCTGGAACTTCACGGCCGGATTTCTGGATCGGCGAGTCGAACAGCGGATTTTTGCGGCCGTCCGCTTTGCGCACGGTGTAGGCCCTCGGGATCCCTTCCTGGTGTTCGACCGTCCAGTCCCACCACGGCAGCGTCACGCCGGGGACCAGATCCTGCAGCGCCTTCTCGAAGAGGTAGAGGTAGGCGCGGTGCCAAGGGAGGAAGAGCTCGCTTTGGTGCTTGCAGGAGATCGGCAGCGGCAGCCCGTGGATCCCGGCCCAGGCTTGGTAGCCGCGATCGTCCTCGACCCCCTGGGCGGCGGCGATCGCCGCTCGAAGGTCGGCGAGCTGACCAGGCGTGAGCCGGCGCACGCTCCGCCGATGCCGCAGCGCTTTCGGGGCGAGCGGCGAGGCCGGAGGACTCGCGGCGGGGCTCACCGCTGTCCTCCGGCTCCGCCCTTACGGCGGCGTGCGCGGGTTCGTCTCCTACCCAACCGCTCTCGCAGCTTTATTCCTGCGATGCCGCCGGTCGCTGCGATGAAGGGCGCAAAGCTGAGCGCCGTCTCCTCGACGGGTATCCCAGCTATATGGGCCCCCCAGACCATGCGAGGAATTCTTACCGTACCGAAATTCCTACAGTGTGTTTTCCCGATCGGAAAGCCGGAAACAGCGCACTAGAGGGCGAGCGACAGCGGCTCCTCGAGCAGCGCCCGGATCCGCGCCAGGAACTCGGCGGCGGGGGCGCCGTAGAGGATCCGGTGGTCGCAGGCGAGGGTGACGCCGAGGAGGTGGGCGGTGGTGATCTGGCCCTCGCGGACGACGGGCTTCTCGGTGATCGCCCCGACCGCGAGGATCGCGGCCTGGGGCGAGTTGATCACGGCGGAGAAGTTCGACACGCCGTACATGCCCAGGTTGGAGACCGTGAAGGTGCCGCCGGAGAGCTCGGGCGGGGTGACCCGGCCGTCCCGGACCTTCCCGGCCAGGGCGCGGGCGTCGGCGGCGATCTCCCGCAGGCCCTTCTTGTCGGCGTCGAAGACGGTGGGGACGACGAGGGCGTCCTCGGCCGCCACCGCGACGCCCACGTTCACCCGCGAGTGGAGCTCGAGGTGGCCGTCCTTGTAGGAGCCGTTGGCGAGCGGGTGCTCCCGGAGCGCCAGAGCACAGGCCTTGACCACCATGTCGTTGAAGGAGGGGACGACCTCGCCCTCGGGGGTCAGGGCCTTCAGCCGCGCGCGGGCCTCGACGGCGGCGCTCATGTCGATCTCCGACTGGAGGTAGAAGTGCGGCGCGGTGGCCTTCGACTCGGACATGCGCCGCGCGACGACCTGCTGCAACCGCGTCAGCTCTCGCTCCGTGGTGACTCCCTTGGCGGTCTCCGTGGGGACCTCGGACGGTTTCTGCTGCTCGACGTCGGCCTTCACGATCCGCCCGCCGGGCCCGGAGCCGGTGACCGCCGCCAGGTCCACCCCGCTCTCCCGCGCAACCCTCCGCGCCAGCGGCGAGGCCTTGACGCGCTCACCGTCCGTGGTCGGAGGTGGCGTCGGGCGAGGCGCCTGCGCCGGCTCTTCCCGCACCACTTCGGTCTCTGCCTCCACCGGCTCCTCGGCCTCCGTCGGCGCTTCCACCCGCGTCGGCGCCTCGCCCGCGTCCCCGACCACGGCAATGGGCGCGCCGATCGGCAGCGTCTCGCCCTCCGGCGCGAGGATCTCGGTCAGCGTCCCGGCCACATCGCTCTCGTAGGCCATGTTCGCCTTGTCGGTCTCGATTTCCACCAGCTCGTCGCCGACGGCCACCTCGTCACCGATCTGCTTGAGCCACTTGAGGACCGTGCCCTCCTCCATCGAGTCCGAGAGGCGCGGCATCACGATCTCGGCCATCAGGCCATCGCCCCCTCGAGGGTCGCGAGCGCGGCGCTGACGATGTGCTCCTGGTGGGGGATCGCCGCCTGCTCGAGGCGTTTGGAGTAGGGCATGTGGACGTCGGCGCCGGTGACCCGCTGGGGCGGCGCGTCGAGGTCGTCGAAGGCCTGCTCGGTGATCAGGGTCGAGAGGTTCGCGCCGACGCCGCCGTGCGGCCAGCCCTCCTCGACGATCACCGCGTGGTTGGTCTTCGCGACCGACTCGAGGATCGTGTCGAGGTCCAGCGGGCGCAGCGTGCGCGGGTCGATCACCTCGGCCTCGATGCCGTGCTCGCGCGCCAGCGTCTCCGCCGCCTCCATCGCCACGTTGGCCATCTTGAGGATGCCGACGATCGTCACGTCCGAGCCCTCGCGGCGGATCAGCGCCTCGCCGAACGGCACCAGCTCGTCGGCATCGTCGGGGACCTCGCCGCGCACCCCGTAGAGGCTCTCGTGCTCGATGAAGATCACCGGGTTGTCATCGCGGATCGCCGACTTCAGGAGGCCCTTGGCGTCCCCCGGCGTCGAGGGGCACGCGACCAGCAGCCCCGGCACCTGCAGGTAGAGGGCCTCGAAGCTGTGCGAGTGGGTCGGCCCGAGCTGGTGCCCGCCGCCGCCGGGCATGCGGATCACCATCGGCACCTTCACCTGGCCGTTGAACATGTAGGGGATCGCGGCGGCGTGGTTGACGATCTGGTCCAGCGCCAGGAGGCTGAAGTTCACCGTCATCAGCTCGACGATCGGCCGCAGCCCGTTCATCGCCGCGCCGACGCCGGTGCCGACGATCGTGTTCTCGGAGATCGGCGTGTCGCGGACGCGGCGCTCGCCGAACTCGTCGAGCAGGCCGTCGGTCACCTTGAAGGCGCCGCGGAAGACCCCGACGTCCTCGCCCATCACGAACACCGACTCGTCCCGGCGCATCTCCTCCGCCATCGCGTCACGCAGCGCTTCCCGCATCCGCAGCTCCGCCATCAGCCCTCGTCCTCGAGCTCCGCCGGGTCGGGCCCGGTCCGCGATGCGGTGCTGTCCTGGGCGTCGCCCGCCACCGCCGGGTTCGGCCGCTCGCCCTCCTCCTCGACCTCCGCGTAGGCGGCGCCCGCCTCGGCCAGCGCCCGCGCCCGCGCCGGCATGTCGGCCTCGTGCTCGCCGCGGTGGGGCTCCGGGCTGCGCTCGTCGACCGCGTACCAGCCGCCGGGGTAGTCGGTGAGCGCGTAGAGGCTCTCGTACATCGTGTCGAGCGGCGGCTCCGGCGAGGCGTCGGCGAACTCGACCGCCGCCCGCACCGTCTCCTCCGCCGCCTCGCGCGCCTGCCCGACCTCCCGCTCGCCCAGCACGCCCGCCTCGACGCAGCGCCGCGCGAAGCTCTCGATCGGGTCTTTCTCGCGCCACTCCTCGACCTCCTCGCGCTCCCGGTAGACCTCCGGGTCCGCCGCCGAGTGGCCGCGATAGCGGTAGGTGACGACCTCGATCAGCGTCGGCCGTTCTTCCTCGCGCGCCGAGCGCAGCCCCTCCGCCACCGCCTCGCGCACCGCGATCACGTCCATGCCGTCGATCCGCGTCCCCGGCACGCCGTAGCCCTCCGCCTTCTTCGAGAGGTCGGTCTGGGCCGAGTGCCGCTCGACCGACGTCCCCATCCCGTAGAGGTTGTTCTCGACCAGGAAGAGGACCGGCAGTGTCCAGAGCGCCGCCATGTTCATCGTCTCGCCGAAGTTGCCGGTGTTGGAGGCGCCGTCGCCGAACATGCAGACGGTCGCCGCGTCTTCGCCCTTGTACTGGGACGCGAGCGCGAGCCCGGCGGCCAGCGGCAGGTTGCCGCCGACGATCCCGTAACCGCCCATGAAGCGCCGCTCGGCGTCGAAGATGTGCATCGAGCCGCCGCGCCCGCCGCTGGTGCCGTCGACGCGGCCGAAGAGCTCGGCCATCACCGCGTTCGGGTCGGTGCCGCGGGCGATCGCGTGGCCGTGGGTGCGGTAGGTGCCGATCAGGAAGTCTTCGTCGCGCATCACCGAGGTGGTGCCGACGATCGTCGCCTCCTCGCCGATCGCCAGGTGCAGGAAGCCGCCCGCTTTGGCCCGCTGGTACTGGCGCCCCGCCTCCTCCTCGAAGCGCCGGATCAGCGCCATCCGCGCGAGCAGCTCGTAACAGGTCGCGGCGTCCGGGAGATCGGGCACGGGTCCACCTTAGCCCGAAGCCGCCGCCTCCACCGCCTCCTCGAGGCGGTCATCCCCCCAGAAGAGCTGTTCGCCGACCCGCACGGTGGGGACGCCGAAGATCCCGGCCGCGGCGGCGGCGTCGGTAGCCTCGCGCAGCCCGTCCTTGACGATCTGCGTCTGGATCGCTTTTTCGAGCGCGCGCGGGTGGAGCTCGCAGGCGGCGGCGGCGATCATCACGTTTTCGGGATCGCTCAGGTCTTTGCCCGCGGCGAACTGCTGGCGGAAGGCGGCGAGGCTGAAGGAGACGGTGCGGCCGGTCTGCTTGGCGAAGGTGGCGACCCGCATCGCGGTCAGCATTTCGCCGGGCCAGGCCTCCGGCCAGACGAGGCGCGGCAGCCCGTAGGAGGCGGCGCGCCGCTCGACCTCCGCGATCCCTTCCGCCCGCGCGTCGGTTCGCGCCCACGACCCGCGGTCGAAGCGCTTGAAGAGCCCGCCGAGCAGCACCGGCTGCCACTCGGGCTGCTCCAGCCCGGCCTCCGTGAAGAGCCCCGAGATCCGCTCCGCCGAGAGGTAGGCGTAGGGCGACCCGAGGTCGTAGTAGAAGGTCGCCCGCTCAGCCATGCCCCGATTATCCCGTCCCGCCGCGCGGAGCGACCGTGACCATTCCGCTGTTCCTTATGGTCCTGTGGGGACCAAAAAGAACAGCGGAACGCGGTGGCTTCGCTCAGGCGTGGATGGCCCAGCCGTCGACCGCGCGCGCGGCGTCGAGGACGGCCTCGCTGACGGTCGGGTGCGGGTGGACGATGCGGGCCAGCTCCTGGTGGCCGCCCTCCAGCGCCATCACCGCGACCAGCTCGGCGATCATGTCGCAGGCCCGGTTGCCGACGATGTGGGCGCCGAGGATCTCGCCGTACTTGGAGTCGACCACGAGCTTGACGATCCCGTCTTTGTCGTCGTAGACCGTGCCCGCGCCCTCGCCGGAGATTTTCTGTTTGCCGACCTTGACGTCGTGGCCCGCCTCCTTGGCTGCCGCCTCGGTCAGGCCGACGCTGGCGACCTGCGGGTGGGTGAAGGTGGCGCCGACGAGCAGCTCCTGGTTCACCGGCTCGGTCTCGACGCCGGCCGCGGTCTCGACCGCGACGACGCCCTCCTCGGAGGCCTTGTGGGCGAGGGCCTTCTTGTTGACCAGGTCGCCGATCGCGAAGACCTTCGGGTTCGTGGTGCGCTGGAACTCGTCGACCTTGATCTTGCGGCCGCCCTCGTCGAGCTGCACGCCCGCCGCCTCGAGGCCGAGGCCCTCGGTGTCGGGGCCGCGCCCGCCGGCGACGCAGAGGTAGTCGACCTCGGCCGACTTGTCGCCGTAGGTGAACTTGACGCTCCCCTCGCCGACCTCGACGTTCTCGACCGGCGCGCCGGTGGAGATCTCGATGCCCTGTTTCTTGAAGACGCGTTCGACGACTTTCGCGGTGTCCTTGTCCTCGGCGGGGAGGATCTGGTCGAGCATCTCGATCAGGATCACCTCGGTGCCGAGCCGCGCGTAGGCGGAGGCGATCTCCGAGCCCGAGGCGCCCGCCCCGACCACGGCGATCTTCCGCGGCTGCTCGGGGAGCGACCAGGCGCCCCAGGTGTCGACGACGCGGCCGCCGAACTCCACGCCGGGGATCGGCAGGGCGACGGAGCCGGTCGCCAGCACGACGGCCTTCGCCTCGTAGGTCTCGCCGCCCACCGACACGTTGCCGTCCGCGGTCAGCGAGCCCTCGCCCTCGATCTTCGTGATCTTCCCCTTGTCCCAGAGGAATTCGACGCCTTTGGAGAGCGATTCGGACACTTTCGCCCGCCGCGCCTGCAGGGCGGGCCAGTCGACCGCGACGTCGCCGGTGATGCCGAGCTCGGCGCCGTTCTTCACCTCGTCGTAGAGCTCCGCCGATCGCAGGATCGTCTTCGCCGGGATGCAGGCGTAGTTGAGGCAGCGGCCGCCGGCCTTGTCGCGCTCGACGACTGCGGTCTTCTGTCCGAGTTGGGCGGCGCGGATCGCGGCGACGTAACCGCCCGGGCCACCCCCGATCACGATGACATCGAAGCTCTCTGGCATGGGAAGTCAATCTATAGAACCGACTTCGCCCGGCAGTTCCCCCGGGTCGCCAGAACCCGCCTACTGTCTGGGTAGCCGCTCCGGCATCTGGATCCGGGCCATCGCCTTCACCATCAGCCAGAAGAGGGTCCCGGACACGGCGAGCAGGCCGACCGTCACCGCGAACTCGCCCACCGAGGTGGCGATCACGAGCAGCCCGTAGACCGCGGTGAAGATGAGGAAGACGAGCACGACCTGGAAGCAGACGACCGCCCAGTAGCGCGCCCGCCACATGCCCCAGGCGAGGACGCCCATGATCAGGGCGGGGGCGGCGACCGTGCTCACCTTCGGGGTCGAGCCGTTGACCTTCACCCCGGCGGCGAAGGTGACGACGATCGAGAGCGCGATCAGGGCGGCGAGGATCGCGGCGACGGTGACGACCGGCGGCCGCTCGCCCTCGGTGAGCGGCACGAGCGCGTCGCGCGCCGCCTGGTTGCGGACCTCGGCCTTGGCGTAGCCCGCTTCCATGCGCTCGCGGGGAGAGCGGGGGCGCGAAGCGGTCGCGGAGCCGTTCGCGTCCGCGGTGGCGTCGCCGCGTCGCTTCCGCTTCCGCGGCGCGTCAGCCACCCGGCGCCACGCCCCTCCGCGAGCCCTCGACCTCGAAGGCACGCCGCAGCGCTTCGGCGGCGACGCCGGGACTCGGCGCATCGCGGATCGCCCGCACGACGCACATCCGCTCGGCCCCCGCGGCGACGACCTCGCCGGCGTTCAGCGGGCCGATCCCACCGATCGCGAAGAACGGTTTCGAGGCGACCTCCGCCGCATGCGTGACGAGCTCCAGCCCCACGGCCGCGCGCCCCGGTTTCGTCGGCGTCTCCCAGACCGGGCCGACGGCGAAGTAATCGATGTCGCGCTCGTTCGCCGCCGCGATCTGCTCCTCGGAGTGCGTCGACTGGCCGACGATCGCGTTCGGCCCGAGCACCGCCCGCGCCTCCTCGACCGAGGCGTCGTCCTGTCCCACGTGCACCCCGTCGGCGTCACAGGCGCGCGCCAGGTCGGGGTCGTCGTTGACGATGAAGAGCGCCGAGTAGGTGTCGGCGATGCGCCGGAAGGTCGACGCCGCCCGTTCGATCTCCGCCCGCCCGAGCTGCTTCTCGCGCAGCTGCACGATGTCGACGCCGCCGCCGAGCGCCGCGCGCAGCAGCGGTTCGGGGTCGGCGCCGCCGGGCCGCGCATCGCAGACGAAGTAGAGGCGGGCGGTGCGCAGCCGCTCGCGCCGCAGCGGTCCTTTGCCCTCGGGGGGAGCGATGCTCATGGCTCGATTATGGCCGGCGGCGAGGGGCGGGCACCTGGCCGGCGGCGGCGAGGGGGTACCATCGGGGCGAGCGGGAGCCCTATGCAGCAGGGCTGAGAGGGCGACATCGAGGTCGCCGACCGTCTGACCTGATCCGGGTAATGCCGGCGGAGGCAAAGTTTTGAGCGACAAGAGCGGTTTCGATGCAGTGTTTGTGGGTGGAGGCGTCATCGGCCTCGCGAGCGCCTGGCGCGCGGCGCAGCGTGGCGCTCGGGTGTGCGTGCTGGAGCGGGCCGAGCCGCCCGCGGGGGCGACCAAAGTCGCCGCCGGGATGCTGGCGCCGGTCGGCGAGCTGACCTTCGGCGAGCGCGTGCTGCTGGAGCTGACGCTCGCCTCGGGCGCGCTGTGGGCCGACTTCGCGGCGGCGGTCGAGGCGGCCGGGGGAGAGGCGACCGGTTTCCGGCGCTGCGGCGCGCTCCACGTGGCGCTCGACCGTGACGAGGCGGGCGAGCTGCGCCGCCACCACGACCTGCAGCGGGAGCTCGGCCTCGAGGCCGAGTGGCTGACCCCGACCCGCTGCCGCGCGCTCGAGCCCGGCCTGGTCCCGAACTTCGTCGGCGGCGTGCTGGCGGGCGCCGAGGGCTCGGTCGACCCGCGCGCCCTGGCCCGCGCCCTGGCCGCGGCGCTGCGCGAGGCCGGCGGCGAGCTCCGCACCGGCACCGAGGTATTCGACGGCCTCTGGGACGGTGAGCGCCTAGTCGGCGTCCGCACGGCCCCCTCGAGCGTCGCACCCTCCTCCGCCGCCGAACCCCGCGTCCGTAGTAGCCCTATGGGCGACAAAGGACGCGGGGTTGACGTCCACGCCGACGCCGTCGTCCTCTGCAACGGCGCCTGGTCGGGCCAGACGGCATGGCTCCCGGACGAGGCGAGGCCGCCGGTCCGGCCGGTGAAGGGCGAGACGGTCGAGCTGCGCCCGCGCCCCGGCGAGGGCGCCCCGGCCTCCCGGATCGTCTGCTCCGAGCGCGTCTACATGGTGCCGCGGCCCGACGGCCGCCTGATCGTCGGCGCCACCCAGGAAGAGCGCGGCTTCGACACCGTCGTCACCGCGGGCGGCGTCCACGAGCTCCTGCGCGAGGCCTACCGCGTCCTCCCCGACGTCGCCGAGATGGAGTTCGCCGGGACGATCGCCGGCCTGCGTCCCGGCACGCCGGACAACCTGCCGATCGTCGGCCGCGGCGCGGTCGACGGCCTCGTCCTCGCCACCGGCCACTTCCGCAACGGCATCCTGCTGACGCCGCTGACCGCCGACACCGTCGCCGCGACCCTCGCCGGCATCGAGCCGCCGGCGGTCATGGCCCAGGCCGACCCGCTGCGTTCGTCGCTTGGCCGGGATAGACCGTCAAACGACGAACGCACCCGCGCCGACCACGCCGTGGGAGCGCCGCGATGAGGGTCGAGCTGAACGGGGAGACGGTGGAGCTCGCCGATGGGACGACGCTCGCCGAGGCCGCCCGCGCTGCCGGCGCGCCCGAGTCGGCCCGCGGGATCGCGGTCGCGCTCGACGGCGAAGTCGTGCCGCGCTCCGAATGGGAGTCGACGCCGCTCGCCGACGGGGCCGCGGTCGAGGTCCTCGCCGCGATCCAGGGCGGCGCCGAGACGTGGCAGCTCGGCGATCGCGAGTGGTCCTCGCGGCTGATCGCCGGCACCGGCGGCTTCCGCTCGCTCGAGCAGATGCAGGACGCGCTTGCCGCCGCGGGCACCGAGATCGTCACCGTCGCCCTGCGCCGCATCGACCCGACCGCCGAGGGCTCGGTCCTCGACGTGATCGACCGCCTCGGCCTCTTCGTCCTCCCCAACACCGCCGGCTGCTACACCGCCCGTGATGCCGTCCGCACCGCCAAGCTCGCCCGCGAGGCCTTCCAGACCGACTGGGTCAAGCTCGAGGTGATCGGCGACGACCGCACCCTCTTCCCCGACGCGGTCGAGCTCGTCGCCGCGGCCGAGCTGCTCGTCGCCGACGGCTTCACCGTCCTCCCCTACACTAACGACGACCCGATCCTCGCCCGCCGCCTCGAGGCCGTCGGCTGCGCCGCCGTGATGCCCCTCGGCTCCCCGATCGGCTCCGGCGCGGGCATCCGCAACCCCTACAACATCGCGATCATCGCCGAGCGCGCCGGCGTCCCGGTCATCCTCGACGCCGGCATCGGCACCGCTTCCGACGCCGCCCTGGCGATGGAGCTCGGCTGCTCCGCCGTCCTCGCCGCCTCCGCCATCTTCGGCGCCGCCGAGCCGACCGCGATGGCCCGCGCCCTCCGCGCCGCGATCGAAGCCGGCCACCTCGCCCGCGCCGCCGGCCGCATCCCCCAGCGCACCTACGCCGAGCCCTCGACCGCCTACGAGGGCATCCCCGACCTCTCCTGACGGTCCCGGCCGCCTTGGAGGTTCACCAAAGCGCCGCCGCCGACCGCCCGGGAGCGGGGCGGAAGCCGGGCTACGATCGCGCCGGCTGAACCCGCGAGAGCAGCTCGAGGAGGACTCATGGCGCGCATCACCCTGGCCGAGGAGCTGACGCCGCGGATGAAGGAGCTGGTGCGGCTGCGGATCGCCGTCCTCAACGGCTGCAAGACCTGCCAGGCGGCGCGGCTGGCGGCGGACACGATCCCCGAGGAGCAGGCGACCGGCATCTGGGCCGACGACTTCGCCGCCAACCCCGAGTACACGCCGGCCGAGCGGGCGGCGGTCGAATTCGCCGAGCGGATGGCGGCCGAACACCACGACATCGGCGACGCCGACCTGGAAGCCCTGCACGAGCACTTCGACGACGCCGAGATCCTCGAGCTCATGATGGCTAGCGAGGGAAGAGGGGCTCGCGCTCGCCCGAGGCGAGTTCCCGCAGGCCCGCGTGCAGCTGTTCGAGGATCTCCTCTCCCGGGTCCCACGGTTCAAACGAGTTCGGATGGTCGAGATCGATCTCCTCGCCGACCGCGAGCACCGGCTCCTGCTTGCGCCTGGGCTTGCGACCGAGCTGCACGGGGACGTCGCGGCCCGCCCAGAAGAGCCGACCCTCATCGGACAGGAGGACGGAGTAGTGGACGCCGCTGCCTTCCTCGGCACCCTGCTCGAGCCGTTCCCACCGTAGGGCGAACCACCCGGCGCCGAAGCGGCCGTCGGCCTCGAGCCAGTGGACGGCGGAGGAGCCGCCCATGCCTCCCGTCGTGACCCCTCGCCCGGCGACGCGGACGAGCTGGAGCCAGCGGCGGTCGCCGAGGGACCGCGCCGCCTCTCCCGCGGCGTCCCGGACGCTCGCGACCAGCTGCTCGTGTCGGTCGTCCCGCTCTCGCCGAGCCTCCGCCTCGGCCCGGGATCGACCTGCGCGAGCGTCACTCTCCCGGCGCTCCCTGCACCCGGCGCACTCGAGCTTGTCGCCGACCATCTCACCGTGGACGCCGCAGACGGGTGCGCCGCACGACTGGCAGCGGCCGATCGCAAAGACGCCGCACTCGCACGACTCGGTCACCTCTGCCGGACCCTCCTGGTACCGCGTCCCACAGGAGGCGCGGGTCGGCACCGGTATCGGCTGGTCATACCCGACCGGCTTCGCGATCTCGTCCCGCACGACGGAGGAAGTGCATTCCCAGTATCCGGGAGCGATGGCGACGCGAGCGGTTCCGCCGCAGCTCGGGCAGGGCATCGGCGACGGAGGATACCGGCGACGGCCCGGCAGTCGCCCGCCTCCGCCGCCGGCCCGGACAGGCCCTCAGAGGACGCCGCCGAGCGGGGTCCAGGCGATGAGGGCCGACGACAGCGCGAAGGAGCCCGCGACGCCGAGGGCGGCCACGATCGTCGCCTTCGCCTCGGCGGGCAGGGCGAAGGGTCGCAGGGCGAGCATCAGGCCGAGGAGGACGACGCCCTGACAGAGGAAGGCGCCGTAGGCGGCGCGCCGGGCGATCCTCCCGAGCGGTCCCGGCTCGGCCGCGAGGCGGCGCTGGGCGAAGGCGAGCAGCCAGAGGGAGGCCCCGACCGCGAGGGGCCCCTCGAGGGCGGCGAGCGCGAGGGCCGCCCAGTGGAGGCCCGCGTCGAAGATCGTGCCGCCGTCGGTGCCGCTGACCCCGACCGCCGCCGCGACCAGGGCGAACGCGAGGAGGCCGCCGAGCGCCAGCCGGGCGGCGAGGCGTCGCAGGTCCGCGCCGACCGGCTCCAGCCCGCCGCGGCAGGCCGCCACGATCCCCAGCCCGAAGAGCGCCACGGTCTGCGGCCACTGCCAGAGGTGCAGCTGCAGCACCTCGTCCCCGGCCGCGGGCAGGAACGGGCGGACGAGGAGGTTGAGGAGCGAGATCGCAAACGCGAGGGTGATCGCCGTGCGGCCGTCGACCGGCCCCCGGGCGGCGCGCGGCCGAGCCGGCCGACGGGCACCGAGCGACCGCCACCCGGCATAGGCGACCGAGTAGATCAGCAGGACGAGGACGAACCACATCGGGCCGGTGTCCAGGAACGGTTCGTGGTGGAGCAGCAGCGAGGGGAACGATTCGTCGCTGCCTCCCACCCGTTCGACGACCCAGATCGATCCGGGCCAGACGAGGAGCGTCCAGACCACCAGCGGCGCCCCGAAGCGCAGCAGCCGGCGACGGACGAAGTCGCGTCCGCCGCGCCGCGCCAGCGCCCCCGGCGTGACCAGCCCGGACATCAGGAAGAAGAACCCCATCGCGAACCCCGCCACCGGGATGACGACGAGATCGAGGACGGCTTCGCTCACCTTCGCCAGCTGGACCTCATGGACCGCCTGGTACGGCCACGCGTTTTCGAGCGTCCCGTAGGCCAGCATCGCGTGGCCCACGATGATCACCGCCACCAGGATCGCCTTCGAGTTGTCGAGGTAGGCGAGGCGGGAGCGCCGGGCCCGAGGATCCGGCGGCTCCACGACCCCGCCGACGAGCTCCGGCTGTACCGCGGCTCCTTCCACCGCCCGACCCTACGCCCGACGGGCGTCGTCGGGGGTGAAAGCCGCGAGGCGGGTCACGACCAGTGATGCCGGCTTCCCCGCGCCCAGGTCATCGCCAGAGCATGCTGCGATTTTCTCTGTCAACTCACTGTCGGTTCCCACCACGGCGTCTGGACTAATTCGAAGACGCATCCGCGGTCTTTCCAAACTCGTTAAGTTTTACAGCAGAAAAACTTGACGCGATCTCGGTCATCTCTTACCCTCGAACGGTGGGACAGGACCCGAAAAGCCCTGGGGCCAACACGGTCAAGCCGAACACCGCCGCGGTCGTGCGTGATCGCGTCGCCGGCAGTGATGCCGAGTACTGGCGACACTCCGACTTCGCGGACCTTCCTGCCTCGGCCGTCGCGATGACGCTCTCGCGCCTGGCCAGGGAGGGGGTGCTGCGGCGGGTCGGCAAGGGCGTCTACTACCGCCCGCACCGGACTTCGCTCGGTCCGAGCGGGCCTGCGGCGAGCGCCGTCGCCGCCCAGACCCTTCGGGCGCCGGTCCATCCCGCCGGTCTGAGTGCTGCCAACGTCCTCGGCCTCAGCACCCAGAATCCCCGTCGGGCCGAGTACGCGACCCCCGCCGCGGGACCACCCACGAGTCTGCGCGGTGCCGTCGTCCATACTCGCCGGCCGGCCGCCCGCGCCGGCCTGCCGGTCGAGGATGGTGCGATCCTCGAGACCCTCCGCGAGCGTGCCCGCCACAGCGATCTGTCGCCGCGGCGGACGATCGACCGCCTGCTTCGAGTTCTCTCCGAAGAGGATCGCTTCGGGAGGCTCGCCGCCGCGGCACTCGAGGAGCCACCGCGGGTGCGGGCGATCCTGGGCGCTCTCGGTGAGGAGCTGGGGATGCCCGAGAGCACGCTTGCGCCGTTGCGCGAGAGCCTGAACCCGCTCAGCCGCTTCGACTTCGGGGCGCTCGGCGCACTGCGCTTCGCCGACCGGTGGCAGGCGAAGTGAGGCTCTTCGAACATCCCGACTTCGAGCAGGCGATGCTGCGCGCCGCCGAGCATCACGGTCTCAGCGAACAGTTCATCGAGAAGGACTACTACATCACCGAGATCCTGCGGATATGTGTCGCCGAGCTCGGCGAGAAGGTCGTCTTCAAGGGGGGCACCTCCCTCTCCAAGGGTTGGGGACTGATCACGCGCTTCTCCGAGGACGTCGACCTCTTCGTCAATCCCGCCCTCTTCGATCCACCGCCGGGGAAGAACAAGCTCGACAGGATCCTCAGGGGTCTGACCGACGCGGTCGCCGAGTACCCGCCGCTCGACTGGAGGCGGGAGGAGGGCGAAACCATCAAGGGCCTCGGTCGGAACGATGTCCTCGCCTACGAGAGCCGCTTCGCCGACCTGCCGGGACTGCGCGCCGCGATCCGTCTCGAGCCGGGCATCCAGAGCGGCAGCTTCCCGACGAGTGAGGAGCCGATCACCTCGCTCCTGGCCCGGTACCTCCAGGAAGAGGCGGTCGAGGGCCTCCTTGAGCTCGACGACATCCAGGGCTTCGACATGCACCTGCTCCACTTCCGCCGCACCTTCGTCGAGAAGATGTTCGCGTTGCACGGCAAGGTCGAAAGGCTGTTGACCGAGGGCCATCCGTTGGGGCGCGACGCCCGCCACTACTCCGACCTGCACGTGCTCGCCGAACAGCACGAGGTGCGGTCGATGCTCGCCTCACCGGAGTTCGAGGAGATAAGGCTCGACTACGATGAGCGCAGCCGCCGGTTCTTCCCCAGGGCCTATCGACCGCCGTCCGAACTCTCTTTCAAGGACAGCCCGGCGCTGTTCCCGGACGCCGGGCTGCGAGCACGCCTCGAACCCGAATACGAAGAGGAGTGCGCCCTGCTCTTCTCCGATCAGAGCTTCGCGAGCTTCGAGCAGGTGCTCGCCGGATTCGCGGAGATCCGTGCACTTCTCTGAGGCGCGGCCCGCCCTGTCCGACCTCGCGCGGCTCCTCGTGAGGGTCCCGATGGCGCCCTGTCTCCTTGCATCCCGATCGGATTTCATTCCCTAGAGCCCGATCTGCCTCTTTTCAGGCGAGTCCCTAGAATCGTCGGAGGCCGTGATTTGCGCTTCAGAATGCGCGATCCCGGCTTTCTGCCCCTGTAGCTCAGTTGGTTAGAGCGGCGGCCTTTTAAGCCGCGCGGCGCGGGTTCGAGTCCCGCCGGGGGCACTGGAGGAGGAGGCCATGGACCAAGTCAAGAGCCGGCTCGACCAGCGCTTCAGCGGACCCGGGGCGGAGGCGACGCCTTGGCGGGAGACCGAGCGGGTGCTGGAGGCGGCGCAGCTGTTCTGGATCACCACCGTCCGCCGCGACGGTCGGCCCCATGTGACGCCGCTGGTCGCGGTCTGGGACGACGGCGCGCTGCATTTCGGGACCGGGCCCGGTGAGCAGAAGGCGGTCAATCTCGAGGCGAACGCGAAGGTCGCCCTGACCACCGGCTGCAACGGTTGGGAGGGGGGTCTGGACGTCGTGGTCGAGGGCGAGGCCGAGCGGGTCACGGACGTCGCTCGCCTGGCCGAGCTCGCCGCGGCCTGGGAAGAGAAGTGGGACGGTCAGTGGCAGTTCAGGCCGGTCGCCGAGGGCTTCTCGCACGAGGGCGACGAGGGCATCGTCCACGTCTTCGCGGTGCGTCCGGCCAAGGTCCTCGCGTTCGGCAAGAGCCCGTTCAGCCACACCCGCTACGTCTTCGGGTAGGCGGCGCGCCCCTGCGTCCATGGGCCGGGTCAGGCCGGCGCCGCGGCGGTCGGGGTGCGCTCGCGCAGCCGGACCCGCAGGTTCCTCGGGCTCATCGTGAAGCCGAGCAGCTCGGTCACCGGCTCGGCGGTGGGGTCGAGGGTGAGGTCGAAGTTGCGGGCGATCATCGCCAGGGCGGTCTTGGCCTCGAGGAAGGCGAGGTTGCGGCCGGGACAGAAGCGCGGGCCGGCGCCGAAGGTGAGGAAGGACTTCTGGTCGGGCGGGGCGAGGTCGCCGTCGTCGAGCCAGCGCTCGGGGCGGAAGTCGGGGGCGCGCTCGACGTCGCGCATCCCGGCCGCGCGGGTCAGCAGCAGGATCCGCGTGCCCGCCGGCACCGCGATCCCGCCGACCTCGGTGTCGGCGAGCGGCTCGGCGCTGCCGACCGGGGCCACCGATTTCAGCCGCATCGACTCGCGCAGCACGGCCTCGCCGTAGTGGAGGTGCTCGACCGTCTCGTAGCGGGAGGGGTAGCGCTCTTCGCCCAGCACCTCGCGCGCCTCCTCGGCCCAGCGGGCCTGCACCGCGGGCATCGTCGCCAGCGACCAGATCGTCCAGGCCATCGTGTGCGAGGTGGTGTCCTCGCCGGCCAGCAGCAGGGTCAGGACGTTGCCGAGGATCTCCTCGTCGGTGAAGGTCTCGTCCTTCTCCTGCGCGGCGACCATGCCCTCGAGGAAGTTCTCCGGGGCCTCCCGCAGCTCCGGGCGGGCGGCGATCCGCTCCCTCGCCTCCTCGATGAAGGAGATGACGGTCCGCCGGAGCGCCGCCATCGAGCGGTCCAGCTCACGGTCCGCCGGCAGCTTGACGTGGCGCCAATAGGGAAACGGCGCCAGCAGCCGGCGGTTGGTGGCGTGGAAGACCCGATGCAGCTGCTCCTGCAGCTCGCCGTCGCCGCGCTCGAGCGTGTTCAGGTCATGGCCGAAGGCGAGCGCCGAGGTGACGTCGACGGTGAAGGAGGAGAGCGCGGCGCCGATCTCGATCGGCTCCCCGGCGCCGGCGGCCGGCTCGAGGCGGGCGAGCAGCCGCCGCGTGCAGGTGGCGACGACGTCGAAGTAGCGCTGCAGGTGGTTGCTGTTGAGCGCCGTCACCGCCAGCCGCCGCGCCCGGCGCCAGTCGGACCCCTCGGCGGCGAAGACGCCGACCGTCCCCCACATCTCTTCGGTGATCGTGCGGATCTCGCTCCAGCGGCTGAAGCCGTCGGGCCGCTCGCGCAGGATCTCGTTGATGACGTCGGGGTCGGCGATCACGACGATGCGGCGCGGGCCGATGTCGAAGCGGTAGATCGGCCCGTAGACCTCCGACCAGCGCTCGGCGATCAGGTGCATGCGGCCGGTGCGGACCCGATGCGCGTTCCCGAGGACGGGAAGACGCCGGGGTCCGGGCAGATCCTCGATCGTCCTCACCGCCATCGACGCCACCCTTCCACCCGACCGTCATACGGATATGCGGATCGCCGGCGAGGCGTTAGGGCTAGGAATCGGTACGCCACTGGTATTTCCTGCGTGGGGATGTTAGTCCACGCGGCGGATCTCGGGGGGCGGGGGCGGGGTCCGAGGCGCGCGCGGCCGTCCGAGGATGGTCCTGGGCTCCTCATGGGGGTCCTGGCAGGCTGTGACCC
>CALCIA010000259.1 GCA_937907435.1 uncultured Actinomycetes bacterium
GCGCGTAGGTCGGTGTTGCACAACACGGGAGAAAGACCGGAGTTCTCGACATCTCTGTGACGAGGTCTGACTCCCGTCACGGTTCCGGCGCACTCCCGTGAGGCTCCCGCGAGTGTCCCGCCACACCTTCCGCACACCCGCCCCTCTCGCCACGGCCACAGCCTGCCCGGGCCGTGGCGAGAGGGGCGCGTCCCCTACCCGGGCGACAGCTTGCGGGTCCCCGTCCCTCCCCGGCGACACAGCTTGCGGGCCTGGACCTTCCCGGGCGCCCGCTTCAAGAGGCCCCGTCCCTCCCCCGGCGCAAACCCCGAGCGGTCAGCCGCCTACCGCCGCACCGAAATGCCGTCGGCAGCCATGCTGGCCTTCGCCTCGGCCACCGTGTGCTGTCCGTAGTGGAAGATCGAGGCGCAGAGGACGGCGTCGGCGCCGCCTTCGGTGATCGCGGATGAGAGGTGGGAGAGCTCGCCGGCGCCGCCGGAGGCGATGACGGGGACCGGTACGGCGTCGGCGACGGCTTTGGTCAGTTCGAGGTCATAACCGTCGTTGGTGCCGTCGCGGTCCATGCTGGTGAGCAGGACCTCCCCCGCCCCGCGCTCGACCGCCTCGCGCGCCCAGGAGATCGCGTCGCGGCCCGGCACGCGCTCGCGGCCGCCCTTCACGTAGACGCCCCAGGTGCCGCCGAACCAGCCAGGCGGGGCGGCGCAGGTCGGCGAGGACGTGGGCGGCTCGTCGTCGACGTCGCGTTTCGCGTCGATCGCGATCACCACGCACTGGGTGCCGAACTGGTCGGCGAGCTCGGTCAGGAGCTCGGGCCGCGCCAACGCCGCCGAGTTGACCGAGACCTTGTCGGCGCCCGCGTCGAGCACCGCCTGGGCGTCCTCGACCGAACGGATCCCGCCGCCGATCGTGAACGGGATGAAGACGTTGTCGGCGGTACGGCGGGCGAGCTCGACGATCGTCTCGCGCCGCTCGTGCGAAGCGGTGATGTCGAGGAAGACGAGCTCGTCGGCGCCCTCGGCGTCGTACCGCTCGGCCAGCTCGACCGGGTCGCCCGCATCGCGCAGGCCGACGAAGTTGGTGCCCTTGACGACGCGCCCGGCGTCGACGTCAAGGCAGGGGATGACGCGTTTGAGCGGCATGAACCCAGGCTAGAGCAGCGCCGACCCCGGTCGCGTTCGCAGTAATCCGCGGATAGCGCGGCAAAGTGCGAACTCACCCCGTGGGGGTGGCGCTCACGTGAGGGCGGCGACCGCTTCGTCGACCGTGAAGCGCTTCTCGTAGAGCGCGCGGCCGACGATCACGCCCTCGACGTTCGGTGCCGCCTCGGCGCGCAGGCGCACCAGGTCCTCGAGCGTCCCCACGCCGCCGGAGTAGATGATCGAGGCCGAGGTCGCCGCCGCCACCTTCGCCAGCTGCTCGAAGCCCGGCCCGGTGAGCGTCCCGTCGACCTCGATCGGCGTGAAGAGGAAGCGTTCGACCCCGCGCGCGGTGAGGTCGGCGACCGCGTCGGCGGCCTCGACGTCGGAGGTCTCCGTCCAGCCCGCCAGCGACACCTTGCCGTCGCGCGCGTCGACCGAGACGACGATCCGCCCGGGGTGCGCCTTCAGCATCGCCGCCAGGAACTCGGGGTCGCGCATCGCCGCGGTGCCGATCACGACGTGTTCGGCCCCCGCCCGCAGCACGTCGGCGACGCAGTCGGCGTCGCGCAGGCCGCCGCCGACCTGGATCGGGAACGGCACCGCGTCGGCGATCCGCCGGATCGTCTTCAGGTTCACCGGCTCACCCGCCTTCGCCCCGTCGAGGTCGACCACGTGGAGGACGTGGACGCCCGCCTCGGCGAAGCGCAGCGCCGCGTCGACCGGATCGGCGTCGAAGACCGTCTCGCGGTCGTAGTCGCCCTCGACCAGCCGCACCGCGTGGCCGTCGCGGATGTCGATCGCCGGGTAGAGGATCACGCGGCCGCGGGCGCCTTCGCGCAGATCTCGGCGAAGTTGGCGAGCAGCCGCAACCCGGCGGCGCTCGACTTCTCGGGGTGGAACTGGACGCCGAAGACGTTGCCGCGCTCGGCCGCGCAGGCAAAGCGCTCGCCGTACTCGGCGGTGCCGAGGGTGTCCTCGGCGGACGGGCGGGCGACGAAGGAGTGGACGAGGTAGAACGGCGTCTCACTGGGGATGCCCTCGGTGAGCCGCGACTCGCGTTCCCAGTGGACCGGCGCCCAGCCGATGTTCGGGACCTTGAGCCCGGGCGCGTCCAGCTTCGTCACCGCGCCGGGCAGGAGGCCGAGCCCCGCGGCCCCGCCGAGCTCCTCGGAGCGCTCGAAGAGCAGCTGCAGCCCGAGGCAGATGCCGAGCACCGGCGTCCCCGCCGCGGCGCGCTCGGCGATCAACTCGTCGAGCCCGGTCGCGCGGATCCGCTCCATCGCCCGCGGGAAGGCACCGACGCCGGGCAGGATCAGCCCGTCGGCGCCGCGCACCTCGTCGGGGCCGGCGCCGATCGCGGCGCGCGCGCCGACGTGCTCGAGCGCCTTCTCGACCGAGCGCAGGTTCCCCATCCCGTAGTCAAGGACCAAGATCAGGGGCGCTGCCTCCTCCGCTGCGCGTCCCCCCGCGGCTCTACTTGCCTCACTCACTGAGAGTCCCCTTGGTGGATGGGACCCCCGTCTCCTCCGGATCGATCGAGACCGCCACGCGGAGCGCGCGGGCGAAGGCCTTGAAGGCCGCCTCGATCATGTGGTGGACGTTCGAGCCATAACGGACCTCGACGTGCAGGGTCAGCCTCGCCGCGTTGGCGACGGCGTTGAAGAACTCCTCGGCGAGCTCGGTTTCGAAGCCCGCGATCGAGGCCTTCGGCAGGTCGGCGCGGAAGACGCAGTGGGGGCGGCCGGAGATGTCGATCGCGCACTCGGCCAGCGCCTCGTCCATCGGCACCAGCGCCGCGCCGTAACGGCGGATCCCGGCGCGGTCGCCGAGCGCCTCGTCGAGCGCCTGCCCGAGCACGATCCCGACGTCCTCGACCGTGTGGTGGGCGCCGGTCTCGGTGTCGCCGTCGGCGCTCACCTTCAGCCCGAAGCGCCCGTGGCGGGCGAAGAGGTCGAGCATGTGGTCGAAGAAGCCGACCCCGGTGGAGTTCTCGTAGTCGCTCACCCCGTCGAGGGAGAGCTCCAGGGAGATGTCGGTCTCCCCCGTCTTGCGTTGCTTGGTCGCGGTGCGGTCGCTCATGGCCTGCGGATCATGGCCGATTCGCCGTGGACGGGGAAGCCCTCGGCGCGGGCGATCTCCTCGACCACGGGCGCGAGCGCCGCCGCCGCGGCCCCGTCGAACTCCACGACCGAGATCCGCCGGCGGAAGGCGCCGGGCCCGAGCGGGCCGGTGAAGCGGCCCGCGCCGCCGGTCGGCAGGACGTGGTTGGAGCCCGCCGCGTAGTCGCCGAACGCGGTCGCCCCCCAGCGGCCCGCGAAGACGCAGCCCGCGGTGGTGATCCGCTCAGCGAGCAGGCTCGCGTCCTCCTCGAAGATCTCGACGTGCTCGGGCGCGAAGGCGTTGCAGAGGTCGGCGGCGTCGGTCGAGTCGGAGACGTGGACGAGCGCCAGCGGCGCCGCGGCGGAGACGCCGGGACGCTCGGCGGCGAGCCGCTCGGTCGCCGCCGCGACCGCGTCGAGGACGTGCAGCTCGACCGCGGCGACCAGGAGCGCGCCGTCGCCGTGCTCGGCCTGGGCGCAGAGGTCGAGCGCCGCCCACTCCGGCTCGGTGTCGTGGCCGGCGATCACCATCAGCTCCGAGGGCCCCGCGAGCGAGTCGATCCCGACCGTCCCGTACACCGCCCGCTTGGCCTCGGTGACCCAGGCGTTGCCGGGTCCGGCGACGACGTCGACCGGGGCGATCGTCTCGGTCCCGTAGGCGAGCGCGAAGACCGCCTGGGCGCCGCCGATCGCGTAGATCTCCTCGATCCCGCAGAGCGCCGCCGCGGCCAGCGTCACCTGGTGCACCTTGCCGTCGGGGCCGGGCGGCGTCGCGAGGACGATCCGCTCGACGCCCGCGACCTCGGCCGACAGCGCGGTCATCAGGACGCTCGACGGGTAGGCGGCGCGGCCGCCCGGCGCGTAGAGGCCCGCCGCCCCGACCGGCACCTCGCGCAGGCGCACCGTGTGGCCCTGGGGCAGCTCGACCCGCCGGTCCTCACCGAGCTGGGCCGCGGCGACGGCGCGGATGTTGGCGGCGGCGGTCGTCAGCGCCTCGCGCAACCCGGCGTCGATCGCGGCCAGCGCCGCGGCGGCCTCCTCGGGTTCCACCCGCAGGCCGGAGATCTCGCCTTCCGGCGCGTCGTAGCGCTTCGTCAGCGCCAGCAGGGCCGCGTCGCCGCCCTCGCGAACCAGCGAGCCGATCGAGTCGACCTCGACCGGCGGCGCCGCCTCGGCGCTCCAGCTGCGCACCGCGGCCGCGGTGGCGCTCGCCCCGGCCCACTCGAAGCGCTGGACCTTCATCGCCCGCTCGCCACCCGCAGGCGCGCGGTCAGGTCGTCGACCTCGGCGGCGCGCAGCTTGTGGGCGACGCGGTTGGCGACCAGGCGGGCGGTGCAGTCGACGATCTCCTCGCGTACCTCGAGGTCGTTCTCGGCCAGCGTGCGGCCGGTGGCGACGAGGTCGACGATGCCGTCCCCGAGGCCGATCAGCGGCGCCAGCTCGACCGACCCCTTGACCTCGATCAGTTCGATCTGGCGGCCGGTGTCCTCGAAATAACGCTCCGCGATCCGCGGGTACTTGGTCGCGATCCGCATCATCCCCAGGCGCCGCTGGGATTCCCCGAGGCGCTCGTCCCCGCGCCGCCCGGCCAGCACCATGCGGCACTTGCCATAACCGAGGTCGAGCAGCTCGTAGACGACCCGGTCGGACTGCTCGAGCAGCACGTCCTTGCCGGTGATGCCGACGTCGGCGGCGCCCGCCTCGACGTAGGTCGGCACGTCGGAGGGGCGCATCGTCACCAGGATCATCTCGTCGGTGTGGAAGATCAGCGAGCGCGAGTCGCCGCGCGCCGGCGCCGTGTCGACGCCCGCCGCGTCGAGCAGGTCGAGCGTTTCGGTGAAGAGCGCGCCGCGCGGCACCGCCAGCGTGAGCGGGCCCTCCGGGTGGCTCGGGCCACCGATGGCGCCGCCCTCGCTAGACATCGGCGGCCGCCCGTTCGCGTCGCCGCGACTCCTCCTCCATCTGGGCGACGTGGACGCGCTCCAGGTAGAGGGAGAAGCCTGCCGCGGGCAGGTCGAGGCCGAAGCCGGCGAGGAAGTCGTCGTAGCGGCCGCCGCCGCCGAGCACGTGGCCGACCGCGGGGTCGTAGACCTCGAAGATCGCGCCGCTGTAGTAGCCGAGATCACGCAGCAGGCCGAAGTCGATCTGCACCCGGTCGGCGGTGCCGCGGGCGACCAGCGTCTCGTAGGTCTCCTGCAGGCGGGTGGCGGTGCGCTCGACCGCCTCGCCGCCGAGCTCGCGGGCGCGGTCGAGGACCTCGCTGCCGCCGCGCAGCTGCGAGAGGGCCACGCACGTCTCCGCCGCCGTCGCGCCGATCCCGGCAGCCTCCAGTGTGGTCTCGAGGCCGACCAGGTCGTGGGTGGCGAGCCGGTCGAGGACGGCGTCGCGCTGCTCCCCCTCGACCCCGAACTCGGTCAGCAGGCCGCGGTAGAGGTCGGCGTCGCCGAGGCCGATCACGGCGCGGTCGAGGCCCGCGGCGTCAAGCGCCGCCTCGAGCACGCCGATCACCTCGGCGGTGCCGGACGGGCCCGGCTCGCCTATCAGCTCGATCCCGGCCTGGACGAATTCGCGCATCTCGCCGCGCTGCGGCAGCACCGCGCGGTAGGCGGAGGCGAGGTAACAGAGGCGCAGCGGCAGCGGCGCGTCGGCGAAGCGGGTGGCGACGAGGCGGGCGATCGGCACCGTCATGTCGCTGCGCAGCGCCAGGAGGTTGCCGTTCTCGTCGAAGAAGCGATAGGGCGAGGCCGACGAGGGCCGGTCGCCGCGCGAGAGCACCTCGTCGTATTCGATCGCCGGCGTCGCCACCTCGCCATAGCCCGCGTCTTCGAAGACCTCGATCAGGCGACGGTTGAGACGGCGCAGCTCGCGCATCTCGTCGGGCAGCACGTCGCGCGTGCCGGGTGGGATCGGGTGAATCATGCGCCGGACCTTAGTGACTATCCGAAAACTCCCACGCACGCCTGGCGGCGCCGCACACACTTCGCGGGGCGTCGTCCTCGGTCGGCCAAATGGCGCTGCCATTAGGCCTCCCTGCGTCCTACCCCCGCTCGGTGCGGCACCCGCCAGCCGCACGCGTGAGTTCTCGGACAGTCACTACGAGAACCGGCGGGACAAGCGGGTTAATCCACCGCGACCGGGCGGCCGACCGGCGTGTCGGCGGAAACCCGCTCGATCTGGGCGCCGAGGCCGCGCAGGCGCTCGTCGATCTGCTCGTATCCGCGGTCGATCTGGTGGATGTCGCCGATTTCCGAGGTGCCTTCGGCGGCCAGCGCGGCGATGAGGATCGCCATGCCGGCGCGGATATCGGGGCTGGCGGCACGCTCGCCGTGAAGCCGGCTCGGACCGCTGACGATCGCCCGGTGGGGGTCGCACAGCGTGATCCGAGCGCCCATCGCGACGAGTTTGTCGACGAAGAACAAGCGGTTCTCGAACATCTTCTCGAAGATCAGGATCTCGCCGTCGGCCTGGGTTGCGAGGGCGAGGGCGATCGAGGTGAGGTCGGCCGGGAAGGCGGGCCAGGGGCCGTCCTCGATCTTCGGGATCGCGCCGCCGAGGTCGGGTTCGATCTCGAGGTGCTGGCCGGCGGGGACGATCACGTCCTCCCCTTGGACCTCGGAGTTGAGCCCGAGGCGGCGGAACTGGCGACGCACGTTGCGCAGGTCCGACGGACCGGCATCGCGGATCCGCAGCTCCCCCCCGGTCGCCGCGGCCAGCGCCATGAAGCTGCCGACTTCGATGTGGTCGGGGCAGATCGTGAACTCGGCGCCACGGAGGCTCGACTGGCCGTTGACGGTCATCACGTTGGAGCCGACGCCTTCGACCTCCGCGCCCATCGCGGTCAGTAGTCGCGCCAGATCCTGCACGTGCGGCTCGGAGGCGGCGTTGGAGATCCGCGTCTGGCCCGGCGTCAGCGCGGCGGCCATCAAGGCGTTCTCCGTCCCCATCACCGACGGCTCGTCCATGAAGATCTCGCAGGCGCAGAGGCCGGTCGGCGCGTTCAGCTCGATCCAGCGGGCGCCGTCGATACGGGCCCCCAGGTCCTGGAAGGCGTCCAGGTGGGCGTCGAGGCGCCGGCGGCCGATGAAGTCGCCGCCCGGCGGCGGCATCTTGGCTGCGCCGAAGCGCGCCAGCAGCGGCCCGGCGAGCAGGAAGGAGGCGCGGATCTGTGAGGAGAGTTCCTCGTCGACCACCGGGTCGGTGACCTTGGCCGCACACAGCTTGAGGCTGTTGTCGTCGATCCAGGCCACCTCGACCCCGAGCTGTTCGAGCAGCGCGATCTGCGCCTCGGTGTCGCGGATGCGCGGCACCCGGTGCAGCAGCACCTCCTCCTCGGTCAGGAGGCAGGCGGCGAGGATCGGCAGGGCCGCGTTCTTGTTGCCGGCGACGGTGACCTCGCCCGAGAGCGGCACCCCACCTTGGATGACGAATTTCTCCATCGCCACGGAGGGTAACGACCGGCCCCCCGGACCCCCGCGGGCACGGCCTTTCCTAAATTTTGCCGATAGCTCTGCAAAGTGACGGCCGTCACGCTACGATCCAGCGCGCGAGACGAATGGAGCGTGGCAATAGCCGCAGCAGATGCTCTGGGATGACGTTTCGCATTGCGCTTCTGGGGGTTCGCGGGCGCTGCCAAAGTCAGGCGGCGACCGCGACATGTCCGCAACCAGCCGGCCCTGTCGGCGGCAGCGGGCTGCCGAATGTCAACGCCCCCTAACAACCCGCACAATGGGGGAACCTATGTTCGACTCGGCTGACTGAATATCGCGATTTGCGGGTACTTCTTGGCTTGAGTGCAAGCTTCGTTGCAGAACCATAGAGTCGTCCGGAGGCCCCCCTATCTTAGGAACACATGTTCGATTCTAAGCAAACGCTAACGGCACGGCTGACCGACGCCGTCGACCTGATGATCGACTTCGCCACGCTCGGCGAGTACGGGCTCGAGCCCGTTGGGAGCACTTCTCCGAGCTGCGAGACCCGCCACCGCCGCCCGGCCCCGGCTCCTTGCCCGGGACCGCGGCGGCACCGTGGCGATCGTCTCTTCGACCGCGTCTCGAGGCATTACAGCTTCTGAGGGTTCGGAAGGGCGGGCGCCGTCCGGGCGGGGGTCCGCGGCGCCGCCGGCCGTCCGAGGGAGGTCCTGGGCTCCTCATGGGGGTCCTGGCAGGCTGTGACCCCCATGAGGAGCCCAGGACGTGAGGCTTCTGTCTGGAAGGCGTCACAGGGACGGTGCGAAGTCGGACTTCCGTGATGATCAGGTCCGGGAGCTTCCACACCTCGGCCGGATCCGTGACGAAGATGCCGGGA
>CALCIA010000260.1 GCA_937907435.1 uncultured Actinomycetes bacterium
CCCTCGGCGCCCGTCGTGGGCGTCCCGTCACGGATCCGTGCCACTCCCGGCGCACCCCCGTGACGCCCCCGCGCGCGACCCTCCACACCTTCCGCACACCCGCCCCTCTCGCCACGGCCACAGCCTGCCCGGGCCGTGGCGAGAGGGGCGGGTCCGTTATCCGGGCGACAGCTTGCGGGTCCTGAGCCCTTCCGGGCGACAGCTTGCGGGGCCCCGCCCCTTGCCCCCCAGGCACCGGCCTGCGGAGCCTGAACCCTCCCGGGCCGCCGCCCAGCCCGGTCCCATCCCCGCGACCCGACGGCTCAGCTCGCCAGCCAACCGCGCAGAACGCGGTTGATGTTCTCCGCGCCGACCACCTCGCCTTCGGGCCACTCGAGCTCGCTCGGGTGGAGGACGAAGGGGAAGCTCTGGGTGCCGCCGAGGCCGCCGTGGGAGCCGACCAGCTCCTCGAAGGCCGCCACTTCGCCGAAGCGGGGCCAGTAGGTGCTGTTGATCATCAGGTCGGCGCAGTGGGGGAAGGCGTCGGTGCGGCGCAGGTGGCGGGCGGCGTTGGGGCCGAACGGGGCGAGCGGGTCCTCGCCGTCGACCTGCCCCAAGTCGAGGTGGTGGACGCCGCGGGCGCCGAGCGCCAGGGCGCCGTCGGCCTCGGAGCGGACCATGACGAAGCCGATCCCGGGGTGGTCGCGGAGGGCGGGGATCAGCGCCGGGTAGAGCTCCTCGATCCGCTCCAGCGGCACCCGTCCCGGCAGGCGCGGGAAGCTGACCAGGCCGAGGCAGCCGGAGGCCATGACGGACAGCTCGGGCAGCTCACGGCCGTCGTCCCCGATGACCTCCTGGCGGCCCCGCTCTTCGAGCATCACGGCCCCGTCGGCGACCTGTCCGCGGGTGGCGGTGCGGACGGCGCGGCCGGCGACGGTGTCGTCGCGGGCGACCTCGGTGAGGCCGGCGCTGAGGTAGGAGAGCGCGTCGTCGTCGCCACCGATCGCGGCGAAGACCGCGCCGCCGTCGCAGCACTCCCGCACCAGCTCCTCGAGCGTCCGGCCGAAGCGGTCGCGGAACGTTTCCCCCTGCGACTGGCCGTGGTCGGAGAGGACGACGAGGCGGTAGGGGCGCGGCGCGTCGGCGCAGGCGGTGGCGATGCGGGCGATCTGGCGGTCGAGGTCGTGGAGGACGGCGAGCGCGTCGGGCCGTTCGATGCCGGAGTGGTGGGCGACCTCGTCGTAGGCGAGGAAGGTCGTGTAGACGGCGGGGCGGCCGGCGAGGAGGTCGCCGATCACGGTCGCCACCTGCAGGTCGCGCTGGACGACCGTCGCCCAGGCGCGCATCAGCGCGTAGGTGCGGCTGCGCGCGATCCGCGGGCGCACGTCGTCGCGGACCTGGGCGCGGGCGGCGCGCCGCTCACGGCCGATGTCGGCGAGGGCGAGCACGAGCGTGCGGGCGACCGCGTAGGGGCGGGCGAAGTAGGCGCTGTAGTCGCGGCCGAGCGGCCGGCGGCGGCTGAGCGCGGTGCTCATCGTCAGCATCGAGTGCGGCGCGTCGCCGGAGAGGATGTTGGCGCGGCTCGCCCCGTCGGCGTGCAGCAGGCCGCGGCCGTCGGAATGGCGGCGCTGGAGCTCTTCGGCGTCGCGCGGGTGGTTGGTGACGATCGCCCGCCCGCGGTCCTTCTCCCACCAGCGGAAGGCCGGCATGTCGTGGTTGTCGCCGTGCAGGATGCCCGCCTGGCAGGCGCCGGTCTGCGAGGACCAGTCGGTCTCCCAGCGCCGCAGCTCATGCGTGCCCGAGCGCAGCCAGCGGGCCATCGTCGGCGCGTTGCCGTCGCGGATCGCCCGCAACAGCACGTCGTGGGCGAGCCCGTCGATCTCCAACATCAGCAGGCCGGGGACGTCCGACTCGGTGACGTCGCCGCGCCGCCGCGCCTGGCGCCGGACCACGTGGCGGTACCACCATTCGTCGTCGTCGATCGCCAGCGCGTAGTTGACGACCGCGGTCGTCCCCGCGAGCAGGATCGTCACCACCACGGCGCCGAGCAGCCCGTCGATCTCGGCGCCGGGCAGGAGGTCGATGACGAGGCCGACGAGGACCGCGTTCAGGATCAGCCCGCCGAGCCCGAGCGTCAACACGTTCAGCGGCAGCGCCAGCCGCGCGAGCACGGGCCAGACCAGCGCGTTCAGGACACCGACCAGGGCCGCGGCAAGGAGCGCGCTGCCCGGGCCGTCGAGCTCGAACCCCGCCACGATCCACGACAGCACCAACAGCACCACCGCGTCGAGGACGGTGACGAAGATGGCCCGCCGGATCCGCGACGCTTGCATGTGAGCTCCTCCCCCTGGGTGACCCGAGTCGTTGATCCGCAGACGCCCTCAAGCTATCGCCCGGCGAGGGACGGGGGCGCAGGCCGGCGGTCGGGAGGGATGGGGGGCCGCAAGCTGTCGCCCGGAAGAACGACCAGGCGAGTTCGCACTTCTCCGCGCTATCCGCGGATTTCTGCGAACTCACCCCGCAGGCTGTCGCCCGGGCGGGCCCAGACCTCGCAAGCTGTCGCCCGGGCAGGGGACGCGCCCCTCTCGCCACGGCCCGGGCAGGCTGTGGCCGTGGCGAGAGGGGCGGGTGTGCGGGAGCGGAGGAACCGGACGGGGGCGTCACGGGAGTGCGTCGGGGGTGACACGGATCCGTGACGGAGGTCAGACGTCGTCACGGAGAGCGTGAGAACTCCACGCTTCCTCCCGTGTTGTGCAACACCGACCTACGCGCTGCGTGTATTGACCCCCCTATAGGGGCCCTAAAACACGCAGCGCGTTATCGGGCCTTGATCTGGGGCCCGAAAAGGGCCTCCCAGGGCCGGAAAGTGTGACGTTCCCGGCATCTCTGTG
>CALCIA010000261.1 GCA_937907435.1 uncultured Actinomycetes bacterium
ACGAAGATGCCGGGAACGTCACACTTTCCGGCCCCCAGAGGCCCTTTTCGGGCCGGAAATAGAGGCCCGATAACGCGCTGCGTGTTTTAGGGCCCCTATAGGGGGGTCAATACACGCAGCGCGTAGGTCGGTGTTGGACAACACGGGAGAAAGACCGGAGTTCTCGGCATCTCTGTGACGAGGTCTGACTCCCGTCACGGATCCGTGAACCTCCCGTCACCCTCCCGCGCACGACCCTCCACACCTTCCGCACACCCGCCCCTCTCGCCACGGCCACAGCCTGCCCGGGCCGTGGCGAGAGGGGCGCGTCCGTAATCCGGGCGACAGCTTGCGGGTCCCCGTCCCTTCCCCGGGCGCCAGCCGCCTACTTCCCCTTCGGTTCAGCCTTCGGCGTGCAACTCTGCGTCGTGTCCGCGTTGATCGTGACGCCGTCGGCATAAGTGAAGGCGCCGCGGTACTTCAGCTTCTTCGAGGCCGGGCATTTGGCGTTGACGAAGCTCATCTTCTTGCCCTTGTAGGTCCAGGATTTGTTGATCTTCACCTTGAAGTCGGTGATCACGCCCGCGCCGCCGGCGATCGGCGGGATCGTGACGTCGAGGCGCGGTCCGAAGCCTTCCTTGCCGTAGTTGGAGACGGTGCCGACCAGGACCAGGGTGGTCTGGATCGGGGTGGTGCCGTAGGCGTGCAGGAGAACCACCGGCTTGCCGCCCTGCGGCGCGCCGTTGAAGGCGGTGACCTTGGTCGGCTCGGTGTAGAGGACGCTCAGCGGCAGCAGCGTGATCGCCGAGCCGCTGCCGATCTTCGCCTTTCCGCAGGCCAGTTCGGCCGCTTCGGTGGTCGTGTTCTGCAGCTGCTGCGCGCTGCAGGTGGGCAGCCCCTTGGTCGCCAGCGAGAGGTTCTTGTCGAAGTCGATGACGTCGTGGACGGCCGGGCTCGGCACGCCGTTGGCGGCGGTCGTCCCGGTCTTGACCTCGACGTTGAGGGTCGCCGGCGAAGCTTTCTTCTTGTAGAGGCCCTTCGGCGCGACCGAGGCTTCGATCGACTGCGTGTTGCCGTCGGGTCCGCTGACGGTTTCCCCGGCAAGGGCGGCCGAAGCCGGGATCGCGATCGCCACGAGAGCGGCAAGGCTCGCGATCAGAGTAAGACGCTTGTGCATTGAGATTGCTCCTGGATCGGAAATTGTGCGGCGGACGCCTCCCGTTCCCCAAACCGGTCCGCGGCGCCAGAGTAGCGCGTTGATTTCCCATTAAGCCCCCGTTCGGGCGCCTTTTGGCGGGGATCGCCTCGGATACGATTCCGGCGCCCATCCGCAGGGTCTAGGGGGCCAAAGGGAGGGGCAGGCGACGACCTGTGGCAGCGAAACCCCAAGGCGAGGAGAAACGCTCGGCTCCGAGCCGTGGGACCACTCCTGCCCGGATGGCCGCGATCGCGGCCCTCGCGGTGGTGGTGATCGTCCTCGCGATCGTGCTTCTTTCGGGCGGCGGCGGCCACAAGTACACGTTCTTGTTCCAGAACGCGGGCCAATTGGTGAACGACAACCAGGTGATGGTCGGCGGCTCGCCGGTCGGGAACGTCTCCGGCATCGACCTGAGCCCGGACAACCTGGCCGAAGTCCACGTCGAAGTCGAACAGGAGCTGCACGAAGGGACGACGGCGGTGATCCGCGCGACCTCGCTCTCCGGCGTCGCCAACCATTACCTCTCGATCAGCCCCGGCCCGAACAGCAGCCCGGCGCTTGACGAAGGCGCCACGCTCGGCCTCGCCTCGACCACCACGCCGGTCGACATCGACCAGCTCTTCAACAGCTTCCCGACCAAGGTGCGCGAAGGCCTGCAGAACTTCATCAAGGGCAACGGGCAGATCTACGCCGGCCGCGGCAAGGAGGCGAACGAAAGCTACAAGTACTTCGGCACCGCGCTGAACCGGGCGACCGCCTTCGCGGAAGAACTGAACGCCGACGAACAGCTGCTCTCCAAGTTCCTGGTCAGCTCCAGCAACCTCACCAGCGCGGTGGCCGGCCGCGGCGCCCAGCTGTCGAGCGCGATCTCCAACGCCAACCAGGCCTTCCAGGCGATCAGCAGCCAGAACGTGGCACTGGAACAGACGCTCGAAGAGCTGCCGCCGGTGATGCGCCAGTCGAACACGACCTTCGTCAACCTCCGCGCCGCCCTCGACGACGTCGAACCGCTGATCAACACGGCCAAGCCGGCGACCAAGAACCTGGCCCCGTTCCTCGCCGAACTGCGTCCGGTGCTGAACAAGTTCATCCCCTTCACGCGCAACCTCGGCCTGGCGCTCGACCGGCCCGGCCCGCACAACGACACGACGTCGCTGCTGAAGGAAATCCCGGTGGTTCAGCAGCGCGCCTCGCGCACCTTCCCGCACGCCGAAGCCGCGATCGCCGCGTTCCAGCCGCAGTTGAACTTCGCCCGCTCCTACACGCCGGATCTCTTCAACGCGCTCGGACATCTGGGCGCCGCGGCGGGCGCCTATGACGGCAACGGCAACTACGTGCGGGCGTCGATCTCCGGCGCGAACCTCTTCAAGTACGGCAGCGGCAAGCTCACGCCGATCACCCGCGCCGAACAGTTCAACGGCTTCACCTCGACCTCGACGCCGCGCCGTTGCCCGGGCGGAGCCACGCAGCCCGCCGCCGACGCGTCGAACCCGTACGTCAACCCGCCGCACGGCGGCAGCTCCGTCAACCCGTCCGAATGCAACGTGAACCAGGGGACGGGCGGATGAAAAAGGTGATCGCGGGGCTCCTCGTGGTGGCGGCCGTGGTGGTCGCGATCGTGCTGATCGGCAGCGGCTCGAGCGACGGCTACGTCGTGCGGGCGGTCTTCGACAACGGCTCCTTCATGGTTGCCGGCGAGCAGGTGCGGGTCGCGGGCGCCAACGTCGGCACGATCAAGTCGGTGAGCGTCTCGCTGCCCGGCGAACCGACCGCCGAAGAAGACGGCAAGCTCGTCGACGTCCCCGGCAAGGCGATCATCGAGCTCGAAATCACCGATCCGAGCTTCCAGGACTTCCGCCAGGACGCGGGCTGCGAAATCCGCCCGCAGTCGCTGATCGGGGAGAAGTTCGTCGACTGCCATCCGACCGAGCCGCGCGCGCCGGGCGAGCAGCCTCCGCCGCCGCTGAGGCGGATCCCGTCCGGCGAACCGGGCGCGGGCCAGTACCTGCTGCCGCTCGGCCGCAACCAGACCACGGTCGATCCGGACCTGATCAACAACATCAACTCATTGCCCTACGCGCAGCGCTTCCGGCTCATCTTCAACGAACTCGGTGCCGGCCTGGCGGGCCGGGGTCAGGACCTCGAGGCGGCGATCAAGAAAGCGAACCCGACGCTGCGCTCGGTCGACAAACTCTTCGGCGAGTTGACCGAACAGAAGGATCAGCTCGCCCAGCTCGCCGCCGAATCGCAGGAAATCCTCGAACCGCTGACCCGCGAAAAAGCACACGTGGTCGGCTTCCTCGCCCACTCCGGCGAAGCGGCGGAAGCGAGCTCCGAACACGGCGCCGAACTGGAAGCGGCGCTGCAGAAGTTCCCCACCTTCCTGGTCGAGTTCCGCGAAACGATGAAGAACCTCAAGGAGTTCTCCGACGCGGGCACGCCACTGCTGGAAGACCTCGGCGTCGCCGCCCCGTCGCTGACGAGCGCGACGCGGACGCTGACCCCCTTCTCCGAAGCGACGACGGTCGCGCTGAAGAGCCTCGCCACCGCGGGCGAAGCATCGGGCCCGGTGTTCGCGGAAGCCACCCCGGTGGTGAGGAAGGCGAGCAAGCTGGCGAAGACCGGCGTCGTCTCCACCAGGGAACTCGCCGCCCTCTTCGGCAGCCTCGAAGAAACGAAAGGCTGGCAGCGGCTCACCGAACTCATCTACAACTCGACCGCGGCTTTCAACGGCTTCGATCAATACGGCCATTTCGGGCGTGCCCTGGTGACGTTGAGCAACTGCATTCCCTACGTCACCGGTGCGGGTGGGACCTCGGGCTGCGACGCAAACTTCAACGGCACGAACGCGAGCATCGCCCAGGACTCGAATGCCTCGGTAGCGGAACTGCTGAAAATGCTTGAGAACGCCAAGGCCGAAGCCAGCGGTGGGACGACCGCCGGCTTGAAAGGCTCGAATCCCTCGGCCACGGGGCTCGGCGAAGGTCAGTCAGCCGAACCGTCAGCACCCGCCGAACGCGTCCAAGGCGAACGCGAAGAAGAAGCCGGGCTCGGCGAAGCAAAGCAAACCGAAGGGGGCACCGAACCCCTTCTCGACTACCTCCTGGGCCAATGAGGAATCGCAACGGAGGATTCGCGGTGAGTCCGGTGCTGGTCGGCGCGGTGACCGTGCTGGTGATCATCGTCGCCGTCTTCCTCGCCTACAACGCGAACAACGGGCTGCCCTTCGTGTCGACCTACGACCTGAAGGCGCGGGTGCCGAACGCCGACGCCCTGGTGAAGGCGAACGAGGTGCGGATCGGCGGCGCCCGCGTCGGCGTGGTCAAGTCGGTGGTGCCGGTGCAGCTGAAGAACGGCGGGGTGGAGGCCGAACTGACGCTGAGCCTCGACAAGAGCGCCGAACCGATCCCGAAGGGGTCGACCCTTCTGATCCGGCCGAAATCGCCGCTCGGGCTGAAGTACCTGCAGATCACCCCCGGAACGTCGAACGAACCGATCAAGGCCGGCGAAACGATCCCGGTGCGCTACGCGAAGCCGGAACCGGGCGACATCGACAGGTTCTTCGACATGTTCAACGCGCCGACCCGCAAGGGCATCCAGCGCAACCTGGCGGGCTTCGGCAACGCGCTGGCGGGGCGCGGGCCGCAGCTGAACGAAGCGATCGGCGCGTTGCGCGGGCTGGTCGAACAGGGCGAACCGGCGGCGGCCAACCTGGCGGCGCCGAGCACCAACTTCGCCGGCTTCTTCAAGGCACTCGAGGCACTCTCGGCCACGGTCGCGCCGGTCGCCCAGCAGCAGGCGAGCATGTTCGTCGCCCTCGACCAGACCTTCGCCGCCTTCGCCAACGTCTCCCGTCCCTACATCCAGGAAACGATCGAGAAAGGCCCGCCGACGCTGGAAACGGTGAACGCGGGACTGCCCAAGATCAACCCCTTCCTGCACGACACCGCGCGCTTCTTCACCGCTCTGCGGCCGGGTGCCAAGGCGCTGCAGGAAACCGCGCCGATCATCGCCGCGTCGCTGCGCGCCGGCGTCCCGGCGCTGAACGCCTCGCCGGTCCTCAACAACCAGCTGCTGCCGACCGCCGAAGCGCTGCTGGCGTTCCAGCAGTCGGAAGGCGTCTTCACCGGGTTGGATCTCCTCACCGACCTGAACAAGAACCTCAAGGAACCACTGGAATACATCGTCCCGGCGCAGACGAAGTGTTACTACGGGACGCTGCTGTTCTCGAACCTCTCGAGCTCGAACAGCCAGGGGAACAAGTACGGCAAGTGGTTGAACGTGATCTCGTTCGAGCCGCCGAAAGGGCCCAACAACCAGGGTGGTCAGGCCGCTGCCCCGGCAAACGGCCCGAAAGCCAACCACCTTCACTTCAACCCGCTGCCCCGTACCGGACAGGAAGGCGTCTGCGAAGCCGGCAATGCGAAGTTCGCTCCAGGCAGGACGGTGATCGGTCCGAGCCCCGAATTGCTCGGTAAGGACACGCGCGAATTCGTCACGCAGAAGTCGTCGACGAAGCAAGAAGGGCCGGTCGAACAGGAATGAGCCCCGACGCCAAACAGAGCAAAGCGGCCGGGGCGGCACCGAAGAAACGGCGCCGCGGCAATCCGCGCGTCCCTAACTGGCTGATCGCGGTGATCTTCATCCTGATCTTCACGATCGGCCCGTACCTGGCGTTCACCAAACACATCCCGTTCACCAGCTACGGCTACGAGCTGAAGGCGACCTTCACCAACTCGGCGAACATCTCGCTGAAGTCGCCGGTGCGGATCGCCGGCGTCGAAGTCGGCAAAGTGATCAAGTCCGAACGGGATGGGGACGCCACCACCGTCACCTTCACCGTCGACGACTCCGGTCGACCGATCCACAAGAACGCCTTCGCGACGGTGAAGCCGCGGATCTTCCTCGAGGGCAACTTCTTCATCGACCTCGATCCGGGCAGCCCCGGCGCGCCGGAACTGGGCAGCGGCGGGACGATCCCGATCAGCCACACGTCCACCGCGGTGCAGATCGACGAAGTGCTGACCGCGCTGCAGTCGCCGGTCCGCGCCGACCTCGGTCGTCTGCTGGAGAGCTACGGGCAGGCGCTCACCCACGTTCCGTCCGCGGCCGAAGACGCCGACCAGCTGCCGATGGTCAAAGGCCTCTCCGGCGGGCAGGCGCTGAACAAGACCTTCCAGTACGGCGGCGAAGCGGGCAAATACAGCGCCCAGGTCACCAATGCCCTGACCGGCACCCAGAAGCATGACCTGGCCCGGCTCGTCTCCGGCTCGGCCCGCGCCTTCAACGCCTTCAGCGCCGACCAGGCCGCCCTGCAGGGGTTGATCGACAACTTCGACGTCTTCACCGGCGCGCTCGCCAACCAGTCGGAAAACCTCCGGACCACGGTCCACGAGCTGGCGCCGACGCTGCGGACCGCGCACACCTCTTTGGTCAGCCTCGACCGCTCGCTGCCGCCGCTGCGCACCTACGCGATCGAGCTGACCCCGGCGGTCGCCGAGCTGCCGGGGCTGATCAACGCCTCGAAACCGTGGCTCGCCCAGGTGCGCCCGCTGCTCTCCGGCAAGGAGGCGGGCGGCGCGGTGAAGCTGCTGGCCGAATCGACGCCGGGCCTGGCCGGGGCGACGCAGGCGGGCAAGTCGGTGGCGCTGCCGCAGGCCAACCAGCTCAGCCTCTGCACGACGAAGGTGTTGGTGCCGACCTCCGAACAGCCGATCAACGACCGGTTCAGCGACGGCGGCCCCAATTACCGCGACTTCTGGCGCCTGCTCTCCGATTTCGCCAGCGCCAGCCAGAACTTCGACGGCAACGGCCCTTACCTGCGCGCCCAGGGTGGCGGCGGTCCGGTCCTGCTCGAAGAATTCAATCCGACTTTTGAACTCGCACCGCTGCAACATCAGTTCTCGCGCGTGACGGAAGTGCCACTCGGGACGCAGCCGCAGCTCCAAGGACAGCCTGAAGCGCGCCCGGACGTCCGCTGCGAAACCAACCCGGTGCCCGATGTCAACAGCGGGCCGGGCCAGGTGGGCGCGACCGGCGTGAACGTGGTGACTCCCCGCTGATGGCCACGCAGACTCCAAAAACCCCGCCAACCTCTGAACACCGCAGCCGGATCGGGCACTTCCGCGCCTGGCTCAGCCGGCAGGCCCGCGGGCACCGCACCGACACGATCGCGATCCTCGTCCTCGCCTTCGTCGGCATCGTGATGATGCTCGGGATCTTCACCCAGCAGAAAGCCTCGCTGCCATCGTGGCTGCCGTTCGTCGGCGAAGAATTCAAGAGCATCTCGGCCGAATTCACCACCGCGCAGGCGGTCACCCCCGGTCAGGGCCAAGCGGTCGACGTCGCCGGCCTGCAGATCGGCAAGGTGTCCTCGGTCGACCTCGAAGACGGGCACGCGATCGTCGGAATGTCGATCGAGCCGAAGTACATGCAGCTGATCCACCCCGACGCCCACTTCCTGCTGCGGCCGAAAACCGGGCTCAACGACATGACCGTCCAGATCGAACCCGGCACCGAGAAGGGCCAGGTCGAAGATGGTCACCGGTTCCCGCTGGCACAGACCGAAGCGAACATCCAGCTGGAAGCTCTCTGGAACAGTCTCGACGCCGACACCCGCCAGTACATCCAGCTGCTGGTCGCGGGCGGGGCGCAGGGGATTGGCGGCCGCGGCGTGCAGCTCGGCAACGCGCTGCGGCGCTTCGAGCCGTTCGTCGAGTACACCGCGAAACTGAACAAAGCCATCGCCGGACGGCGGACCGAGCTGGCGAAGGTGATCCACGACTTCGGCGAACTCACCACTGAACTCGGCCGCCACGATTCCCAGATCCGCCGCTTCGTCGGCTCCTCCGAAAAGGCGCTCGGCAACTTCGCCCACCAGCAGGTCTCGCTTGAAGAAGCCTTCGAAGAGTTCCCCGAGACGTTGAAGGTCGCCAAGGAAGGGCTGGCCAGCTCGAACGAATTCTCGACTGTCGCGCTGCCGACCCTCACCAAGCTGATCCCGCAGGCGCAGGCCTCGACGCCCGCATTCAAGGCGACCGAGAAGCTCTTCAGCCAGACCACCGCGCCGATCCGCGACGGCATCCGGCCGTTCTCGCGCGAAGTCCGCCCGCTGCTGACCGCCGCCAACGAAGCGTCGACGCCGTTTGAAAAGACGGTGCGCGGTTTCGGCGAAAGCCTCCACGGGCTGAATTCGTTCTTCAACGAACTCGCCTACAAGCCGAAGGGCAAACAGAGCTACCTCTTCTACCTGCCCTGGGTGAACCACGACATCAATTCAGCCTTCAGCCTCGAAGATGCCGGCGGCGCGCTGCTACGCGCTCAGGTGAACATCAGTTGCACCGGGGCCACCCTGGCAAGCGGCGTCGTCGAACTGACGAAAAAGGAACAGCTGCTCACGTTGCTCGATCTGATCGGTTCACCCCGTGCGCCTGAACTTCCGAACCCCTTCGGGGGGCCGGGCCATTGCGCGGCGTCGAAATCAGCGGCGGAAGAAATCAAATGAGCAAGCGCGCCCCAAGCACCACGCAGCTCGTCGTGATCACGGCCTTCGCCTTGTCATGCTTCGGCATCCTGCTCTTCCTTTGGGTCACCTTCGGCGGCCCGACCCCGTTCAAAGCGAAGAGCTACCAGGTGACGGTGCCCTTCACCGAGGCCTCGCAGCTGGCCGAACAGTCTGACGTGCGGATCTCCGGCGTCGACGTCGGCAAAGTCGAAAACATCGAACTGGGGCCGAACGGCCACGAATCGGTGGCGCTGCTGAACATCGACGACAAGTACGCACCGCTCCCGCAGGGCACGCGGGCGATGCTGCGGACGAAGACGCTGCTCGGCGAGACCTACGTCGAATTGACGCCCGGCTCGAACAGCGAACCGGCGCTCGAAGACGGCGGCGAGCTGCCCGCCGCCCAGGTCGCCGAATCGGTCCAGCTCGACGAGATCTTCCAGGCCTTCGACCCGGAAACCCGCCGTGCCTTTCAGACCTGGATGCAGGAAGCGGCGGTGGCGATCGAAGGCCAGGGGCAGAACCTGTCCTACGCGATCGGCAGCTTCGAACCGACCTTCAAGGAATACGAAGGGCTCTTCCGCGTGCTCAACAGCCAGAAGCTCGCGGTCTCGAAGCTGTTCAGCAACGGCGCCAAGACCTTTGAAGCGCTGCGCGGGCGCGAAGGCGAACTCGCGAACCTGATCCGCAGCTCGAACGAACTCTTCAAGACGACCGCCAGCCGGAACAAGGACATCGAAGCACTCTTCCGCGCCTTCCCGACCTTCGAGGACGAGTCGCGCCTCACCGTCGACCGCCTCCAGAGCTTCGCCACCAACGCCGACCCGCTGTCGAAGCAACTGGTCCCGGTCGCCGAACAGCTCTCGCCGACCCTGATCAAGTTCGGCGAACTGGCGCCGGAAGCGCAGAAGCTCTTCGAAGCGCTTCCCGCCGTGGAGCGCGAGGCCCCGACCGGCTTCCCGGCCCTGCGCAAGCTGTTCCGTGACCAGTTCCCGCCCTTGCTGCGTGCGGTGGACCCGTTCGTCCGTAACCTGAACCCGTTGGTCACGGGCCTTGGTCTCTACAAGAAAGAGGTGACTTCCTTCTTCGGCAACCTCGCCGTCGCGACCAATGCCGAACTCACGGAAACGAATGCCGCGGGCCAGAAGATCCACTTCGTCCGCACCATGGGACCGGTCAATCCCGAATCGATCGCCAGCTATCCGTCGCGTCTCGCCCTCAATCGCAACAGCGCCTACAGCCCGCCTGGTTGGGCTGAAGAACTGCTCCACGGGCTGCCCAGCTTCAACACCGCGAACTGCAACTCCGGCCTCGTGGCAGAACTCGATCCGTCCACGCCGACGAACCCGGCATTCCTCGAACACGTCCGGCGATTCAAAGAATCGGGCGAACCCTTCACCGAAGCAGAACGCATCCCGTTGTCCGAAGACATGTTCAACCGGATCAAGAAATACGCCTTCGGCGAACAGTCAAGCACCGCCGCCGCCCCGACCCCGGCCTGCAGGCAGCAGGAAAAGATCGAATCGATCTACGGCACCGGCGAAAAGACGCAGTACCAGCACACCTTCGAACAGACCGGTCGCTGATGGCGGACCGCCTAGGTCGGGCGGTCCGGACGTAGGGCTGAGCATGCGCATGCTTGAGCACCACCTTTTGGCGCCTCTCCTGACGGTTTCACACGAGGATTTGATGAGCGGTATGGCTATCTACGCCCGAAACGAGCGCCTCGGCGCGTTCGACTCTGTCCTGGTGGCAGCCGCAACTCGACATGGGGCGAGCGCCATCGTCTCCGCGGATCAAGGCTTCTCCAGTGGCGTCGACCTCCGCCACGTCATCCCGGATGCCGAAGGCGTCGCGGGTTTGCTCAACTAGCTCGGATGCCTCAGCTCCGCTGGTAGGTCAGCAGCTGGATGCCGCCGCCGATCGTGCGGGCGTCGGTGAGGCTCAACGGCACCTTGCGGCCGTCGTCGGCGAAGAGGCGCTTGCCGCCGCCGAGGGTCACCGGGAAGACCATCAGGCGGAGCTCGTCGAGGAGGTCGTCGGCGATCAGGCCCTGGACCAGGGCAGCGGAGCCGGCGACCAGGATGACGCCGTCCACCTCATCCTTGACCCTGGCGATGTCCGCGGCGAAATCGCCGGAGAGGACGGTCGTGTTCTGCCAATCGGCCGACTCGAGCGTGGTCGAGTAGACGTACTTCGGCATCGAGTTCATCTTCTCCGCGAACCCGCCCATGTCGGGGTCGCCTTCCCGCTCCGGCCAAGCCGCCGCGAAGCCTTCGTAGGTGACCCGGCCGAGCAGCTGCGCCTCGGCCTCCACCAACTCGTCGAGCTTGAACTTGTCCCCCTCCTCACCACGGTCGATCTCTAAGGTCCAGCCGCCGTGGTCAAAGTCCTCCGAACCGCCGGGATCCTCGATGACCCCGTCCAGCGAAATGAACTCGGTGGCAACGATCTTCCCCATGATGCTTCCTCCTCCAAGTAGTGCGGACGAGTCTCTTTTCCGTCGCGTCTCTACCTAGACGACGAAGCAAGCGGAAACTAATCGACAGCGATCGCGTTGCCGCGGCGGGCGGTTCTCCAGACAACCCTCAGCTGGTCGGGCGCCACATTGAGAAAGGCAAGACCCTCTCCCAGATGATTGGAGATCTCGACCATCTTGCATTCCGGACCGTCGCTGATCACCGTCCCGCTCGTCCCTACCGGCCAGCCGTCGATTGGCACGCGAAACGCGACGACGTCATGTTCGCCGATCGGGAGTGGCGTCCGCTTCTTGTCAGCGGCCTCAATCGCCCTGCTCCGAGCGAAGTCCAAGTCAGGCTCGAGACATTTCCGGACCAGCCGCAGGCGGCCAATCGGAACATCGAGGAAGTCGAGGGATTCTCCCAAATGGCCCAGGATCTCGATCGTTCTGCTGGTTGGGGAAACCGCGACGACAATTCCGGTGGTTCCTATCGGCCAGCCGTCGCATGCTTTAAGCAGCGCCACTTCATCGAGCTCGCTGATCACGGCGACATCCCGTTTGCGGGTGCTCGTCCACGTAGTACTCATCGGTGTTCCCTTCCTCGCAGAAATGCCGTCGTCATCTGCGGCCGTGCCGTGGGCGTGTGAAGCACCCATGCCGTCCGTAACGACGCCGTTCGATGACTGTAGCGTCCAGGTCCTGCTATCTGAAATTGAACCGTGCAGGCCGCTGCGCCCGATGGATGCAGCCTGACCAGTGAAATCGGCGTGCGTGCGATGCCGTTGCGGATCTGTTGCTCCAGATAGTCGACGGAGTCCAAGCCGATTCCCAGCATGACTGCGAACCCGTTGGCCTTCGGCCCGCCCTTGTCGTGGCTGACCAGGAGGGAGTAGCCGCGCAGCTTCTCCTCGATCCCTACGGGTTCGTCGAAGCGCGGCAGGAGTTCACCTGTTCGCGGCGGCCAAGACATGTTCGCGACGCTAGGTCGAAAACACGCACTTGTGGCGCGCGGAAAGTAAGAAGTGTGTGGAGACTCTGTGACGTGATGCGCGCGCCGAGGTCGACTCTCCGGGCGGCGTCCCTGGCGCGTCCCTCTCGGGGGCTCAGGACTGCGCGTGCAGCGCGGCGCGGAAGCAGTAGGTGCGGTAGGGGAAGTCGAACTCGGTGCCGAGGCGCGGGTCGGCTTCGACCACGCGGCGGACGCCGTCGAGGATCTCGCGTCGCCGGCGTGGCGTCGCCGTGATCACGTAGCTGCGCGAGGCGGCCATCTCGACCAGGAGGTCGACGTCCATCGGCCGGTTCCACTCGGCGACGAAGCTCTCGGTCGGGCTGAAGGGCGGGCCGATCTCGACCGCGTCCATGTCCATGACCTCGGCCTCGGCGCTGCCCATCACCTCGCTGAGCTGGGCCACCCAGCCGACACGCTCGTCGCGACGGTTCCAGATCACGCCGAGCGTGCCGCCCGGGCGCAGCACCCGCGCCGCCTCGGCCTTCGCCCGCTCCGGGTCGACCCAGTGCCAGGCCTGGGCGACCGTGATCGCGTCGACGCTGGCGTCGGGCAACGGGATCTCCTCCGCCGTCCCGGCCAGCGTCCGCACCTCGGGCAGCGCCGCGGCGAGGCTCTCGCGCATCTCCGGCAGCGGCTCGACCGCGACGACGTCGAGTCCCCGGGCGGCCAGCGACCTGGTCAGCTTGCCGGTCCCGGCGCCGAGGTCGAGGACCGTGCGCGCGCCCTCCGGCACGAGCCAGTCGACGGCCGCGTCGGGGTAGCCCGGCCGCGATCGCTCGTAGATCTCGGCGGCCGCTCCGAACGACCGCGCTCGCACCGCCTTGTCCGCGTGCTTCCCAGGCACGGGGACGATCCTATGCCGTGCGGGCGGCGTGGGGAGCGCGCCCTCGCCGGTCTTCGTGAACATCTCGCAACTCGCCCGTCACTGAATTGGCCCAATCGCGTCTTGAGCCGCGCGCATTTCCTCCCTTGGCTCCGGCGCATGGCGAAAAAGCGAAGGAAATGGCAGCGGGGAAAGTTCACCGGGCGACGCGAGCCGATCTGGGATCCGCTCCTCGAAGTCCTCCCCGAGGACATCGACGACTTCATGTGGATGGGCGAGACGCGTCTCACCGACGGTACCCAGATCCAGTTCTACAAGCACTACTGGACCCGCCGCTACCTCTTGCTCGATCTCGGCGGACGGACCTGGATCCAGAAGGACGACGACCGCTACGAAGAGGCCGACGATCCCGGCTGGATGCTCGACCGTATCTTCCGATTCGGCGAAACCCGCCGTGATATCGTCAGACGAAATGAGTGGATCGACAGCGACAGAATCAGTTGGGCTCGCTCCGCGACGAAGCACCGCATCTCCCGCGAGCGCTCGTTGCACATCGTCCGGCACGCGGGCGTCTGTCGCCGTGACAGTGAGTATCCGGATGAGTGGTACGACGATCCACGCTTCCTGTTCCTCGGCGCCGACCTCGAGGGGATGCCGCTCGAGGTGGTCGCGGTCGCGCCCGAGGACGGCTCGCTGGTGATCATTCATGCGATGCCGCTACGGAAGCGGTACCACGGTTGGTACGAGGAGGCAGCGAAATGGGAAAAGTGAAAAAGCGACTGAAATTGAAAGATGGCGAGTGGGTGACGAGGGGCGGGACGGTGGTCACGCCGGAGATCGAAGAGCGCTGGTCGAAAGAATGCGAGGAGGGATTTGACCTCTCGACCTGGACCACGGTCAGGGTCGGTCGGCCGCCGCTCGACGGGGAGCGCGTCTCGGAGCGGATCACCATCCGCATCCCGCCCGACCTCTACGACGCCGCCAAGGCCAAAGCCGAGAAGGAAAAGCGCTCGATCAGCAACCTGACCCGCGAGGCGCTGCAGCGGTATGTCGAGGATTAGCCGCCTCCTCGTCGTGCCGTTCGCGGTCCTCGCCCTCGCGGGCGGCGTGGTCGCCACCGCGGCGGCCGCCCCGAAGCAGCCGAGCGAACCGTTCTTCCCCCGCAGCGGCAACCGCGGTTACGACGTCAAGCACTACGACGTCAACCTCGGCTACCAGCCGCGCAGCGGGATGCTCACCGCGCGCGACGTCGTCGAGGCGCGGGCGACGACCGGGCTGCGCAAGTTCTCGCTCGACCTCGACGGGCTGAAGGTCACCTCGGTCAGCGTCGACGGCGAAGCGGCGGAGTACAGCCGCGGGCGGGGGAAGGTGAAGATCGTCCCGGCGACGCGGATCACCAAGGGCGAAGCGTTCACGGTCGAGCTCCGCTATCAAGGGACGCCGCGCAAGGTCATCGATCCGGACGGCTCGACCGAGGGCTGGTACCGGACCAAGGACGGCGCCGTCGCGGTCGGCGAGCCGGTCGGCACCGCCGCCTGGCTGGCCTGCAACAACGCCCCCCGCGACAAGGCGAGCTTCGACATCGAGATCGCCGTCCCGGCCGGGGTCAAGGCGGTCTCCAACGGCAGGCTCGTGTCGCGGCATCGGGTGGGCGGGCGGGTGCGCTGGTCGTGGTCGGAACCGAAGCCGATGGCGACCTACCTCGCGCTCGTCGACATCGGCAACGGCAAGCTGGTCCAAGGGCACGTCGGCAAGCTGCCGACCTGGACGCTGGTCGACCCGCAGTTGGCGAAGGCCTCGCGGGCGGCGATCGGCTCGCTGCCCGAGATCATCCGCTGGGAGTCACATATATATGGGCCCTACCCGTTCGCCGCGGCGGGTTCGGTGGTCGATGTCGCCAAGCTCGAATACGCGCTGGAGACGCAGACGCGGCCGATCTACGCGTTCGCGCCCGACCGCACCACGGTCGTCCACGAGACCGCGCACCAGTGGTTCGGCGACTCGGTCAGCCTCGAGCGCTGGCCGAACATCTGGCTCAACGAGGGCCTCGCGACCTGGACCCAGTGGTACTACGCCGAGCAGCACGGCGGCCGCAGCGCCCAGCAGGTCTTCGCCGAGCTCTACCGCCGCCCCGCCTCGGCGACCGGCTTCTGGGACCCGCCGTCAGGCCACCCCGGCCAGGCCAAGAACCTGTTCGCGGTCTCCACCTACGTGCGCGGCGCGATGACCCTGCAGGCGCTGCGCACCAAGATCGGCACGCACGACCTGCTCCGCATCCTGCGCACCTGGGCCACCGAGCGCCGCTACGGCCACGGCGACATCGAAGACTTCATCGCGCTCGCGAACCGCGTGTCCGGCGAGCACCTGCGCGGCTTCTTCCACCGCTGGCTGTTCGAGCGCGGCAAGCCCTAGCTCAGTACCACTTCCCGCGCGCGAAGCCGCCGAAGGCGATCAGCCCGATCAGCAGGACGATCAGCCCGATCCAGAAGCTCCAGACGATCATCAGGACGATCCCGATGATGACCAGGATCCCGCCGAGCGAGATCCCGCCGACTCCTCCTCCGGTGCGGTCCCTAGCTGCCATTTCCTTCCCTCCGTTCCAGTTGACCGAGACGCCCTGCCAGTACCCCTGGATCGGATTTGTCAACCAGTCACGCCGCCGCTCCTACTGGTCGATCAGCGCGCCGGCGCTGACGTTCACGGTCGCCGCGGTCATCGTCCGCGCCCGGTCGGAGGCGACGAAGGCGGCCACCGCGCCGACGTCCTCGAGGGTCGCGGCGCGTCCCGTCAGCGTCGCCGCCGCGAGCGCCTCGCCGAGCTGCTCGCCCCCCTCGAAGTCCGCCGGGACCGACTCCGGCACGCCGCCCGTGCGCAGCGTCACGAACCGCACCCCGGCCGCGCCGAGCTCGCTCGCGTACTGGCGCCGCATCGCCTCGACCGCGTGGAGCGCCACCTGGAAGCCGCCGATCGAGTAGTCGCGGACCGGATCGCCGGAGCCGCCGAAGAAGAGCACGACCCCGCCGTCCGTCATGTGCGGCACCGCGGCGTTGACGGTGAGGAAGTTGGAGCGCACCGCGGTCTCGATCGGCCGCATGAAGTCCTCCCAGCCCATCTCCACCAGCGGCGTCCCCTGCACGTCGCCGACCGAGATCAGGTTGAAGGACACGTCGAGCCGCCCCGCCTCCCCGGCGACCGCGTCGACGAATCCGCGCACGGCCGCCGCGTCCAGCGCGTCGACCTCGAGGCCCCGCGCCGATCCGCCCGCGCCCTCGATCTCCGCCGCCAGCGCCTCGGCCTTCGCGCCGGTGCGGTCGCCGACGAACACCCGTGCCCCCTCGGCGCCGAACGCCCGCGCCACCGCGCCTCCGATCGCCCCGGCTCCATAGACCACCGCGACCTTCCCTTCCAGCAGCATCTCGACCTCCTGACTCTCGTGCGGCGGGGACTCCTTCCCGCCCTTCCGGTCTGACGACGAACACCGGCCGGCGGTTTCGACATGTTTGACATGTTCCGTTTTGGGTGAGCTACCCTGACCACTCGGATACCAGACTCATAACTGGGAGGTTTAGATGAGCGCTCTGATGGGCGAGGTGCCGCCGGACTGGTACGTGGACGCCTATTCCGCGGCCACCTCCTTGCTGCCGTGGAACGACGATCCCGACGAGGACCTCGAGCGGGCGCTGCGGATTCTCGAACCCCCGTCCGGGTCGCGGATCCTCGACCTGGGCTGCGGCACGGGGCACCACGCATTGGAGCTCGCCCAGCGGGGCTTCGGCGTGTTCGGGGTCGACATCTCCGAGGACCTCATCACCTACGCGGACGAAATCGCGTTCGCGAGCGCGGATTCCGTCGGCGATCTCCTCGACCTCGAGTACCTTCACGGCGACCTCCGTGATCTCACCTTCGCAGGTGAGTTCGACGTGGTGCTCAACCTCCATGGCGGCGCGATCGGCTATCTGGAGGACGACGCCGAGAACCGGAGGACGTTCGAGACGATCGCCCGCTGCCTGCGCCCGGGGGGTCGCACGTTGATGCAGATCCCGAACGTCTTGTTCGCCGAAAGCGCGCTGCCGGCGAAGACCTGGACCGAGGGGCGATACGCGATCGAACTCCTCGATCGATACTGGAACGCCGAGAACCGCTACGTGGAAGGGTGGATGGTGCCGATCATCCTCGACGATCCGGCGTCGATGCGCGAGATCCCCTTCCGCCAGCGGCTCTACTCGGTGGAGGAGCTCTTCGAGCTCTTCTGCGCCGTCGGGATGTCGCTCGAGGCGGTTCTCGACGACACGGGCCTTGCGTCCGCGCCGACCGAGGAGCAGTCCGAAATCTTCGTCCTCGCCAGACGGAACTGACCGCGCGCCGGCACCGAGCCCGACTAACGAGCATTCCACGACCGGCGGGGCTGGCGCGGACCAGCCGGGTCCGGGGCGTCGGCGGCCGTCCGAGAGGTGCGGGGGGGTCCTGGGCTCCTCATGGGGGTCCTGGCAGGCTGTGACCCCCATGAGGAGCCCAGGACGTGAGGCGTTCGTGAAAAAGCCGGCACAGGGACGTGAGGAAGTCGGACTTACGTGACGATCCGGTCCGGGAGCTTCCACACCTCGGCCCGATCGTTCACAGAGATGCCGGGAACGTCACACTTTCCGGCCCCCGGAGGCCCTTTTCGGGCCGAAATAGAGGGGTCGAAAACGCGCTGCGTGTTTTAGGG
>CALCIA010000262.1 GCA_937907435.1 uncultured Actinomycetes bacterium
CTATAGGGGCCCTAAATCACGCAGCGCGTTTCCGGCCCTCTATTTCCGGCCCGAAGAGGGCCTCTGAGGGCCGGAAAGTGTGACGTTCCCGGCATCTCTGTGACGGATCCGGGCGAGGTGTGGAGGCTCTCCGACACGATCGTCACGTAAGTCCGACTCCCTCACGTCCCTGTGACGCCTCTCCCACGCACCCCTCACGTCCTGGGCTCCTCATGGGGGTCACAGCCTGCCAGGACCCCCATGAGGAGCCCAGGACCACCCTCGGACGGCCGCCAGCGCCCCGCACCCCCGGGGAACGAGCCTCCGCCGGCCCCCCTCATGAAACCGCCATCTAGGTCGATTCCAGGGATTCGCGCACGGACTCGCGGACGCCGGAGGAGCCGGCGCCTTCGACGGCTTTGACGATGCGCTTCATGCCGCTCGCGGCCGAGGACGAGGTGACCAGAGGGATTTCGGCGGATTCGAGGATCGCGCGGGTGAACTTGGTGCTGGGGCCGGGCGGTTCGAGGGTGGCGACGGCGCTCGTGTCCGAGGTGGCACGGCGGGAGTTCGCGCCGTCGGTCGCCAGGTCGACCCCTCCCCCGGCCCGCTCGCTCGACGCGAGGCAGCGGACCGCGACCGTGAAGTGCCCCACCGTCGCCCCATGCGCGGCGAGCTCCTGCTTGGCGGCGGCGCAGAGTGGCGCCGCGACGTAGACGCTCACCGTCGCCCCGGAAGCGTCCCCTCCACCGCAGCCGGCGGTGGCCAACAAGCTGACAGCGGCCAGCGCCGTGAGAGTGATGGCGACGCGCCTGTCAGCCAAAGAAGACCTCGGCTTCGGCGTAGAAGGACTCCGGCACCGTCTTCAGCTCGTCGGTCGCCTCGGTCAGCTCCACCAGCTTGATGTCGGTCCCCCGCAGCGCCGCCATCGTGCCCCAACGACCCTCGTGGGCGGCCTCGATGGCGTGGAGGCCGAATCGCGTGGCGAGGACGCGGTCGAAGGCGGTCGGGGTGCCGCCGCGCTGGACGTGGCCGAGGACGGTGGCGCGGGTCTCTTTGCCGGTGCGCCGCTCGATCTCCCGCTCCAGCCAGTGGCCGACCCCGCCGAGGCGGACGTGGCCGAAGGCGTCGGTCGGGGCGTCGCCGGCGTCGGGCATGCCGCCCAGCGGCTGGGCACCCTCGGCGACGACGACGATCGGCGCGAAGTGGCCGGCGAACCGGCGCGCCACCAGATCGCAGACCGCCTCGACGTCGAACTGGCGCTCGGGGATGAGGATGACGTTGGCGCCGCCCGCGAGGCCCGCGTGGACGGCGATCCAACCCGCGTCGCGGCCCATCACCTCGACGATCAGGACGCGGTGGTGGCTGTCGGCGGTGGTGTGGAGGCGGTCGATCGCCTCCATCGCGACGTTGACCGCGGTGTCGAAGCCGAAGGTGTAGTCGGTCGCCGAGAGGTCGTTGTCGATCGTCTTCGGCACGCCGACGACGTTGAGACCGTGCTCGGTGTGGAGGCGCGAGGCGGCGCCGAGCGTGTCCTCGCCGCCGATCGCGATCAGCCCGTCGACCCCGACCGCCTCGAGATTGGCGGCGATCCGCTCGGGGCCGCCCTCGCCCGCGAACGGGTTGGTCCGCGAGGAGCCGAGGATGGTGCCGCCGCGGGGCAGGATGCCGCGCACCTCGGGTACGCCGAGCGGCCGCCGGTCGTCCTCCAGCGGCCCCCGCCAGCCGTCGCGGTAGCCGACGAACTCGTGCCCGTAGGCGCCCACGCCCTTGCGGACGACGGCACGGATGACCGCGTTCAGTCCCGGGCAGTCCCCGCCGCCGGTCAGCACGCCGATCCGCATCGGGTTAGCTTAGACAGCGATGGCCGACGCCCCGGACCTCGCCGCGCTCACCGCCGCCCAGCAGCGGACCTGGGCAGACGGCGACTTCTCGATGGTCGGGCACCTGGTCGTCAACGCCTCCGAGAACCTGGTCGAGGCGCTGGAGATCCTGCCCGACGACCGCGTCCTCGACGTCGCCTGCGGCAGCGGCAACGGGGCACTCGCGGCGGCCCGGCGCACCTGGGGCAAGGCGGTCGGCGCCGACTTCGTCCCGGCGCTGCTGGAGCGGGGACGGGAACGGGCCGCGGCCGAGCGGCTCGAGGTCGAGTTCGTCGAGGCCGACGCCCAGGACCTTCCCTTCGCGGACGCGAGCTTCGACGTCGCGATGTCGACCTTCGGCGCGATGTTCGCGCCCGACCAGGAGCGCACCGCCGCCGAGCTGCTGCGGGTGGTCCGGCCGGGCGGTCGCATCGGGATGGCGAACTGGACCCCGGACGGCAGCCTCACCGACTTCTTCGTGATCCTGATGAAGCACACCGGCGGGCCTCCCCCGGGCACCGTGCCGCCCGTCCTCTGGGGCAGCGAGGAGCGGGTCCGCGAGCTTTTCGGCGACGGGATCTCGGAGCTGCGGGTCGAGCGCCGGGTCTCCCGCCAGGCGTTCCGCTCCGCCGACCACTACCTGGAGTTCTTCCGCGCCTACTTCGGCCCGCTGCGGACCGCGTTCGAGAAAGTCGGGCCGGAGGGCGCCCCGGCGCTGGAAGCCGACCTGCGCGCCTACCTCGAAACGGCGAGCAGCGACCCGCGCGCGCTGGTCCTCGAGCCCGACTACCTGCAGATCGTCGCGATCCGCGCCTAGGCGATAGACCCCGAAACGTTTCCGAACCCCGGGGAATGAGGCCTTGTCGGGCGCCGGCGCGCAGGGACGGCCGAGGGAGAAACAAGGGACGCGGGCCCTCTCGGCCACGACCCGGGCGGGCTGTGGCCGTGGCCGAGAGGGCCGGGTGTGCGGGAGAGGGCGTCGGGACGGGAGCGTCACCGAGGGGCGACGGAACCGGAACACGCACGGAGGGGCGGTCGACCTAACGTCCGGCATCCAGACCCGCGGTCGACCTAACGTCCGGCGCCAGCCGCGCAGTCGTCCTAACGTCCGGCAAACGGACGATAGGACGACCGCATGGTGCCGGGGCCTTTTCTGCGGCCCCAACGGGCGACGGAAGGCGCAAGGGCATGTGACGTTCCCGGCGTCTTCGTCACGGACGGGCCGAGCTGTGGAATCTCCCGCACGGGAGCGTGACGGAAGGCCGAGCGCCCATCGGTCAGGAGACTCCGAGTGGACTTTCGGTCGCACAGCGACCGAAAGTCGACGCGTCGGCGCGGGTGCCCGACAGGCCGCATTCCGACGGTCGGAACTTTGCGTGGTTCGAAATCCACCTGTGGGGTGGATTTCGAACCACGCTAATTCCTGATCGTTCGAGCCCTCGCCCCTCCCACGCGGAACGCTCACGAAAGTCCAGACTTCATCGCGTCCCTGTAACGCCCCTCCCCCGAATGCCTCGAGTTCCGGTGCACCTCTTGGGGGTCACAGCCTGCCAGCGGGCCCATGAGGCGCCCAGGACAACCGCCCGCCACCCGAAAAGTGGTGCGGGCGGCCGGAGTCAGGCCTGCATGGAACCTCCCGTGGCCCTACGACCAAGTCCGGCACGCGACGAGTGCCGACACGCCGCGCGCGGACGCTCAGCCCTGGAGGCGTTCGCCGTCGGGATTCGACGGCGCGAGGCCGCGAAGCACGACCTTGAGGATCACCGCGATCAGCAGGATCCCGAAGAAGATCAGGCCGGAGACGCCACCGCCCTGGCCGAGCCAGGCGTAGATGAGCGTCGTGACGGCAAGCGCGATGAAGGTCCAGACGGCGATGAACATGCGTCGCGCATCCTATCCGGCGAGGGCGACGCGTGCCTCGGCGAGGAACTCGGCCACCGATTCGGCCGCCCCGGCGGGGCTTCCGCCTTCGTCCGCGGCGCGCACCAGGCGGCTGCCGATGATCACCCCGTCGGCGACCTTGCCGACCTCGGCGGCGTGCGCCGGGGTGCCGATCCCGAAGCCGACCGCGACCGGGGTCTCCCCCGCGTCGGCCTTGGTCGCGGCGACCAGGTCGGCCAGCTCCGGCGGCAGCTCGCCGCGCTCCCCGGTCGTCCCCACCGTGGAGACGACGTAGACGAAGCCCTTGGCGACGGCGCAGATCTCGGCGCGGCGCCCCGGCGGCGTCGTCGGCGCCACCAACGGCACCATCGCCAGACCCGCGGCGCCGAAGGCCTCGCGGATCCCCTCGTCCTCGCCCAGCGGCAGGTCGGGGATGATCGCCCCCGCGGCGCCCGCCGCCCGCGCCAGCTTCGCGAACTCCGCACCGCCGCCGTGCGCGAGCACCATGTTCGCGTAGATCATCAGCACCACCGGCAGCTTGTCGGCGATCGCCTCGCAGGTCTCCAGCGCGGTCCGCAGCGTCGCCCCGTTCGCCAGCGCCACCGTGTCGGCCGAGTGGATCGTGGGACCGTCGGCGAGCGGGTCGGAGTACGGCACCCCGAGCTCGACCAGGTCGGCCCCGGCGTCGGCATAGGCGGCGGCCACCGCCAGGCCCGACTCGCGGTCGGGGAAGCCGGCCATCATGTAGGGCATCAGGGCGGCGCGCCCCTCCGCCTTGGCCGCGTCGAACGCCGCCCGGATCGCCTGCTCGCCCGCGATCACGGCGCCTCGCTCGTCCTGCGCACGTACTCGTCCAGGTCCTTGTCGCCGCGCCCCGACAGGCAGAGCACGTCGAAGCCCTCCCCCTCGAGCGGGTTCTCCAGCAGCCACGCCACCGCGTGCGAGGACTCGAGCGCCGGGATGATCCCCTCGAGGCGCGCCAGCTCACCCAGCGCGCCGAGCGCGCCGGCGTCGGTCATCGGGAAGTAGGCGGCCCGCCCGGTGTCCCGCAGGTGCGCGTGCTGCGGCCCCGTCCCCGGATAGTCGAGGCCCGCCGAGACCGAGTGGGCTTCGAGGATCTGCCCGTCCTCGTCGGCGACGATCGCCGAGAGCGAGCCGTGCAGGACGCCGGTCGTCCCCGCGTTCAGGGAGGCGCCGTGGCGGCCGGTCTCGATCCCGTCGCCGCCCGCCTCGACCCCGATCAGCTCGACCGCGGCGTCGTCGAGGAACGGGGCGAAGATGCCGATCGCGTTGGAGCCACCGCCGACGCAGGCGATCACCCGCCGCGGCAGCGCGCCCTCGGCCGCCAGCGCCTGCTCGCGCGCCTCCTCGCCGATCACCCGCTGCAGGTCCCGCACCAGCACCGGGTAGGGCGCCGGGCCGACCGCCGAGCCGATCACGTAGTGCGTCGTCTCGACGTTCGCGACCCAGTCGCGGATCGCCGCCGAGGTCGCCTCCTTCAGCGTCCGCGCGCCCGCGTCGACCGGCGCCACCTCGGCGCCCAGCAGCTTCATCCGCTCGACGTTCGGCGCCTGGCGGCGGATGTCCTCAGTGCCCATGTAGACGATGCATTCGAGGCCCAGCAGCGCGCAGGCGGTCGCGGTGGCGACGCCGTGCTGCCCGGCCCCGGTCTCGGCGATGATCCGCTGCTTGCCCATGCGCTGCGCCAGCAGGGTCTGGCCGAGCGCGTTGTTGATCTTGTGGGCGCCGGTGTGGGCGAGGTCCTCGCGCTTCAGGTACACCCGCGAGCCGACCCGCTCCGACAGGCGCTGCGCCAGGTAAAGCGGCGTCGGGCGCCCGACGTAGTCGCGGCGCAGCCCGTCGAGGCGCGCCACGTACTCGGGGTCCTCGCGGGTCGCTTCCCAGGCCGCGGTCAGCTCGTCGAGCGCCGCGATCAGCGTCTCAGGGACGTATCGGCCCCCGTAGGGCCCGAAGCGCTGCTCGATCACGCTCATCAGGTGGCGGCGCCGACCGAGTTCGCCGCCTCGTAGAAGGCGGCCATCTTGGCGTGGTCCTTGCGGCCCGGCGCGGCCTCGACGCCGCTGGCGACATCGACCGCGTAAGGGTGGACGATCTCCACCGCCGCAGCGACGTTGTCGGGACGCAGTCCCCCGGCCAGGATCGCCGGGACCTCGGAGCGATGGCCGCGCAGGAGCTCCCAGTCGAAGGTCTCGCCGGTCCCCCCGGGCAGGTCCTTGGCGCGGCGGTCGAAGAGGTGGAAGGCGACGCTGCGGTAGGCCTCGGCGGCGTGAATATCGGCCGCGGAGGCGACGTGGATCGCCTTGATCACCTTGACGCCGGTGCGGCGGCCCACCTCGGCGCAGAAGGAGGCGCCCTCCTCACCGTTCAGCTGCACCATCGAGAGCTGCTCGTCCTCGACCGCGCGGACGACCTCGGTCAGCGTCGGGTTGACGAACACGCCGACGATCTCGGCCTTGCGGCGGAAGGCGGCGGCGATCTGCGCGGCCACGGCCGGGTCGACGCTGCGCGCCGAGGGCTCCCAGTGGATCAGCCCGATCGCCCAGGCCCCGAGGCGCACCGCCTCGGCGGCGTCGTCGATGTCGGTGATCCCGCAGAACTTGACGCGCATGCGCCCAGATTACGGGACCGGCCCCCGACGCTTGTCGCCCACAGGGCGACAAGCGTCGGGAAAGAAGAGAACCGCCCGAGGGGCCGGACTCCCCTCGGGCGGCGGTGTGCTTCCCTCAGCCTTTCGGCGAGGCTTCTTCGACCTTCGCGGGCCGGGTGCCCAGCGTCACGGTCGCAGTCTTTTCCTTGCCTTCACGCAGGTACTTCAGCGTGACTTCGTCACCGGGCTTCTTCTGGTTGACGAGTTCGATGATCTGTTCCATGTTGGTGATCTTCTTGCCGTCGGCTTCGGTGATGATGTCGCCGCCGACGGTGACTTCGGAGCCCTCGATCGTCACCGGCGTGCTGCCGCCTTCGAGGCCCGCCTTGTCGGAGGGACCGCCCTTTTCGACCGACTGGATCAGGACACCTTCCTTGACCGGGAGGTTGAAGGCCTTGGCCAGTTCGGGCGTGATCGTGCCGCCGGATATCCCCAGGTATGCGTGTTCGACGCTGCCTTTGGTTTCCAGTTCGTGGATCACTTCTTTGGCCGTGTTGATCGGGATCGCGAAGCCGATGCCGACGTTTCCGTCGTTGCCGCCGCCGGTCTCGATCTGCGAGTTGATGCCGATCACTTCGCCCGCCGAGTTGATCAGCGGGCCGCCCGAGTTGCCGGGGTTGATCGCCGCGTCGGTCTGGATCACGTTGTCGATCGAGAAGCCGTTGGGCGCCTGGATCTGGCGCTGCAGCGCCGAGACGATGCCGCTGGTGACGGTCCGGTCGAGCCCGAACGGGTTGCCGATCGCGACCACCGGGTCGCCGACTTCCATCTTCGAGGAGTCGCCGAGGGTCAGCGGGTCGAGTTCCTTGCTCGGCGCTTTCACCTGGATCAGCGCCAGGTCGGAGGCCGGGTCGGTGCCGACCACTTCGGCCGTGTACTGGTGGTCGGACGCGCCGAGTTTGACCTCGATCTTGTCGGCGCCTTCGATCACGTGGTTGTTGGTGAGGATGTGGCCTTTGTCGTCGATGACGATGCCCGAGCCGGTGGCGGTGCCGCCGCCCTGCGATTCCGGTTCGATGAAGGGGTTGAAGCTTTCCGATTCCGTGGGGGCGAGCGTCGATTCGATGAAGGCGACCCCGTCGCCGTCGCGCTTGTAGATCTCGTCGACGGTGTTGCCGCCGCCTTCGTTGCCTTCGCCGGAGGACTGCGAGGCGATCGGCGCGCTCATCGTCTGCTCGACCGTGGTGGTGCCACCGCCCTTCGACTTGACCGCCCCGGTCAGCAGGAGGACCGCGCCGACCACGGCGACGACCAGCCCGCCCAGCAGCGCCGAGCCGAACGAGGAGCGGAAGAAGCCCTTCCTCTGAGGCTGGTCCTGCGGCTGCTGTGGTTGCGGGTTCATCCCGCTCTGTGGTTGGTCGTCCATGACGGTCAGGCTGCCTTGCACCTTTGACGAGGCGCTAAAGCCGGTCGAAAGATTTCATAAAGAAGCGGGTCGGGCGTGAAGGAACCACGGTGGGCGCCTCACTCTGGGCTCGGGCTCGGCGAGGGAGGGGATCCCGACGGGGGTCTCGCTCAACCCCTCCGCCCGGATCCCCGCAAGCTGGCGCCCGGAGGCTTGGAGCTCCGGGGTACAAGCCGCTGCGACCCCCGTCGGGATCCGCTCCACCAGCGCGACAGGGGGCGCGCCCCCGGCCCGGCAGCTTCGGTCAGGAAGCTCCGTGTGGAGTTTTGGTCGCTCAGCGACCAAAAGTCGACACGGACATCCTTGACCGGTGAGGAGGGAGGTCTCGGGCAGGGGGTGAGGCGGCTTGTACCCGGAGCCGCACCGCCTCCGGGCGACAGCGGTAAGCGCCCCACCGCGGAGGGTTGAGCCGAACCCCCTGCCCGAGACCTCCCTTGGCCAGTCCTAGTAGAGGTGTTCGTGGGTCTCGTCGGCGCCGGTCAGCTCGCGCGTCTTCAGCTCCGGGTCGGCCGCGGTCATCAGGGCGCCGCCGATCAGCACCGCGTCGACGCCGACCCGGTCGAGCTCCATCAGCTCCTCCCGGCCGGAGATGCCGCTCTCGGCGACCACGGTCTTCCCCGCGGGCACGTCGGGCATCAGCTCGAAGGTCGTCTGGATGTCGACCCGCTGCTCGTCGAGATCGCGGTTGTTGATCCCGATCACCTCGGCGTCGACCTCGAGCGCCCGCTCCAGCTCCGCGGCGTTGTGGACCTCGACCAGGCAGTCGAGGTCGAGCGCCCGGGCCTCCTCGTAGAGGGCGCGCAGTTCGCGGTCGTCGAGGGCGCGGACGATCAGCAGCACCGCGTCGGCGCCGTTCACCGCCGCCTCGTAGAGCTGGTAGGGGTCGACGATGAAGTCCTTGCGGATGATCGGCAGGCCGGCCGCGGTGCGGGCGGCGCGCAGGTCCTCCAGCGAGCCGCCGAAATGCCGCTGGTCGGTCAGCACCGAGAGCGCCGCGGCGCCGCCGCGCTCGTAGGCGGCGACCTGGGCGGCGATGTCGGCGCCCGGGGCGATGTCGCCGGCGCTGGGCGAGCGGCGCTTGAACTCGGCGATCAGGGAGAGGCCGGGGCGCGTCAGCGCCTCCTGGAACGGGCGGTCCTCGCCGCGCGCCGAGAGCCGTGCCTCCAGCTCGGCCGGCGGCAGCTCGCGCTTGCGCTCCTGCACCCCCTCCCGGGCGCCCTCGATCAGCTGCTCGATAATTCCCACTGAACCAGGAGAGATTAGTGACTATCCGAAAGCTCCTGCGTGCGACTGGCGAGTGCCGCACCGAGCGGGGGTAGGACGCAGGTCGGCCGAATGGCGGCGCCATTTGGCCGACCGAGGACGACGCCCCGCGAAGTGTGCGGTGCCGCCAGGCGTGCGCAGGAGCTTTCGGATAGTCACTTAGCCGGCCGCCGCGGCCGTTGCCGCGATCAGGCTCTCCAGCACGTTGGCTGCCGCGCCCGAATCGATCGCGGCGGCGGCTTTGACGACGCCCTCCTCGAGGTCGGCGGCGAGCCCGCCGACGTAGATCGTGGCGGCGGCGTTCAGCAGGACGATGTCGCGGTGCGGGCCGGCCTCGCCGCTCAGCACGGCGCGGGTCACGGCGGCGTTCTCGGCCGGCGTGCCGCCCGCGATTTCGGCCAGCTCCAGCGGCGCCAGGCCGTACTGGCCGGGCTCGACGAACCACTCGGCGGTGCGGCCCTCGAAGACCTCGATCACCCGCGTCGGCGCCGAGAGCGCCAGCTCGTCGACCCCGTCCTCGGCGCTCACCACCATCGCCCGCTCGACCCCGAGCCCGATCAGCGCCTCGGCGATCGTCTCCTGGTAGTGGCGGTCGGCGACCCCGACCAGCTGCCGGGTGGCGCCCGCCGGGTTGGTCAGCGGGCCGAGGAAGTTGAAGACGGTGCGCACGCCGAGGCCCTCACGGGCCGGGCGCACGTGGGACGTGGCCGCGTGGTGACGGGGCGCGAACATGAAGCCGAAGCCGACCTCGTCGATACAGCGGGCGACGTCCTCGGGGCCGAGCTCGATCGCGACGCCGAGCGCCTCCAGCACGTCGGCGGAGCCCGACTTCGAGGTCGCTGAGCGGTTGCCGTGCTTGGCGATCGCGCAGCCCGCCCCGGCGGCGACCAGCGCCGCGGTGGTGGAGACGTTGAAGGTCGTCGGCCCGCCGCCGGTGCCGGCAGTGTCGACCAGGTCGGCTCGATTGGCGTGCACGGAGTCGGCCAGCGAGCGCATCGTCCGCGCCAGCCCGACCAGCTCGGAGACCGTCTCCCCCTTCGCCCGCAGCGCGATCAGGAAGGCGGCGGTCTGGATCGGCTCGGTGCGGCCTTCCATGATCTCCGCGAGCACGGTCGCGGCGTGGTCGGCGGTCAGGTTCTCCCCGGCGCAGACCGCGTCGATCGCGCGGCTGACGACGTCGTTAGGCACTCGTTCCTCCGTTCCCCAGAAAGTTGGCCAGCAGGTGTTTCCCGTGCGGCGTGAGCACCGACTCGGGGTGAAACTGGACGCCCTCGGCGGGCAGCTCGCGGTGGCGGGCGCCCATCACGACGTCGTCGAGGTGGGCGGTCAGCTCGAGCTCGTCCGGGAGGTCCGGGTGGGCGACCAGCGAGTGATAACGGCCCGCGACCATCGGCGTCGGCAGGCCGGCGAAGATCGTGCGGCCGTCGTGGGCGATCTCGGCGTCCTTGCCGTGGACCGGGTCGCCCTGGACGACCTTGCCGCCGAAGGCCTCGACCATCGCCTGGTGGCCGAGGCAGACGCCGAGCGTCGGCGTCCCCGCTTCGGCGAAGGCGCGGATTGCGGCGCCGGAGATCCCCGCCTCGGCGGGCGTGCAGGGTCCGGGCGAGACGACGAGGCGGTCGGCGCCCCGCTCCAGGAGCTCGGCGACCTCGGCCTTGTCGTTGCGGATCACCTCGACTTCCGCCCCGAGCTCGCCCAGGTACTGGACCAGGTTGTAGGTGAAGGAGTCGTAGTTGTCGATGACGAGGACGCGCATGGTGTGTTGGTGTCGGGTTCCGGTCGGCTCAGGTCCAGTCGGGCTGGGCGCAGGCGACCTCGACCGCGCGGAAGACGGCGCGCGCCTTGTTGACCGACTCGTTCCACTCGTAGTTCGGCTTCGCGTCGACGACGGTGCCGCCGCCGGCCTGGACGTGGAGGCGACCGTCCTTGACCACGACGGTGCGGATGTGGATCGCGGTGTCGAGGTCGCCGTTCCAGGAGAGGTAGCCGATCGCGCCGCCGTAGGAGCAGCGCTTGACCGGCTCCAGCTCATCGATGATCTGCATCGCGCGGACCTTGGGGGCGCCGGAGAGCGTCCCGGCCGGGAGCGCCGAGCGCAGCACGTCCATCGCCGTCACACCCTCGCGCAGCTTCCCTGACACCTGGGACACGATGTGGAGGACGTGCGAGTAGGTCTCGATCACCATCAGCTCGTCGACGGTCACCGAGCCGTACTCGCAGACGCGGCCGAGGTCGTTGCGGCCGAGGTCGACGAGCATCACGTGCTCGGCGCGCTCCTTCGGGTCGTTGATCAGGCGCTCGGCGAGGCGGCGGTCCTCGTCGGCGGATTTGCCGCGCGGGGAGGTGCCGGCGATCGGGCGCGTCTCGACGATCCCGTCGTGGACTTTGACCAGCGGCTCGGGCGAGGCGCCGGCGATCTGGAAGTCGCCGAACTCCAGGTAGTACATGTACGGCGACGGGTTGACCGCGCGCAGGCCGCGGTAGAGCGAGAAGGCCTCGACCGGGGCGTCGGCGCTGAAGCGCTGCGAGGGGACGACCTGGAAGGCGTCGCCGGCGCGGACGTACTCGATGATCCGGGTGACGGCGGCTTCGAAGTCCTCGCGCTCGAAGTTGGAGGTGAACTCGGGCGGTTCGGTGACGCGCGGCGCGGCGGGCTGCGGGACGGCGCCGCGGAGGCGCTCGCGCATCTCGGCGATCGTCGCGGCGGCGCGCGCGTATTCGGCGTCGAAGTCGTCCTCGCCCCCGGTGTGGACGCAGGCGAGGATCGTCAGCTCGTGGCGCAGGTGGTCGAAGACCAGCATCGCGTCGGTGACCATCAGCGCCATGTCGGGGAGGCCGAGCTCGTCGGGGTTCGGCTCGCCCAGCGGCTCGACCGTGCGCACCAGGTCGTAACCGAAGAACCCGACGGCGCCGCCTGTGAACGGCGGCAGGTCGGGGACGGGCGCGGGCCTGAAGGCGGCGAAGCGGGCGGCGACGGCGCCGTAGGGGTCGGCCTCGGGCTCGGTCTTCGTGGGCTCGCCGCCGAGCGTCGCGGCGCGGCCGCTCCATTCGGAGAGCTCACCGTCGCTCCAGCGCAGCACCGCGCGCGGGCGCAGGCCGACGAACGAGTAACGGCCGACCTGACCCTGCTCGGCCGACTCGAGCAGGAAGCAGGGCGCGCCCTCGGGCTCGCCGGCGCGCAGCTTCAGGAAGGCGGAGACGGGGGTCTCGGTGTCCTCGACGAAGCGGGCGCGGACCGGGACGACGTTGCCCTCGCGGGCGAGCTCGCGCGCCTCCTCCAGGGTCGGCGTGAGGCGCAGCTCCGAGTCGGCGGCGACCGTCATCGCCCTGCCTCCACCGCGAGGGCGGCGCTCACCCGCACAGCGGCGCGCTCAACCCGCACGGCGGTTCAGCTCCTCCATGACGGCAGCCTGCGGCACGCCGCGCGAGGCCAGGAGCACGGCGAGGTGGTAGATCACGTCGGCGGCCTCTTCGGCGACCCGCAGGTCGGTCTCTTCGCGAGCGGCGCGGACGACCTCCTCGGCCTCCTCCTCGACCTTTTCCCCGATCAGGGTCGGGTTGTCGAGCAGCTCGACGGTGTAGCTGCCCGCGGGGCGCTCGGCGGCGCGGCTGCGGAGCGTGCGCTCGAGCGCCGGCAGCGCCTCGTGGACGACGCGGTGCGGCTCGTCGGCGGCGGGCGGCGCGTCCTTCTCGGGCGAGGCGCCGCCGCCGACCTCGCGGTAGAAGCAGGTGCGCTCGCCCGTGTGGCAGGCGGGTCCGGCCGGCACGACGATCGCCAGCACCGCGTCCCCGTCGCAGTCGTAACGGAGCTGGCGCACTGCCATCGTCGCCCCCGATTCTTCGCCTTTGCGCCAGATCTCCTCACGCGAGCGGCTGAAGAAGTGCATCTCCCCGGTCTCCAGCGTCAGTTCCAGGGATTTCCGGTTCCCGTAGGCAAGCATCAGCACCTCGCCGGTGGCCTCGTCCTGCACCACGCACGGCACCAGGCCGCGCTCGTCGAAGGAGATTTCGTCCAGCATCAGAGTGATCGTAGTCGGCGGCGGGCTGCCTACTCGATGCCGAGGCGGTCGAGCATGTCTTCGTCCCGGCGCCAGTTGCGCCGCACCCGCACCTGGAGGTCGAGATGAACCTGGGCGTCGAGCTCGCGCTCCAGCGAGCGCCGGGCGGCGGTGCCGATCTCACCGATCTTGGTGCCGCCGCGACCGATCAGGATCCCCTTCTGGGACTCCGTCTCCGCCCAGATCTCGGCGACCACGGTGACCAGCCCGTCGTCGCGGGGCTCGACCGACAGCACTTTGACCTCGACCGAGTGCGGAATCTCCTGGCGGGTGCGGTTCAGCACCTGCTCGCGGATCAGCTCGGCGAGCAGCAGCTCCGAGGACTGGTCGGAGGAGTCCTCTGGCGGATACATGTAGGGGCCCTCGGGGACCAGCTCGCCGAGCCGGTGGAGGAGCTCGCCGAGCCCGGTGCCCTCGCGGGCGCTGACCGGGAAGACCTCGTCGACCCCGGGCAGCTCGGCGGCGTCGGAGAGCGCCTTGACCGTGCCGCCGCGCGCCAGCTTGTCGCACTTGTTGACCGCGCAGATCACCGGGATGTCGGTCCGCGCCGCTTTCAGCAGGCCCGCGATGAAGCGGTCGCCGGGGCCGACGCCCTCCTCGCCGTTGATGACCAGGAGCGCCACGTCGGACTCGGCGAGCTCGCGCTCGACCCGGGCCTGCATCCGTTTGGTGAGCGCATCACGGGGACGCTGCACGCCGGGCAGGTCGACGAGGACCAGTTGGCGTTCGGCCTCGAGGTCGGTGGCGACGCCGCGGATCGCGCGGCGGGTCGTCTGCGGCCGCATCGAGACGATCGCGACGTGCTGGCCGACCAGCGCGTTGACCAGGGTCGACTTGCCGACATTGGGTCGACCGGCGAGGCCAACGAAGCCCGAACGGGTGCTCATCGCCTCGTCGCCCCCACGAGAACCGCCGCCACTCCCCCGCTTCGCTTCATCCGAGCGACTCCAGAACCTCGGCCTGGAGGGCGAGCATCTCGCCGTCGTCGGTCTCGTGGTCGTAGCCGCAGAGGTGGAGGACGCCGTGGACGACGGTCTCGTTCAGGGTCATGTCGACGCAGAGCTCGGGGCAGATCGCGACGTCGCCGAGCTCGCGCGGGCCGGCGGCGGGGCCGAGCTCGTCGATCGGGAACGAGAGCACGTCGGTCGGGGCGTCCTTGCCGCGGTGATCGCGGTTCAGCTCCTGGATCCTCGCCGCATCGACGATCTCCACCGCGAGGTGCCCGTCGTCGACCCCGACCGCCGCCAGGGCGGCCGCGACCGGCTCGCGCAGCTCCGCGGGCACGTCAGACAGGTCGACCGGCACCGTGTCGGTCGTAGGCGGCGACGATCCGCTGGACGAGTTTGTGCCTGACGACGTCCTCGCCGCCGAACTCGATGAAGGAGATGTCCTTCACCTCCTGCAGGATGTCGCGCACCGCGACCAGCCCCGAGCGCTGGTCGGTCGGCAGATCGATCTGGGTGACGTCCCCGGTCACCACCATCCGCGAGTTGAACCCGAGCCGCGTGAGGAACATCTTCATCTGCTCCGGCGTGGTGTTCTGCGCCTCGTCGAGGATCACGAAGGAGTCGTTGAGGGTGTTGTGCGTGACCAGGAAGTCGTCGGTCACGTAGAGCGAGTCGGCCGCCGCCACCTGGATGCAGACGGTCTCCGCTTCACCGGCGGGCTCGATCTCGTGGACGAACCGCATCGGGCGACCACCCCCGTCCCGCCGGTAGAGGTCGCTCTTCCTGGTGAGGCGAAATGGTTCCATGCCCTCCGGCAGACGGATGTCATGCACAAAGGCGTCGTGGCGATGGTGGACCTGGCGGCCACGTGCCAGGCCCGGCGCCCGCCCATCGGCCTTTCGGCGCCGGGCATAGGCAAGTCCACCCAGTGACCTGACCAGGTAGACGACGTCCTCGCTGAGACGTGGCGAACAGGTCGTGTACTGAATCCGGCAGGTGCGATTGCTTTGCACCACAGGTCCTCCGTCGCTGTCGAGGAGCCCCTGGAGAACCCCGAGGCGAACGGCTGGCGAGTTGAACTTGTACGCGTCCGGCACGAACTTGGTCGCCGAGCCCGTCCCGGCGAGACCGAGCTCGCGCAGAGCCGCGGTGACCGGATTCACGGTGATCACGCCGCCGCGATGACCGGTTTCGTTTCGCAGCACGTAGTCGACGCGGCTCTTTTGCTTCAGTTCGATGCCGTCGAGCCGCTCCTCGAGCGCTTCCGCCAGCTCGGGGTCGGCCGTCGCGAACGTCGGCGTGGTCGTGCAGGTCAGGCAACCATCGCCGAGCAGAAGGCCCAATGCGTACGGATCGACCGGGACGTCGCGCTCGGGAAGCTCGACCGGAGACGACAACACCGGCAGCTCGAAGCGATGCTGATGTGCGGATCGCAGGCGACCGATCATCTCCTTGGTTTCGAGAACGCGACCCGGCTTGCCGCGACGACGATCCGAAGCGGTGAAGACCTGCCAGAGGTGCTCGCCACAACAGAGCGTCGAAGCCCCGTCCTGAGCCGAGACCCGGAAGACCTCCTTGCGTCCTTGCGGGTAGACGCCGAGCACCGGGGTCGGGTGGCCGTCAGAGCCGATCACCAGGTCGCCGACCTCGAGGCTGCCGATCTCCTTGAACCCGTCCGGCGTGAGCACCGGGCTGGAGACCGGCTGCGCGCGACCGCGCATGAATGCCAGCGGCGCCACCTCGATCACGTCGCGCTCGAAATAGCCGTTGACGCGGTCGGGATCGATCATGTCGTAGAGGGCGTCGAAGAGGGGGCGCAGGTAGGGGTCGACCTTGGCCTGGATGTCGCCGGGGAGGAAGCCGAGGCGCTCGCCGGCCTCGACCGCAGGGCGGGTGAGGATGATCCGCTGGACCTTGCGTTCGGTCAGCGCCGCGGCCGCCATCGCGACGGCGAGGAAGGTCTTGCCGGTGCCGGCCGGGCCGATGCCGAAGGTGATCGTGGTCTTGCGGATCGCGTCGACATAACGTTTCTGGTTCAGCGTCTTCGGTGCCACTTTCGTGTTGCGGTGGCGCCAGACGACGTCGTCGAGGATCGCCGCCGGGCTCTCTTCGGCGTCGAGCGCGCCGGCCACCGCTTCGACCGTGCCCGGCGCGACCTCGTGGCCCTGCTCGATCAGCTCGACCATCTCGTCGACGACGGTCGCGGCCTCCTGCAGGTCGCCGGGGGCGCCGTCCAGCGTCAAGACGTTGCCGCGCAGGTGGATCTCCACCGGGAGGCGGTCGCGCAGCCCGCGCAGCACCGAGTCATCGGAGCCCGCGAGCTCGGCGGCGACGTCGTTGTCCAGAGTCAGCTGGCGACGGGCCAAGCTCAGCTACCCAGCTTCTTGCGCACCGCGGCGCTCACCCGCTTGCCGTCGGCGCGGCCCCCGACCTTCGGCATCACCGCCGACATGACCTGGCCCATCTGCTTCTGCTCGGTCGCGCCGGTCTCCGCGATCGCCTCGGCCACCAGCCCGTCCAGCTCCTCGTCGGAGAGCTGCGCCGGCAGATAGCCCTCGATCAGCTGCGCCTCGAAGCGCTCGGCCGCGGCCTGCTCGGCCCGTCCCGCACCCTCGTAGGCCTCGGCCGCCTCGACCCGTTTCTTGCGTTCCCGCTGCAGCACCGCGATCTCGTCGCCTTTGCCCAGCTTGGCGTCCTGCTGCAGCGCGTCGACGACCAGCCTCAAGGCCGCTGCCTTGTCCCGTTCGCGCGCTTTCAGCGCGTTTCTCGCATCGTCTTGCACTTGTTCCAGAACGCTCATGGCAAGAAGGTTAGACGGCGGCGTCGGGGGTGATCGCGAACCCCCTGGAGACGAGGTCCTCGATATCGGTGCTGACCAGCTGCCAGTCGTAGCGCCGCGCGACCGCGACGTAGGCGGCGACGTAGGCGGTGAGGCGATGCTCGACGGCGAGGTCCGCGGTCGTTTCCATCAGCCCGGCATCGACCCGCACGAAGTCGCGCCCGCAGCGGAGTTCGATCGAACGACAGGCCCGCGCCGCCCCGAGCGCGTCGCCCCGCTTTGCCCCGATCGCGTTGGCGACCTCGTACAGCGTGAGGTCGAGCGCGGCGGTGCGTCGAGCGCCGTCGAGGACGAGCTCCCGGGACGCCTCGGCAAATGGCTCCTTGGGACTCCTGGCCGCGACCCAGACGCTCGAGTCGAGCAGAAACCCGCCGGCCGCCATCACGTTTTTGGCCACTGACGCGCTCACCGGGTGTCGCGGCCTTCGCGGACCAGTTCGGCCGCGGTCCGGCCCCCGAGGTCCAGAGGAGGCTCGAGCAGCTCTTCGAGTTCCTTCCGCAGCTGCGCGTTGCTCTCGACGATCTCGTGTTCGGCGATCCGCTGGATGAAGCCACTGCGAGATTCCCCGCGGCGCTGGGCCGCGTCATCTACATGTCGCAGCAGGTCTTCCGGCATCGAGATCAGGACCTTGGGCACGTCTTCAGGATATACGGTATGTCCGACGGCAAGAATTGGCATGGGCGGACCGTGGCAAGAAAATGCGCACGTGTGGCGCGCAGATCGTAAATTTTGTGTTCCGGTTGGGTCTGGGAGGGCGCGAGCGGTGTGCTGGGGGCTTCGGCCAGGGCGTTGGGGCGTCGATGAACGGGGCGCGTCGAAGGGCCGGAAGGGTCCGCGGTCTGGGGCGGCCGTCCGAGGGGGTCCAGGGTGTCCTGGGCTCCTCATGGGGGTCCTGGCAGGCTGTGACCCCCA
>CALCIA010000263.1 GCA_937907435.1 uncultured Actinomycetes bacterium
TCACGGTCCCGTGAACCTCCCGTGCGCCTCCCGCCGGTGTCCCTCCACACCTTCCATACACCCGCCCCTCTCGCCACGGCCACAGCCTGCCCGGGCCGTGGCGAGAGGGGCGCATCCTCAATCCGGGCGACAGCTTGCGGGGCCTGGACCCTCCCGGGCGACAGCTTGCGGGGCCCCGAACCCGCGGAACCAACCGCCTAGTCGAGGCTTCGCCGCCCGGCAAGCGCCTTGCCCAGCGTCACCTCGTCGGCGTGCTCGAGGTCGGCGCCGACCGGGAGGCCGCTCGCCAGGCGCGTGACGGAGATGTGGGGGCCGCGCATCAGTTCGGCGATGTAGAGGGCGGTCGCCTCGCCGGTCGTGGTCGGGTTGGTGGCGAGGACGACCTCTTGGATGTCGCCGCCCTGGACCCGGCGCAGGAGCTCGGCGATTTTGAGGTCCTCGGCGTCGATGCCGTCGATCGGCGAGAGGGCGCCGCCGAGCACGTGGTAGAGGCCGCGGTATTCGTGGGTGCGCTCGATCGGGATCACGTCGCCGGGCTCCTCGACCACGCAGATCGTCGTCCGGTCGCGGTTCTCGTCGGCGCAAATGCGGCAGAGCGGGCCCTCGGCGAGGTTGAAGCACTGCTCGCAGAGCCCGACCTTCTCCTTCATTTCGCGGATCGCGTCACCGAGCGCGAAGGCCTCTTCGTCGGGCGCGCGCAGCAGGTGGAAGGCGAGGCGCTGCGCGGTGCGCTGCCCGATCCCGGGCAGGCGGGAGAGCTCGGCGACGAGGCGGGCGAGCGGTGCCGGGCCCTCGGTGCTCACGCGCGGGCCTCCGCCCGGAAGCGGGTGCTCAACCGCCGAGCATCCCGCCGAGGCCGCCGCCCAGTCCGCCGGTCACGTCGCCCATCTTCGACCCGGCGAGATCCTGCGCCGCGCGCAGGCCCTCGTTGACCGCCGCCTGCACCATCTCCTGGAGCAGCTCGACGTCCTCGGGATCGACGGCTTCCGGGTCGATCGTGATCGCGCGCAGCGTCAGGTCGCCGCCCACGGTCACCTTCACCATGCCGCCGCCGGCGCTCGCGTCGACCGTTTCGTCTTTCAGTTTCTCCTGGGCCTCCAGCATCTGCGCCTGCATCTGCTGCGCCTGTTTCATCAGGGCGTTCACGTCGAAGCCCCCGGGTCCGCCTCGTGCCACCTAACTGACCTCCTCCGCGTCGAACTCGCTCTTCAGCCGTTCCAGCAACTCATCCTCGTCGATCTGCTCGCTGCCCGGAGCCGGGGTGTCGGGGGGCGGCGGCGCGGCGGCCGCGGCCTCCTCGTCCAGCATCACGTAGCGCGGCGAGACCCCTTCCCCGGTGACCGCTTCAAAGGCCTCGATCAGCGCCTGCCGGCGGTCCGGCGACTCGGCCTTGCGTTTGTTGAAGGGCTGGTCGGGCGCGAAGCCGATCGCCAGCCCCTCGTCGTCGAACGCCACCGGCCGCGCCCCGTCGAAGGTCGCCGCGAGCGCGGGCGCTTTCTCGGCGAGCTTGTCGAGGACCGAGGGCCAGATGCGGGTGACCTGCTCGAGGTCCTGGGCTGCGGCTGGAGAGGGGGACGAACCGCCAAAGGACGGAGGGTTTCCGGCCGCGGGTCCTGTCGCCCCGGTTTCCCCCACTGTGCTCGGCGGCGGAGCCGCCTGCGCGCGGTGGGGGGCCCCCACCGGCGCGCCACCCGCGGGTGGGGAGTCCGCGCCCGGCTGCGGGGGCTCGGCCTCGGCGGAAGTTGGTTGGGCTGCAGGGGGCTCCGGCGCTTGCGGCTGGAGCTCAGGCGTGGGGGCGGCGGCCTCGGGTGCCGGTGCCGGCGGCTCGCTCGTCGCGGCCTCGGGCGCGGACGCCTGCGGTTCCGGTCGCGACGGATGCGGGGTCGACGGGGTCGGCTCGGGCGGGCGGCTCGGGGGCGGCGAAGGGAGGACCGGGGTCGGCGGAGGTCCGCCGTCGGCGAGCTGGCGCTCGAGCTTCTCGATCCGCCGCAGCAGGCCCTCGGTCGTCGGGTCGAGATCCGGACGCGCCGCTTTCAGCAGGGCGATCTCGACCGCCATGCGCGCGTCGTCGCCCTCGCGGACCGCGGTCAGGGCGCCCGCCAGCTCGTCGATCGTGCGGACCAGGGCAGCGGCGCCCACCGCGCTCGCCTGCTGCTTGATCCGCTCCGTGTCGGTGGCGGTGACGACGAAGGTGGAGGGCACCTCGCCGATCGTCTGGGTGACCAGCAGGTGGCGCAGGTGGGCGAGCAGATCGCGCGCGAATTGCGACGGATCACGCCCGGATCGCGCCATCTTCTCGACCCCGAGGAGCACCGCCTTCGGGTCGGAGGCAGCGACCGCGTCGACCGCTTCGAAGAGCAGGTCGGCGTCGGCGGCGCCGAGCATCTCCAGCACCTCGTCGAGCCCGACCGCCTGCCCGCCGAAGGCGACCAGCTGGTCGAGCGTCCCGAGCGCGTCGCGGAAGCTCCCCTGGGCGGAGCGGGCGATCATCGCCACCGCCCCGTCGTCGATCGTGATCGACTCCTGCGCGGCGACCCGGTTCAGCACCTCGGAGATCTGCTCGAGGCTCGGCCGCTGGAAGTCGAAGCGCTGGCAGCGGTCGGCGATCGTCGCCATCACCTTGTGCGACTCGGTCGTGGCGAGGACGAAGACGGTGCGCGGCGGCGGCTCCTCCAGCGTCTTCAGGAACGCGTTCCATGCCTCTTTCGTGAGCATGTGCGCCTCGTCGAGGATGTAGACCTTCCAGTGGCCGCCGGCGGGCGCGTAGGCGACCCGCTCGCGCAGGTCGCGGACGTCGTCCACCGAGCGGTTGGAGGCGGCGTCCATCTCGATCACGTCGATCGACGTCCCCGCGGCGATCGTCACGCACGACTGGCATTCGCCGCACGGCGTCACGGTCGGCCCACCGCGTTCGCAGTTCAGCGAGCGGGCGAGGATCTTCGCCATCGACGTCTTGCCGGTCCCGCGCGAGCCGACGAACAGGTAGGCGTGGTGGACCTTGTCCTGCTCGACCGCGTTGCGCAGCGTGCGGACGACGTGGGTCTGCCCCACCACCTCGTCGAAGGAGCCGGGGCGGTGGCGGCGGTAAAGGGACGTGGACTCGGTGCTCATAAAGGGCCTCCAGCCAGTGTATCCACGGCTCGGCGGGCACCCTTCAGGCCCGCTCGGTAGGTTGCCCGCCGTGCCACCGAGCCTCCGCAAGTGGCTCACGCCGGCGGCGTGGGTCGCCGCCGTCACGGCGGTGCTGCTGATCGTCTTCCCGGTCGGCTTCCCCAATTACGACACGATCTACGCCCTCGTCTGGGGGCGCGAACTGGCGCACGGGGTCAGCCCCGACTACGGCGCCGCGCTGCCCCCCACGCCGCATCCGCTGACCGACCTGATCGGCCTCGTCACCTCGCCGTTCGGCGAAGCGCCGATCACCGTGATCATGATCCTGGCCTACGTCTCCCTCGGCCTGATCGCCTACCTCGTCTACCGCCTGGGGACGGTCTGGTTCGACAAATGGGTCGGGATCCTCGCCGCGGTGATCGTCCTCACCCGCGCGCCCTTCCTCTCCAACGGCCTGCGCGCCTACGTCGACCTCCCCTACATCGCGTTGTGCCTCGGCGCGCTCTACATCGAGGCGCGAAAGCCCCGCGCCGGCTGGCCCGTCCTCGCGCTGCTGGTCCCGGCGGGCCTCCTGCGCCCCGAGGCCTGGGGCTTCGCGATCGCCTACTGGCTCTGGCTGACCTTCGACCTCCGCCGCGCGAGCTCCGCCACACATTCGAGCGCCTCCGGCGCGCAAACCGGCACACCACCCGGGTCGACGGGCCGAAAACCGGACCATATGACGGGTTTTCGGCCCATCAACACGGCGTTCGGCTGGGAAGTGGGGTGGCGGGGGGAGCGTGGGACGCGGGAGCTCGCGTGGCTCGGGCTGCTGGCGCTGGGCGGGCTCATCCTCTGGGTGCTCTTCGACGCGGTCACCACCGGCAACCCGCTCTACTCGCTGACCGGGACGCAGGAAACCGTCGAAAGCCTCAAACGGCAGACGGGGCCGGTCGACCTCGTCCTCTACGGGCCGCGGCGGCTCGGCGAAGTGATGCAGTGGCCGGGGATGATCGGCGGCTTCGGCGGCCTCCTGCTCGGCATCTGCCTGCTGCGCCGCCGCTCCGCGCTCGGCTTCGCCGCCGTCGTCCTCGCCCTGCTCGCCTTCGCCGTCCTCGCCGCGGCGGGCCTCGCGATCATCGCCCGCTACACGATGCTGGCGGGAGCGATCCTCTCGATCTTCTTCGCCCTCGCCCTGCTCGGCTGGCGCTTCGTCGATCGCGGCAACCCCTGGCGGCTGCGCTGGCAGGTCTTCGCCGGGATCGTCCTCCTGATGACCCTGATCTGGCTGCCGAACCAGTGGGACCTCGACCGCCAGGTCCACACCGACCTCACCAACCAGGGCAAGATCGAGAACGACCTCTCCGCCCTCGTCGACGAAGGCGCCTTCTCACCGGAATGCGGGCCGATCGCGGTGCCGAACCACCGCGCCGTGCCGCGCCTCGCCTTCGGCCTTGACGTCAAGCCGACCGACATCGTCAGCGCCTCGGAGGCGGTCTCCGGGGAAGAAAAGGAAAAGCTCGAAGAGATCGAACGGCGGGGCGGCTACTGGGTCCAGCCGGCGAGCGAATTCGTGATCCACAACTACATCCTCGACCCCAACGACAAGACGAACTTCAAGGGCCTCGAACCGCCCGCCGGCTTCCACCAGGTCGCCGGGAACGAGAGCTGGCTGATCTACAGCCGCTGCGGCGGCTGAATCGCCGCCGACCGCCCCCAGGCTGGCGCCGGTCGGATCGCCCGCGGTCGTCCTTTGGCCCGCTGGACCCGTCCGCGGTCGTCCTTTGGCCCGCCTACCGGACCTTAGGACGACCGCGCCGGCGGGGCCGGACGAAAGGACGACCGCACTGCGAGCGGCGCCGCGTTCCTTGCACCGGCGGCGGAGTCGGCTGGGCCGTCCCGTTCAGCCGTGCTCGGCGGCGTCGATCGCGGCGTGGGTCGCGGCGGCGAGGTCCGGGTCGGTGAGGTCGACTGCCGGGGGAAGCTCGACGTGGAGGTCGTCGGAGGGGTCGATCCGCGCCCGCAGCGGGGTCGCCGAGCGCGAGTCGAGCACGTGGCCGCCGCGGCGCCGCGCGGTGTCGACGAAGTGCAGGTGGTACCCGGCGACCTCGATGCCCTCGACGTAGGCGGGGAAGCGGAAGCCGACCATCGAGCCCTCCACATCGGCGAGCTCGAAGACGTGCTGGTCGGCGACGACCTCGGCGAGCGGCCGGTAGGGCGGCTCCTGGCGGGGGACCGAGCGGGCGCGCACCAGCTCGAAGCGGCCGTCCACCCGGACCGCGAAGGACGATGCACCCGGCGGGGCCAAGCGGTCGAGCGCCGCGAGCAGGGCTTCGTGGTCGAGCGGCGCGGGGACGAGCCCGGCGGCTCCGGGGCCCTGGCCCGCGGCGACCTCCGCCTCGACCGTCGGCTCGAAGCGCGTCACCACCGCGAACGGCGTCCGCTCCCGCGGCCCGACCACCGTGACGTGCCCGTCCACGTCCGCGCGCAGGAACTCTCCGTCGAGCGCGATCATCTCGCCGTCGAGCGCGTTCAGCGTCCCCAGCCCGAAGTCGCCGCGCGCGGCGAGCTCGGCGAAGGTCAGATCGCCGTCGAAGGACCCGTCGAGCAGCGCCCCGATCGTCGAGGCCTGGAAGAGGACGTGCGGCGCCCGCTCCGCGTGCAGGTCGGCGTGCCGCATCGACTCGACGTGGAGGGATCTGATCCAGCGCTCGTCAAGCACGCGCGGCAGTCTGCCGGCCCACACGCACGCACGCACGCGCCGTCCTCGCGGGCGGCGCTGGAAAAAAGTGGACCGTGCACCCGCCTTCGAGATCTGGTCACCGGGCGTGTCCGTCGTTTATGGCTCGGGTCGGGCTTCCCCGCGGCACCCGCGGCATCCGCTTAAGGCTGCTTCCTTCCGGACCTGACCTGGTTCGCGTGCCCACGTCGCGCGGGACCCGGCCGTCAACGCCGCCACGACGCACTGACCCCGACGGTCAGTCCCTCGGAACGGTAGTCGGCCCCGCTAGAGCGGATTGCGGGTTATAGGGCACCGCTGATTCCCCGCCTAGCACGGTCCACGCACAAGCCTACCCTGCCGCCATAGGATCGCGCCGCCTTGATCAAAGTCGACCCCGCCTCGTTCTTCGCCGTCGTCCTCACCGCCGCGGTCGCCGCGGCCACCGTCGCCGCCGTCCCGAAGCGGCTGGCGCCCCCGGTCGTCGTCCTCGAGCTGGTCCTCGGGATCGTGATCGGCCCCGAAGTCCTCGGCATCGCCCAGAACGACGACTTCATCGAATTCTTCTCCAACCTCGGGCTCGGCATGCTCTTCTTCTTCGCCGGCTACGAGATCGACTTCGAGCGGATCAAGGGCCTGCCGCTGAAGCTCGGCGGCTGGGGATGGCTGCTCTCGGTGGCGGTCGCCTACGCGCTCGGCGGCATCCTCGCCGCGACCGGCGTCATCGCCTCCGCCCTCTACGCCGGCTCGGCGATGGCGACGACGGCGATCGGCACGCTGATCCCGATCCTCCGCGACAACGGCGAGCTGAAGACGCGCTTCGGCACCTACCTGCTGGCGGCGGGCGGGGCGGGCGAGTTCGGGCCGATCCTGCTGCTGACGATCGTCCTCTCCACCGACCATCCGGTGCGCGAGTCGGCAATCCTGATCGCCTTCGCCCTGGTCGCGGTGGCGCTCGGGATCGCCTCGATCCGCTGGGCGGGCCGCCGTTGGGAGGCGCTGATGGCGACGCTCGAGGCGAGCAGCCAGCTGGCCGTGCGGGTGACGATGGTGCTGATCTTCGGCCTCGTCTTCCTCGCCAACCGGCTCGGCCTCGACCTGCTGCTGGGCGGGTTCGCCGCCGGGATGATCGTGAGGCTGATCCTCAAGGGGCACGAGGCGGAGGTCTTCGAGTCGAAGCTGACCGCGATCGGCTTCGGCTTCTTCATCCCCTTCTTCTTCGTCGCCAGCGGGATCGACTTCGACCTGGCGGCGCTCGGCAGCATCGGCGCGATCGCCAAGCTGCTGCTGTTCTTCGCCCTCTTCCTGGTCGTCCGCGGCGCGCCCGCGTTGCTGCTCTACCGCGGCGTGCTGGGGGCGCGCGACCGTGCCGCGCTCGCCTTCTACTGCGCGACCGAGCTGCCGCTGGTCGTCGCGATCACGACGCTGGCGACCGAGAGCGGCCACATGCACGCCTCGACCGCGGCCGGGCTGGTCGGCGCGGCGATGCTCTCGACCCTCGTCTTCCCCTTCGTCGGGCTGGCGCTGCGGCGCCACGCGGAGGCCGACCACGCGGAGCACCTGGGCGAGGACGGCGGCCCGGACGGGGGCTCCCCTCCGCTCGGAGGAGAGCCCGTCGTCCGGCCGCAACCGGCGGCGTGAGCCGCCTGGGGCCTACTTCTTGCGGACCAGCTTGATCGTCTTGTAGACGGTCGCCTTGGCCTTGCCGGCCCGGACCGTCTCCTTGAACAGGAGCCGCGTGCGCTTGTGCACCACCTTGCGGGCGGCCGGCTTGACCACGAGGGCGAAGTTCTTCACCTTGCCCTTCTTGACCCGGGCCCGCCGCGCCGCCGTGGCGGGCTTGTGGCGGTTGAGCATGCCCTGCAGCTTCAGCGTGCAGGTGGTGCCGACCTTGGCCGGGCACTTGGCCCGCACCGAGAGGCGGTTGCCCTTCAGCGTCGCCGTGCCGACCAGGCCCGACGATTTGATCAGGCTCTCGAGTCGGGCGCTGGAGACGCCGCCCGCGCTGCCCTTGCCGCCGTTGGCTCCGGCGCCGCCTTCCTCGCCCGCGCCGCCGTTGCCTCCGTTGGCGCCGTTGCCGCCGTTCGCCCCGCCGTTGCCGCCGGGGTTCGAGGGGGCGTCGGGACCGGTGACGACGACGTTGTCGAAGCGGGCCGTCGCTTCACCGAGGAGCCCGATGGAGGCGACGGTCGAGGTGGTCGTCGTTTCGATCTGCACCACGTAGCTGTGCCCGGCGGTCAGTGAGACACCACCCGATTTCGCGGCGAACGGAACTTCGCCTTCCACCGTCTCGGTGAGGGCTTTCTGTTTCGTGTTGCTCGTCTTGTCGACCAGGTAGGCGGTGTAGGTGAACTGCGGGGTCAGCGGGAGCAGCCCGCCCGGTACGAACGACCGTGCCAGGGACAGCGAGCCGCCGCCGCTCCCGACCGCCGTGAACGCCGGCGATTCGGCGGTCAGTTCGCCTTTGAACAGGCCGAGCAGGTTGAGCGTGACGTTGGTCTTGACCTCGTACGAGCCCGCCGGCGATCCCGCGGTGCCGTCGTAGGCACCGTCGTTGGTGCACAGCAGTTCGAGGATCCCCACCGCTTTGCACGTCTTTTCGGGCGACGCGGCGACCTTCCACCCTTCGGCGCTGCCGGTGAACGTGCTGCCTCCGCCCGGATAGGTGGCGGCAGACGCCTGGCCGACAGCGAGAACGAGTAGTGCCGCTCCCGATACACACCCGAGCAGGATGGCCTGCCGAATGCGACTCCTGAGCGAAATGGACACGATGCTCCTTTCGTAATGCTTTTCGAACGCAAAAATCCTTTCGGCTCTTCTACGCGGATTACTTAAAATTCTCAACCCGCATACCTACTTTTCTGGACACTTATCTGAAGACAACGCCCGATTCCAGGCCCGTCCCCCCTGGACGCAAATCCCCGACGCAGCGGCGTAAACTGCTCCGCTCCCGGGCGCGTAGCTCAGTGGGAGAGCGCTCGCTTCACACGCGAGAGGTCGCTGGTTCGAAACCAGCCGTGCCCATGTCCAGGAACCGCATGAGAACTGGGATTGCGAGGATCCGCCCCAGATCGCCAGAAGTGGCTCGAGGCCCTGATTTGGCTCATGGGGAGATTCGCGGGGAGATTCAGCTCATCTCGGGTGACGCCGGGAGCATTCGCGGGTACCGGTCACCAGCAGCTCCGAACCCTGGCGCACCCCCGGCTATCGGGCGAGGCGCACGATCTCCCCCAGGCGCCTGCCTCCGGTCGCCGCTCCTTGGGCGCCGTGGAGCGTGAGTCCCTCATGCGCCAGGCCGAAGGACTGGATCCGCTCCACTTCGGGGTGCCGCTCACCGGTCTCGGGGTCTGCGCGGGCCATCGAGACGATCTGGCCGACCTCGTTGGTGCCGTAGACCATGCCGACGACCTCGAGCGAACCCATCCTGAACAGAGGAGCGCCGCTGAGACCTTCGGGCGTCGCCATATCGAGCTCGTAGCTCGGCGCCGGCCGGAACCCGGGCGGCTCGTGGTCCATAAGGCCGACCCGGGTGTGGGGGAAGCCAAAGGTCCAGACGTCGTCCCCGGAGGTAAGCCCCCTGCCGCTCAGCCGCAGTTCGGCCTGTGGATCAAGGTCGACGGAGGCGAGCGCCAGATCGTGCCCGGTGGCGGTCTGACTCACGTTCGAGAGCTCCTTGACCAGGTAGCGGCTCCCGTTCCAATACGCCGCCGCGTAGGCCTCCTGCTCCGCCAACGGGGCGGTCACGCAGTGCAGGCAGGTGAGCAGAACCCGGTCGGCGATCACGAACCCGGTCCCGGCGTCGGCGAGGATCTCGGGAGGATGGCCTCGCCGAATCCGGAAGATAGGCAGTACGTCACCGTCCAGGGAGACGCCCATGGCCTTGTTCACTCTTCGCCGCTTACGGGCGCGGTAGGGCACATGACCAGGGGGATTGTGAAGGACATCAGACCGCCACCGGCACCCCCCGGCGACGAACCTGCCTCGACCTTGCGCTTCGTGTTGGTCCGCCTGACCAGCTCGCGCAGCATCCGCCGCACGTTCACGGCCGGCCGGTCCGGGGAGCAACGGTCCGGGATCACGGCGTCCCCTTCCCGTGGCCCAGCGAAGTCAGGCGATCGACGCCGGAGGCGTCCGGCAGGTCGCCGGCTCAGACCTCAAGCAGTCGGACGGGCAAGGCGACGCTCGCCGCGTTGCGCGCGAGCGGCCCGTCAAGAGTCCACAGCTCTGCCCCCAGCTCCTGGGCCAGGGCGACGTAGGCCGCGTCGTAGGCGCTCTTGCGTTCGAGGCGGCGGGCGACGGCGATCACGGCCGGGCCGTCGATCAGCCCGTGGAGGCTGATCTCGATCGCGACGATGCGCCGCCAGGCGACCTCCGCGTCGGCGGCGTCGATGTCTCCGGCGGCGATGCTGCGGGTCAGGGCGTTGGCGACCTCGAAGCGGAATAGCGACGGCGCATGGATCGACTCCCCTGCCTCGTGCCATGCCAGGAGGCGCGTTTCGATCGCCGGGGCGCGCTGCGGATCGAGCGCCAGGGCCACGGCGAGGTTCGAGTCGAGAACGACCGTCAACGGCCGCGCTGGTCAAGTTCTTCGCGGCCCTCGCGTACCAGGGCGACGGAATCCACGGGACGGTGGACACGGCCGCGAATCTCGGCCAGGTCGGCAAGGATCTCGTTCAGGTCGGAAGGGGTCGGGGCGAGCTCGCAGGCAAGTAGCTCGTCGGCGAGCTGATCCGGTGCCACGCCGCGACGACCGGCCTCCTCCAGGAGGCGGTCGTAGTTGTCGGTGGTGACGTGGATCACGCGGTCGCGGGTTGCCATCGGAGAAATTGTAGGGGCATCACCGGGGCATCCATGTCGGCCAGGCGGGGACTGCCGCGCCTGCCGACGAGGGGAGATCGGTCCCAGGGCACGGAACCCCTTTCCGTACCAGGCAGGAAGGATAGGACTGCCTGGGCGCATCCGTCAAAGGCGAGCGATTGAAACTCGTCCACACCGGGCTCCCGCCGCATCGCCCGCCATGATCGGCGATGCTCTGGGTCACTCGTGGGGTCAGACCTCGGGAAAAACACCCCCGAACGCGCCCTGACGCAGCCCGACCACACACGAGAGGTCGCTATCCCAGATATCTCGACGGGACAAGGCGCCTCGACTCAGCTCGTCATGCCGCCCTGGACTCCCCCGGTGACGTTCAGGACTTGGCCGTGGACGTAGTTGGACCAAGGCGAGCAGAGAAAGAAGACCCCGCCTGCCGCCTCCTCGGGCGTGGCCGGCCGGCCCAGGGGGATGAGGGCGGTGGCCATCTGGCGGACCTGCTCGGGGATCCCCAACTGGACCTGCTCGCCGCCGATCTCGGCGACCGTCTCCTCTCCCTTCGCCGCCGTCAGTCGCGTCTCGACGAAGCCGAAGGCGACGGCGTTGCAGTTGACCTTGAACTGGCCCCACTCCTTGGCCAGCGTCTTGGTCAGGCCGACGACGCCGGCCTTCCCCGCGGCGTAGTTGGCCTGACCCGCGTTGCCGAACATGCCGGAGGTGGAAGAGACGTTGACGATCTTGCGGAACACCTCCTCCCCGCGCTCCCGCTCGGCCTTCGCCGGCTCGCGTAGATACGGCGCCGCCGCCCGCACGACCTGGAACGGGACGACGAGGTGGATGTCCAGCATCTTCTGGAACCAGTCGTCGCTGAGCTTGTGGGCGGGTGCGTCGAGCGTGTAGCCGGCGTTGTTGACGATGATGTCGACCTTGCCCCAGGCCTCGATCGCGGTCATGACCAGGCGCTCGGGCTCGCCGGGCGAGGTCAGGTCGCAGCCGTAGACGGCGGTCTCGCCGGCGATCTCGGCGGCCGCCGCTGCCGCCGCGTCCTGGTCCAGGTCGTTGATCACCACCGCGGCCCCCTGCCGGCTCAGCAACTCCGCCGTCGCCCGCCCGATGCCGCGGGCGCTGCCGGTGACGATCGCGACCTTCTGGTCGAGTGCTCCCACTGATTCTCCTTTCGGTCGGCCGCCGCGGGCGGCCGCGTTTCAAGCCGCCGTCGAAGAGCGGCGCATCGCCCTCGAGATGACGAGCCGCTGGATCTCGTTCGTGCCCTCGTAGATCTGGGTGATCTTGGCGTCGCGCAGCATGCGCTCGACCGGGTAGTCGCTGACGTAGCCGTAGCCGCCCAGCACCTGGACCGCCTCGACGGTCACCGCCATCGCGGTGTCAGAGGCGAAGAGCTTCGCCATCGAGGTCCACATCCCGAGGTCGTCCGGCGTCGGCGACAAATCCGCCAACGTGCAGGCCTTGTAAAGGAGCTCCCGGGCCGCCGAGGTCCGGGTCTGCATGTCGGCGAGCTTGAACTGGATTCCCTGCAGGTCGGCGATCGGCGAGCCGAACGCGAGCCGCTCGCCCGCGTAGACGTTGGCGTGGTCGACCGCCCCCTGGGCGATCCCGACGGCTTGGGCGGCAGCGCCGAGCCGGGTCCGTTCGAGGGTGCCGAGCGCCACCGCCAGGCCCTTGCCCTCCTCGCCGATCAGGTTCTCGGCGGGGACGCGGACGTCGGTGAACGAGGGCGAGCCGGTGGGCGACCCCTTGATACCCAGCTTGCGCTCGAGCTTCCCGACCTCGAGGCCGGGACGGTCTTTCTCGACGATGAATGCGCTCAGCGCGCCAGGCCCGCCCGTGCGGGCGAACACGACGTAGTAGTCGGCGACGCCGGCGTTGGTGATCCAGCACTTCTGGCCGTTGATCACCCAGTCCCCGCCGTCGCGCACGGCCCGCGTCCGGATCGCGCGTGGGTCCGAGCCGGCCTCCGGCTCCGAGAGCGCGAACGCCGGCGACCACTCGCCGGACGCCAGCAGGGGCAGTATCCGCCGGCGCTGCTCCTCCGTGCCGTGCATCGCGATCGGCAGCGAGCCGAGCTCATGCACCATCAGGATCAGCGCGCTCGAGGCGCAGGCCTCGGCGATCTCCTCCACCGCCATCTGCAACATCAACGTCCCGGTGCCGGTGCCCCCGAATCCCTCGTCGAAGGGCAGGCCGAGCACGTCGTGCTCGGCGAGCAGCCGGCGCACGTCCCATGGATACTCGCCGGTGCGGTCGATCTCGGCCGCGCGAGGGGCGATCCGCTCCGTCGCCATCCGCCGGATCGCCTGGCGGAAATCCCACAGCTCCTCCGGGATCGTACGGGCGTCACCGAGGCGAGCGGCCGCGCTCATGCGGTCGCGACGGGCTGCTCGAGCCGCTCCCGCGCCGCATCGACGAAGGCGGACTGGTCGAGCTCCCGCAACCGCGGCAGCACCTCGCGCGAGAAGAGGCTCAGGTTCGCCACCGTCTCGGCGTGGGAGAGCTCGCCGCCCTGTCCCATGATCATCAGGTTGCCGACGCCGCCCGAGTGGGCGCAGAATTCGACGATCTGCTCGTAGACCTGATCCGGGGTGCCGGTGAAGGCGATAGCCGCATCGACCATGTCCTGGGCGCTCACGCCCGTGCCCATCCCGGCGCCCGACCCGATCTTCAGCTTGCGGCCGTCGCGGGTGGTCGCCGGGAAGTGGTCCCCGGCCCTGCCGCGGGTCTGGTTTCGCTTCAGCCACTGGGCGTTCGCGGGCGGCGGCATGTAGCCGGGCGGGTTCATGAACGCCTCGCCCACGATCGAGGTCGTGCGGAAGTACCCGGCGATCTCCTGCAGCCTGCGGTGGCCCTCCGCCTCGGTCTCGCCGACCCCCATCAGGGCGCAGTAGCCGAAGCGGTCGGGGCCTGGGAACCCGCGCCCGACCTCGAGCGAGCGCCGACGGTAGATGTCGAACAGCTCGCGCGCCTTCCAGCCGCCCAGGATCGTGACCAGCACATGGCCGCGCTCGCCCACCGATCGCGCCGTGCCCGGGCTGCCGCCGGTGACGAAGACGGGGGGATGGGGCTGCTGGAACGGGCGCGGCCAGATGTTCACCTGGCGGTGGTTGAACCACTCGCTCTCCCAGTTGAACGGCCCGTCCTGGTGGCTGAGCGCCTTCAGCAGGAGGTCGTGCGCGTCCCAATAGCGCTCGGTGATCTTCACCGGATTGGAGTTGGTGGGAGAGATCTCGTACGGAGCGCCCTTGGGGAGGCCGATGTCGAGCCGACCGCCGGAGACGACGTCGATGTAGGCGAGCTCCTCGGCCAGCCAGACCGGGTCGCGGCGCAACGACACGGCGAAGCCGAGGCCGAGCAGTCGGGCGCGCCGGGTCTGCCGGGCCAGCATCGCCAGCGGGATCGCCGCCGAGGGCGACAGACAGGTCGCCGAGCTGTGGTGCTCGTTGACCATGATGTCGAGGCCGAGCTCGTCGCACAGCATCCACTCGTCGAGCCGCTCGTTGATGATGTTCGAGGCGACCGCCGGGTCACAGTTGCGGTTGGGCAAGGTGACGCGCAGTGAGTCGGTCTCGATCTCCCAGGCGGCGTGGTAGGCCTGCTCGGAGAAGTGGTAGACGCGCAGCTCAGGCATCGGCGAACTCCCTCGTCAGGTCGACGAACCGCTCGGGCTGCTCGAGATGCGGATAGTGACCCGCGGCCTCCACCAGCTCGAACCGCGCCCCGGGGATCTCCGCCGCGAAGGCGCGGCCGTAGTCGGGGGAGACGATCCCGTCACTCGCCCCCCAGACCACCATCGTCGGGACCCGGATCCGCCGCAGCCACCGCCGCAGGCCGGGATTGTGCATGTACGGGCTCCAACCGAAGTAGGTGTAGGCCTCCCGGCTGCGGGCGATCGCCAGCAACTCCTCGTCGCTCATCGCCGAGTAGTCGCGGCGGCGCCTGTCCGGGTCGTGGTAGGCGAGTCGGGTCAGCTCCTCCTGGGAGACGGCGAAGACGTCGGCGATGTCGCGGTCCTCGCGCCCGCCGACCTTGATCCCAAGCGCATCGACGAGCACGACGTGGGAGAAGGCAGCAGTCGAGCGGACCGCGATCTCCGCCGCGAGCCAGCCGCCGAAGGAGGAACCGACCAGGACCGCGTCCTCGATCTGGAGCTCGCGGATCGCCTCGAGGTAGAAGAAGGCGAGGTCCCCTACCGTCCGGAACTCGGATGGCCACTCGGACGCCCCGAAGCCGGGATGCGAGGGCGCGATCACGTCGAAGCACTCCGCCAGCCCACCGAACCACGGCTGGGCAGGGTCGACGCCGTCGACCGGGTGGAGGAACAGGAGCTGTTTGCCCTCGCCGGCGCGGACGAGATCGATCGAGACCTCGTCTACGACGGCCGTGGAGGAGTGGATTGTGCGGGTGCTGGTCATCTCATTTCCGGATCGGAGTTTGGAAGTAATCCTAGAATACAGAACGCATGCCGGAGTCGTCAACCAAGGCGAGTGGGTTTCTAGTTTGATCCATAATCTGGGAGCTATACTGTATTTCGGTACACACTTTGTCATTGCGCCACGGAGAAGGGGAAGCCTGGACATGAAGATGCGTCACCTCGGAAGCCTTTCGGTCTCCGGACTGGGCCTGGGCACGATGGGCATGAGCCCGAGCGTCTACGGGCCGGTCGACGACACGGAATCGGTGGCGACGATCCGCTTCGCGCTCGACCGAGGGCTGACGTTCCTGGACACCGCCGACATCTACGGTGAAGGCCACAACGAGGAGCTGGTCGGGAAGGCGATCGCCGGCCGCAGGGACGAGGTGACCCTGGCGACCAAGTTCGGGATCGTCCCCGGCGAGGACGGCAACCTGGCCGCCGACAACCGGCCCGCCTACATGCGCGAGCGCCTCGAGGGCAGCCTCGAACGGCTCGGGGTCGAGCGGATCGACCTCTACTACGTGCACCGGGTCGATCCGGACGCCGAGATCGAGGAGATCGTCGGCGCCTTGGCGACCGAGGTCGAGGCGGGAAAGATCGGCGCCATCGGACTGTCCGAGGTCGGCGCCGACACCATCAGGCGAGCGCAGGCGGTACATCCGATCGCCGCGGTGCAGTCGGAGTACTCGCTGTGGAGCCGTGATGCCGAGCGCGAGGTGCTCCCGACCCTGGCCGGGCTCGGCATCGGCTTCGTCCCCTACATGCCGCTCGGCGCCGGCTTCCTCACCGGTGCGGTCCGAAACCTCGAGGACCTCGAGCCAGACGACTTCCGACGCAACCTGCCTCGCTTCCAGCCGGGAACGATCGAGACCAACGTCGCCGTCGCCGATGGCGTCCGGAAGGTCGCCGAACGCCACGGCGCCGAGCCCGCACAGGTTGCCCTCGCCTGGATCCTCTCCCGCGGCGACTTCGTCGTCCCGATCTTCGGCACGCGCCGGGTCTCGAACCTGCGCTCGAACCTCGGAGCGATCGATCTCGAGCTCGGTCCCGACGACCTCGCGGAGCTCGACGAGCTGTCCGCCCAGGTTGTCGGCAGCCGCCTCCCGTCGTTCCTCGAGGGACTGAGCCCGGACCCGGCATGAGCGCCGGGACGCGATCGACGCCCGTCGCGGCGAGCCGCCGGATCCGGCTCGGCGAGCTGGAGATCGTCGCCCTCGCCGATGGCGCCGCGGTGAGCTGGCCGGAGCCCCTGAGCGAGCTCTTCCCGGACGTCACGCCAGAGCACTGGTCCGGCCTGCGGGCGCGCCACCCCGAGCTCTTCGGCACCGCCGGCGGCTGGCGCCTCGACGTCCTTTGCTACCTGATCCGGGGGCCGGGCTGGAACCTCCTGGTCGACACCGGGATGGGGCCCGCCGAGAGCGGCTACTCCGCCTTCGTCGGCGCCGCCGGGTCGCTGCCGCGGCTGCTCGCCACGGAGGGGCTGCGGCCCGACCAGGTGGAGATGGTCTTCTTCACCCACCTCCACCCCGACCACATCGGCTGGAACCGGGTCGGATCGGGCGCCGCGCGCGGGCTCACCTTCGACCGCGCGAGCTACCGGGTGCCGGCGCTCGACTGGGAGACCTTCCAGGATCCCGGGATCGAGGCCGGGGCGGCGTGGCCGTTCGTCGCCGACCTGATCGATCCGCTCGCCGCCTCGGGCCGACTGGGACTGGTGGCGGCAGGCGAGGAGATCCGTCCCGGCGTCACGGTGGTCGAGCTGCCCGGTCACACGATCGGGCACGCCGGCCTCGCGATCGTCGGCGGCGGCCGCGAGGCGCTCCTCTGCGGCGACGCCTTCCTGCACCCGGCACAGGTCGAGCGGGCCGAGGTGACGATGCTGCGCGAGATGGACCAGGCGGCGGCGATCGCCACCCGCCGGCGGGTCCTCGATGGCATCGTCGACCAGGAGGTCGTCTTCCTCGGCAGCCACTTCCCGGACTTCGGCCGTCTCAGGTCGACGGCGGAGGGCGTGGGCTGGACGCGCCTCGCCGACGAGGAGCGAGCGCTGCCGTGAGCCTCGAGGTCCGCATCGAGGAGCTCGAGCAGGAGCTGCGGGCGCTCCGCGACCGCGAGCGGATCTGCAACCTGATGGCCGACTACTTCGCCGCCGTCGACGTCGGCTGGGAGGCCGAGCTGCCCGACAAGCGCGAGCGCCTGATCGAGTCCGTGTTCGCCGCCGACGTCGTCGTCGAGATGATCACCGGCAGCGGCCCCAGCGTCTTCCGCGGCCGGACGGCGCTCCGAGAGGCCTACGACCGGGACTTCGATGCCTATCCCTTCGGCATCCACTACGGGAGCAACCCCAGGCTCACCATCGACGGCGACCAGGCCGACGGCGCCTGGCACGTCTTCGCCCCTTGCACCGACCCCGAGGGCGTCTCCCGCTGGTTCGGCGGCCGCTACCTGGTCGAGTTCGCCCGCGCCCCCGAGGGCTGGCGAATCTCCCGTCTGGTCCAGCAGGTGGCCTTCTTCACTGCGTTCGACCGGCCCTGGTCGGGTCGGGCGGGTTAGGGACGAGGGTTCCAGGGCGGGCGGGGGTGCGGGGTGCCGGCGGCCGTCCGAGGTGGTCGCGGGGTGTCCTGGGCTCCTCATGGGGGTCCTGGCAGGCTGTGACCCCCATGAGG
>CALCIA010000264.1 GCA_937907435.1 uncultured Actinomycetes bacterium
GGCAGGCTGTGGCCGTGGCGAGAGGGGCGGGTGTGCGGAAGGTGTGGAGGGACCCCCGCGGGAGGCGCACGAAGGGTCACGGGAGTGCGCCGGTTCCGTGACGGAAGTCGGTCCTCGTCACGGAGATGGCGAGAACTCCGGTCTTCCTCCCGTGTTGTCCAACACCGACCTCCGCGCTGCGTGTATTTCCCACCCCATAGGGGCCCTAAAACACGCAGCGCGTCATCGGCCACTCGATCCAGGCCCGAAAAGGGCCTTCCAGGGCCGGAAAGTGTGACGTTCCCGGCATCTTCGTCAACGATCCGGCCGAGGTGTGGAGGCTCCCCGACCCGATCCTCACGGAAGTCCGACTTCCTCACGTCCCTGTACCGGCTTTCCCACGAACCCCTCACGTCCTGGGCTCCTCATGGGGGTCACAGCCTGCCAGGACCCCCATGAGGAGCCCAGGACCTCCCTCGGACGGCCGGCAGCGCCGCGGACCCCCACCCCAGGGATCGTCCGCCTAGTTATCCGACCCCGCCCGGTCCCAGATATACAGCTCGACGGCCTCTACCGCGAGCTGCATCAGGCGGGGCGGGGACAGCAGGCCGAGGACGAGCTCGAGGGCGTCGTCCTCGGTGACGCCGGCGTCGACGGCCTCCTCGCCGCGGAAGCCGGCGGCGAGCTTGAGGGCCTCGCGGCGATTCTCGCCGAGCGAGCCGAAGGCGCCCATGAGGAAGTCGCGGTTGGGGACCGGCTGGCCGACCTCGAGGGAGCCGTGCCAGGCGGCGAGCATCGAGAGGTCGTGCTCGTCGAGCTCGGCGATCGCCTTCGCGTAGTGGATCTCGAGCTCGGAGTCCGGGATCTCGTCGACCCAGGCGCGCACCGCCTCACCGAGGAGCTGGCGACGGGCCTCACGGCCGATCGAGTCGGCGATGGCGCGGATCGCATCGGCTGGATCTACGAAGCAGAGGGACATTCGATGAGGCAAATCTAGGGGGGTCGGGGGACGGCAAAACGGCAGCGGGAATGCCCAGTTTGCGGCATGGGGAGCGGAGTGGCCCGCGGCGGCCTCGATGAGCGGGTCCACGGGAGTGCGCCGCTCCCCTACATAGTCTGGACGTGTGCCGCTGAAACTGATCCTCGGACCCCCCAACTCGGGGCGCGCGGGCCTCGTCCGGCGCCGCTACCTGGCGTCGCTGGAGCGCGACCCGGTGCTGGTGCTGCCGACCGTCGACGACGTCTTCGCCTTCGAGCGCGAGCTCTGCGATCCGGCCCTCGGGGCGGGCGCCGCGCTGGGCGGCACGGTCCTCACCTTCGGCGCGCTCTTCGGCCAGATCGCGACCGCGGCGGGGCGCCCGCCCGGCGCCGTCCTCTCCCCCGCCCAGCGCCGCCGCTGCGTCGAGGTCGCGGTCGAGGAGCTGACCGGGCGGCTCGGGCCGCTGCGCCGCTCCGCCGGGCGCCCCGGCTTCGCCGCCGCCTTCTGCCGCCTGCTCGACGAGCTCCAGGCCGCCGCGGTCGGGCCGCGCGACGTCGAGGCGAGCGCCGGCACCCTGGAGGGCTCGGCCTACCTCGCCGACGTCGCCACGCTCTTCGCCGGCTACGAGGCGGCGCGCGAGCGCAGCGGCAGGCTCGACGCCGCGGGCATCGCCCGCGAGGCGACCGCCCTGCTGCGCGCGGACCCCGGCCCGTGGGCCGGCCGGCCGGTCTTCCTATATGGGCTCGACGACCTCACCCCGGCGCAGTTCGACCTGGTCGGCGCGCTCACCGCCCACACCGAGGTCACCGTCGCGGTCCCCTTCGAGCCCGGCAACGAGGCGCTCGCCGCGCGCGGCCGCCTGCTGGCACAGCTGCGGACGCTGGGGCCGATCGACGAGACGATCCTCGCCGCCGACCCCGCCAACACCGAGAGCGCCCAGCTCTTCGCGCTCGCCCGCGGCTTCGGCCTCCCCGACGCGACGCCAGAGCCCCTCCCCGAGCGCTCCGACCTGACCCTGCTGCGCTCGGCCGGTACCCGCGCGGAGGCGGAAGCGATCGCCGCCGAGGTCTCGCGCCTGGTCCACGCGGGCGCCGCTCCCGACGAGATCGCGGTCGCCCTCCGCGACCCCGGACGGCGCGGCCCGGCGGTCGAAGCGGCACTCGAGGCGAACGGGATCGCCGCCGCGCTCGAGGCCGAGGTGCCGGTCGCCGCGACCTCGGTCGGCGGCGCCGTCGTCGCCCTGCTCGAGACCGCCTTCGGCGCGGGCCGCACCGCCGACCTCCTGCGTTATCTGCGCGGGCCCTCGGGCTTCTCCCCCGGCCGCGTCGACTGGCTGGAGCGGGCGATCCGACGCGGACGCATCAGCGACGCGGAGACGGCGCTCGCGCGCTGGCGCGGCGAGGGCAGGGAGAACGACGACGACACCGCTCCCGGCGAGGACCCGCGCGACCTCCGCCGCCTGCGCGAGGCCGCCGCCGAGTCCCCGGCCGCGCTCTGCGCCGCGGTCGGCGGGCTGGCGGCGACGATGGCCTCGCGGCCCTTCCGCACCGGCGAGGACGGCCCGCGGCTCGGCCCCGGCGACGGCCTCGAGCTGCGCGCCGCCGGGGCGATCGCCGCGGCGCTCGGCGACCTCGCCGAGCTCGGCCCACTCGCCCCCGCCCCCGAGCGCCTCGCCGAGACCGTCGCCGCGCTCGACTTCCGCGTCTGGAGCGGCCCGGTCGAGGGCCGGGTGCGGATCGCCAGTCCCTACCGCCTGCGCGCCGCCCGCTTCGACCACGTCCTCGTCGGCTCGCTGCAGGACGGCGAGTTCCCGCGCCGCGACCGCGGCGGCGACCCGTTCCTCTCGGAAGCGCAGCGGGAACAACTCGGCCTCGACCCCCGCCGCGACACCGAAGCCGAGGAGCGTTACCTCTTCGGCGTCTGCCTGGCGCTGCCGCGCCGGCGCCTCTTCCTCTCCTACCGCGACAGCGACGAGAACGGCGCCGCCGAGTCGCGCTCGCCGCTCCTCGAGGAGGTGCGCGCGCTGATCGCCCCGCCGCCGCCCGCCGACGGCGGCGCCGACCCGACCGAGGCGGCGATCACGCGGGAGCGCGGGCTCGCCGACGTCGTCGCCCCGCTGGCCGAAGCGCCCTCGGCCGACGAGCTGGCCCGAGCGCTCGCCGCCCACGGTCCCAAAGCCGACCCCCGCGCGCTGCTCGCCGCCGTGGGAATCGACGACGGCGGCGCGGCAACACCCCCTACGCTTGTCGCCCAGAGGGCTACAAGCGTAGGGGGTGTTACTGGCGATGGCGCCGCGGATCTCGTCGCATCGCTCACCGACCGCCTGCGCCGCGCCCGTCGCGCCGAGGCAGCCTCGCGCGCTCCCGGCCCGCTCACCAACCCGGCGGTGCTCGCCTCGCTGGCCGCGGTCGAGGCCTACGGGGGCACCACCCTGGAAGGTTTCGACGAATGCTCCTACCGCTGGTTCGCGGGCCACGAGCTGGCGCCGGAGCCGCTCGACCCGGTCCCCGACCCGCTCGTCCAGGGCGGCCTCATCCACGCGGTGCTGGAGCGCCTCTACCGCGAGCGCCCCGGCGGCGACCCCCTGCCCCGCCCGTCGTCCCTGCCCGCCTGGATCGACCGCGGCCGGACCCTGCTGGCCGAGCAGCTGGCCGAGCGGGAAGTCGGCGGCCACCCGGCCGAGCGGGCGATGGCGCGGCGGGTCGAGCGGCTGCTCGAGCGCTTCCTCGGCGAAGAGGCGACCCGCGACACCGGCGGCTTCAAGCCGTGGCTGCTGGAGGCGCGCTTCGGCCTCGGCGAGGAAGCCGAGCGGCCGAATCTCGACCTCGGCGGCTGGGGCCTCCACGGGGCGATCGACCGGGTGGACCGGGCGCCGGACGGCCGCGCCGTCGTCCACGACTACAAGCTGGCGGGGAGCGTCACGCCGCGCGACAAGTTCGAGGAGCGGGCGAAGCTGCAGCTGCCGCTCTACCTGCTCGCCGCGCAGATCCACTGGGGCGCCGACCCGGTCGGCGGCATCTACCACCCGCTGAAAGGGACCCGGAACCGGCGCCCGCGCGGCGTCGTCGCGAAGAGCTCGGCGGGCGACCTGGCCGGCTACGACCTCTACCGGCCCGACGTCGTCGACGACGAGGTCCTGGAGGAGATCCTGGAGACGACGCGCCGGCGCGGCGGCGAGATCGTCGCCCGCATCCGCGCCGGGGAGATCCGCCGCGACCCCGGCCCGCGCGAGGGCCTCCGTGGCCACGACGTCTGCCCGACCTGGTGCTCGTTCGCGCCGATCTGCCGCCGCGACCGCGCCCCGTCTTATGTAGAGCGCGAAGAGAACGAGGCGGGGTGGGAACGATGAGCGACGTGACGCCCGCCGCGGGCGCGCCAACCGACGCGGGCGCGGTGCCCCCGAACGAGCCGCCCGTGGCCGCGACCGACGCTCTCCCCGAGCCCGCCGTCGAGCGCTCGCCGACGCCCGAGCAGGCGGCCGCGATCGAAGCTCGCGGGCGCGACGTCCTGCTCGAAGCGGGCGCCGGCTCGGGCAAGACCGGCGTCATGGTCGAGCGCTACGTCCGCCTGGTCGTCGACGAGGGCGTCTCCCCCGACGCCGTCCTCGCCTTCACCTTCACCGACAAGGCCGCGGCCGAGCTGCGCGCCCGCGTACGCGCCGAGCTCTCCGCCCGCGCCGCCGGCGAGGGCGCCGCCGCGGTGCGCGCCGCGGCCCTCCTCTCGACCATCGGCGGCGCCTGGATCACCACCATCCACGGCTTCTGCAATCGCGTCCTCGCCGCCCACCCGGTCGCCGCCGGCGTCGACCCCGGCTTCCGCGTCCTCGACCAGCCCGAGGCCGAGCGCGCCGCCCGCGAGGCCTTCGACGTCGCCCTCGCCGAGTTCCTCGCGAGCGGCGAGCCCGAGCGCGAGGAAACGGTCGCCGCGTATGACCTCGAAGGCCTCCGCGGCGTGATCGGCGTCACCCACGACGAGCTGCGCAGCCGCGGCGTCGCCGACCCGGCGCTGCCCGACCCGCCCGTCTCCGACCCGGCCGAGATGGTCGCCCGCGCGATCGAGGCGGCGGGCGAATGCCTGGAAGAGCTGAAGGAGGGCAACGGCAGGCGCGCCGCGCTGGAGGACGCCCTCGCCCGCCTCACCCAGCCCGGCCCGCCGCCGTCCCTGACCGAGCTGGAAGCGCTCCGCCCCGGCGGCACCGCCAAGGCCCTGGGACTCTTCCGCGAAGCCCTCGACGCGGCGATCTCCAGCACCGCCGAGGCGGGCGAGGGCGGCGTCGCCTACGGCCACCTGGCCGAGCTCCTGCGCCTCTACACCGCCGCCTTCGAGGCCGCCAAGGAGCGCCGCGCCGGGATCGACTTCGAGGACCTCCAGATCCTCGCCGCCCGGCTGCTCGAGCGCGCCGAGATCGGTCAGGCCTACCGCGGCCGCTTCTCCCACCTGCTCGTCGACGAGTTCCAGGACACCAACCGCCTGCAGCTGCGCCTGATCGAGGCGCTCCAGGGCCCGAAGTCCCAGCTCGTCGTGGTCGGCGACGAACTCCAGTCGATCTACTCCTTCCGCCACGCCGACCTCGACGTCTTCCGCCGCCGCCGCGAGCAGATCGACGCCGACCCGGGCGCCGAGGTGATGCGCCTCAGCGGCAACTTCCGCTCGCGCCCCGAGGTGATCGGCGCGGTCAACCTCTTCGGCGCGGCGCTGCTCGGCGGCGCCTACCGGCCGCTGCGGGTCGGCGCGCCGCCCGCGACGCCCGCGCCGCGCGGCACCGGCCCGGCGGTGGAGCTCCACCTCACCGCCCGCGACGGCTGGGGCGAGGACGGCATCGACCTCGACCCGGCGATCGACGGCCGCACGCCGCTCAACTGCCTGGCCGAGGCGCGCGCCCTGGCGGCCCGCCTGCGCGAGCTCCACGACGCGGGGGTCGAGCGCGGCGCGATGGTCGTCCTGCTCCGCGCCTTCACCCACCTCGACGCCTACGAGGACTCGCTGGCGCGCGCCGGCCTGCGCCCCTACGTGGTCGGCGGGCGCGGCTACTGGTCCCAGCAGCAGGTGGCCGACGTCTGCGCGCTGCTGGCGACGATCGCCAACCCGCTCGACGACGAAGCCCTCTTCGGCGCCCTTGCCTCCCCCGCCTGCGCCGTCGCCCCCGACACGCTCTGGCTGCTGCGCGCCGCGGCCGGGAAGCGCCGCCACGTCTGGCCGGCGCTGGAGAGGCTGGCGCTGCGGGACGACATCGAGATCGCCGAGCCCGAGCGCCTCGACCAGATCCCCGCAAGCGAGCGCGAGCTCCTGGCCGAGTTCGCCACCCAGCTCGTGGGACTGCGGGCGCGCGCGCCGCGCCTCGGCCTCGCCGGGCTGGTCGAGGCGGCGGTGACCGAGACCGGCTATGACCTGGCGACGCTGCTGCGGCCCGCGGGCGAGGCGCGCCTCGCGAACGTGCGCAAGCTCTCGCGCCTCGCGGCCGCCTACGAGGAGCGCGAGGGCCGTGACCTGCGCGGCCTGCTCGACTTCCTCGCCGCGCGCGCCGAGATCGACACCGAGGCCCAGGCCGCCACCGCCGCCGAGGGCCACGACGGCGTCCGGATCATGACCGTCCACAACGCCAAGGGCCTCGAGTTCGAGGTCGTCGCCGTCCCCGACCTCTCCCGCGGCCTCCTCTCCGGCGGCCGCCGCCCGGTCCTCGCCCTGGGACGTGAGCAGCCGCCGCGCGTCGGCCTCCAGTGGCGGCGCCTGGGCCGCGCCTCGATCAACCTCTACGACTACGGCGAACTGATCGAACTCGGCGAGGCGCGCGACTCCGAGGAGGGCCTGCGCCTCTTCCACGTCGCCGCGACCCGCGCGAGAGAGCGCCTGATCCTCAGCGGCGTGGTCAAACCGGAGCCCGGCAAGGAACTGAGACCGGGGACGGCGGTGGTCGAGCGGTTGGTCGACGCACTGGGCGTGCCGCGGGGCGAGGAGAAAGATGAGGACGAGGGGGTGGATGGGACCGACGGAGGCGGCGGCTCCCCGGTGCCCGACGCGCCGCCGCGCTCAATCTCGATGATCCCGGTGCCCGCGCCCGATCCCCGCCCCGGCCTCGACGCCTCCTTCGCGCCGAGCGAGATCGCCGTCCACCTCAACCTCCCCTCCCCCCAGCGCGCCGCCGAACTCCGCGACCTCCACCTCGACACGGCCGCCGACCGGCAACTCGGGTCAGGGACCCCGCCGCTGGTCGAGCGCCGCCCGCCGGTCGTCCCAAGCCGCCCGCTCTCCTACACGGCGATCAGCGCCTTCGAGGAATGCGCGTACCGCTTCTACATGGAGCGGGTCCTGGGACTGCCGGCCGCCGCCTCGTCGCCCACCCCCGGTGGGCTTGCGGCCATTGGCGCCGGCGACGAGGGCCCATCCGCGCGAGAGGAACGGAGCGCCCGGGGAGCGGCGGTGCACGCGCTCCTGGAGTGGAGCCAGGCGAACTCCTGGACCGAGCCGACGGCGGACCTGGCGCGCCGCCACGCGCTCGCGGCCGGGCTGGACCTCGGGCCAGACCAGGCCGAGGAGTTGCTCGGGCCCGTGCGCGACTGGCTCCGCTCGCCGCTGCGCGAGGAGATCGCCGCCGCGACGCGGGTCCGCGCCGAGGTCCCGATCCTCCTCGGCGCGGGCGGGACCGTGCTGCGCGGCTCGATCGACCTCCTGGTCGAGCGCGACGGCGCCCCTCCGCTGGTCGTCGACTACAAGACGGACCGCCTGCGAGGCGAAGACCCGAGCGCCCGCGCGTCCCACTACGAGATCCAGCGCTCGATCTACGCGATGGCCGCGGCGGAGAGCCTCGAAGTGAGCGAAGTCGAGGTCGCCTACGTCTTCCTCGAACGCGCCGACACCCCAGTCCGCACCGTCCTCACCGAATCCGAGATGTCCACCGCCCGCACCCGCATCGAGTCCGCCGTGGCGTCGATCAGCGCCGGCGACTTCTCCCCCGCCCCCGAGCCCGACCGCACCTGGGACCTCTGCCGCGGCTGCCCCGCCCTCGGGAGGTTGTGCAGCGGTCCCGGCGAGCAAAGCGAGATCCGCGCTGCATGAGTTGACCGTGCCATGGCACGGTGAAGTCACTCAGCGCGTTGGACCGCGGCGCTCAGGTGCCGGCGCTCGCGGAGGAGTCGAGCTTTGCCGCCAAGTCGTCGAGGTTCAGTTCCTTCAGGCCCTCGCCGACGGCGTCGAGCTCGCCGGCGCAGTAGTCGACGAGCTGCTTGCCCTCTTTGCAGAGGTCCAGGGTCTCGCGGAGGCCGGCCTGGCCGGAGTCGAGGCGGTCGATGATCTCCTCCAGGCGCTCGACCGCGGCCTCGTAGCTGGCGGGGGCGCCGTCAGGCATCGTCATCTCCAGCGGCTCGGGCGTCGATTCGGCCATCGCGGAAGCGGAGGCTAAAGCGCCCGGCGGCGGTCGCGGCGGCGGCGGTCGTCAGGGGCTCGCCGTCGGGGGTCTCGGCGAGGGCGTAGCCGCGCTCCAGCGTGCGCTCGGGGTCGTGGGCGCGCAGGGCGACGGCAGCTTTGCGCAGGGCCTCGCGGCGCTGGGACACGGCACGGCTCGCGGCTACGTCGAGCGCGGCCCCGTGGCGACGGCCCTCATCGACCGCCCGCTCGACCTGGCCGAGCGCCCGGCGACGCGCGCGTTCGAGGACGAGGCCCGCGATCCGGCGCTGGCTGGCCGCCCGCTCGGCGATGCCGCGTTCGGAGGCGGCGCGGATCTCACGCGTCTTCTGGTTCAGGATCGTGCGCTGGCGTTGCAGCGCCCGCGCCGGGCCGCGGGCCAGGGCACCCAGGTGGCGCGCCCGCGCCGTGATCGCGCCGTCCGCGCCGCGCCGCAGCGCCAGCGCCTGGCGCCGCACCTCCACCCGCGCCGCGCCGCAGTCAAGGGGCACCGCGGCCTCGGCGGCGTGGGTCGGGGTCGAGCAGCAGACCGCGGCGACGTCGTCGATCAAGGTCGAGTCGCGCTCGTGCCCGACCGCGCTGATCACCGGCACCCGCAGCATCGCCACCGTCCGGCACAGGGTCTCGTCGCAGAAGGCCCAGAGGTCGGCGAGGCTGCCGCCGCCGCGGGTGACGACGATCGCCTCGACCTCCGGCCGCGCCGCCAGATCCTGCAGCGCCCGCGCGATCTTCGGCGCCGCGTGGCGATCCTGGACCGGCGCGAAGGCCCAGACCACGGTCCCGCCCCAGCCCCGCCGCCCGAGGCCCGCCAGGAGGTCGCGCCGCGCCGCGCCGCCTTCCGCGGTGACGACGCCGATCGTCTTCGGCAAGGCCGGCCGCGCCAGCTGCTTCTGCAGCTCGAAGAGCCCCTCGGCCCGCAGCTGGGTCCGCAGCGCCTCCAGCCGCGCCATCAGGTCCCCTTCGCCGGCCAGCCGCACGTGGGTGGCGCGGAAGCAGAAGTTCGCCGACGCCGCGCCGCCGCCCGGGTAGTAGTCGAGGCCGCCCGCGATCACGACTTCGGCGCCGTCGCGCAGTGCCCCCTCGGGCAGCCCGGCGCGCTCCAGGTCGTTCAGCCAGATCGCGCAGGGCACCGCCCCGTCGCCGTCGCGCAGTTCGAAGTAGGCCTGCACCTTGCTCCGTCCCACGCCGGTCACCTCGCCGATCAACAGCACCCGCGGCCGCTCGCGCATCCAGTCCTTGAGCCGGTTGGCGTAGCGACCGACCGCAAACGGCCCCGGCAGGTCCGGGCCCGGCCGCGCGGGCGCCCCCAAGGAGATCTGCGGCTGATCCATGGAATCAGCCTAGAGACGGCTCAGGCCGTCTCTTTCCAGCGTTTGGCCCAAGCCTTGAGCTCGCGGATCGCGGGCCCGAGGTCTTCCCCGGTCGGCGTCAGCGAATAGGTGACCCGCACCGGCGTCCCGGCTTCGACCTCGCGTTCGACCAGGCCTTCGTCCTCCAGCTCCCGCAGCCGCTGCGAGAGCAGGCGGTCCGAGAGGCCCGGGACCGCCTTGCCGAGCTCGCCGTAGCGCATCGGCCGCTCGGTGAGGGCGCAGAGGATGGCGCCCGTCCAGCGCTTGCCGATCAGCTCGATCGCCTCGTGGAACTTCGGGCAGACTTCCGCGCACGGCGACTGCTGCGGATGGGCCTGCCGCGCAGGCGCAATCTGGGTCTGCGACACGGAATTCACGCTCATTGACCTTACTGAACGTAAGCACTCGGCCGGCGGATCTCCCAGCAGCCTGTATTACTTCGACCGTGGCGACTTCGCGCCAGATCAGGCGCAGGCGGCGGGTGGCCGTCCTGGCGATCGGGCTGGCGGCGCTCGGCATCGCCTACGCGGTCCTCCGGCTCACCGTGCTCGCCCCCGCCGATCGGCACGGGGCCGAGGTAGTCCACCTGACAATCCACAGCCGTGACGTCGCTGCCGACCAGGGCATCCAGGTCGTCGTCCCCGCCGCCGACGTCGGGCACACCCACGGCAGGCCATTGCTGGTCTTCCTCCACGGCCACGGCGGCTCCGACACCTCCTACACGGAAAACGAAGCCTTCTTCCGCGCGCTCGCGGCTCTCGGCCGGCGCGCCCCGGTCGTCGCCTTCCCCGACGGGGACGAAGACAGCTACTGGCACGACCGCGCCTCGGGGCGGTGGGGCAGCTACGTGACCGGCGAGGTGATCCCGGCGGTTGTCCGCCGCCTCCACCTCGATGCCCACCGGATCGCGATCGGCGGCATCTCGATGGGCGGCTTCGGCGCCTACGACATCGCGCTCCACCATCCCGGCCGCTTCTGCGCCGTCGGCGGCCACTCCCCGGCGCTGTGGCTGGAAGGAGGCGCGACGGCCCCGGGCGCCTTCGACGACGCCGAAGACTTCGAACGCAACGACGTGATCGGCGCCGTTCGCGCCGATCCCGGCGCCTTCGGGCCGATCCCGATCTGGAACGACTACGGCAGCGAAGATCCCTTCCTGATCGGCGACGTCGCCTTCGACGAAGCGCTGGCGACGGGCGGCGCCGACCTCACCGAGCACGAGTGGCACGGCGGCCACGAACAGTCCTACTGGGACCGCCACTGGAAGCAGTACCTGCGCTTCTACGCGACGGCGCTCGCGGCCTGCTGAACGGCAGATACTCAAGTAATCGCTTAAGTATTTGCTATACCTTGCGGCGTGCCCGCCGCCGCCGTCCTCGACCGCACCTTCCACGCCCTCGCCGACTCCAGCCGCCGCTCGATCGTGGTGCGCCTGAGCGAAGGCCCAGCCTCGGTCAGCGAGCTGGCGGAGCCGTTGGAAATGTCGCTGTCGGCAGTCGTCCAGCACATCGAAGTGCTGCAGAAGAGCGGCATCGTCCGGTCCGAGAAGGTCGGCCGGGTGCGCACCTGTCAACTCGAACCGGCGCCGATGCGCGCGGTCGAGCAGTGGATCGCCCAGCACCGCCAGGTCTGGGAGGGCCACCTCGACCGTCTCGGCGACGTCCTGAAAACGACCTACGGGAGGAACGCATGAGCGTCATCCACGCCGACTTCACGATCGAGCGCCAATACGACTGCACCCCGGCCCAAACCTTCAGCGCCTTCGCCGACCCCGAGCTGAAGGGCCAATGGTTCACCGTCCCCGCCGATTGGGAGAACCGCGCCTGGGAGCTCGACTTCCGGGTCGGCGGCGGCGAGTTCAACAGGGGCGCCCCGCCAGGAGGATCCGTGCACACTTTCAAGAGCCGCTATCACGACATCGTCGCCGACGAGCGGATCGTCTTCGCTTACGACCTGCTGATCGACGACCGCCTGATGTCGACCTCGCTGACCACCGTGCAGCTGTTCGGTGCCGAAGGCGGCACCCGCCTCCTCTTCACCGAGCAGGGCGCGTTCTTCGACGGCATCGGCGACCCGGCCGAGCGCGAGCACGGCACCGGCAAGCTCCTCGACGCGCTCGGCGAGCACCTCGCTGGGGCCACCCGATGACCCTGACCCTGCACGAGCATCCCTTCGCCTCCTACTGCTGGAAGGCGCTGATCGCACTCTACGAGCGCGACGTCCCCTTCGAGCGCGCCCAGGTCGACGACGAGGCCGACCGCGCCAGGCTGGCGGAGCTCTGGCCGATGGCGAGCATCCCGGTCCTCGTCGACGACGCGGCCGCGATCGCCCTACCGGAATCGACCGTCATCGTCGAGTACCTCGACCGCTTCGGCGACGCCCCGCCACTCATCCCGACCGACCCCGACGCAGCCCTGCGCGCCCGCCTCTGGGACCGGGTCATCGACGGTCGCGTCCAGACGCCGATGCAGAAGATCGTCCTCGACAACCTGCGGGCCCAGGGCGCCGGCGACCCACATGGGATCGAAGAGGCGCGCGCCCTGCTCGACCGGATCTACCCGGTCCTCGACGAGCAACTACAAGGCAGCGCCTGGCTCGCCGGCCCCACATTCACCCTCGCCGACGCCGCCGCCGCACCGGGCCTCTTCTACGCCCGCGCCGTCCGCCGCTGGGACGAGGAGAACCTCACCGCACTCACCCGCTACTACGAGGCATTGACGGCCCGGCCCTCGGTGTCCCGGGTGATCGACGAGGCACGGCCCTTCCGCGAGTTCTTCCCTCTTCCGTGGCCGGATTACGTGGGGTGAGGGCGGGAGCTGGTCGAAGGGACGGGCGGGGGTCCAGGCCTTGCCGGCCGTCCGAGGGAGGTCCTGGGCTCCTCATGGGGGTCCTGGCAGGCTGTGACCCCCATGAGGAGCCCAGGACGTGAGGGTGCGTGGGAGAGGCGTCACAGGGACGTGGGGAAGTCGGACTTACGTGACGATC
>CALCIA010000265.1 GCA_937907435.1 uncultured Actinomycetes bacterium
AGAACGCGCTGCGTACTTTGACCTTGCTATAGCACGGTCAATCCACGCAGCGCGTGAGTCGGTGTTGGACAACACGGGAGAAAGAGTGGAGTTCCCGGCATCTTTGTGACGACGCCGGACTCCCGTCACGGACCCGTGCCACTCCCGACGCCCCCTCGTCACCCTCCCGCGACGATCCCTCCACACCTTCCGCACACCCGCCCCTCTCGCCACGGCCACAGCCTGCCCGGGCCGTGGCGAGAGGGGCGGGTCCTTCCGGGCGACAGCCTTCGGGGCCTGGACCCTTCCGGGCGCCAGCTTGCGAGGCCCGAACCCTCCCAGACCTCAAACCCCGCCCAAGGCGCAATCACCCCTAGAACCCTCATCTAGGCTGCCGCCATGAGCGACCCCCAGGTTCGCCATCCGACCGTGGAAGAGGTCCTGGCCGAGGCCCAGGCTGTGATCCCGCGGTTCACGCCCGCCGAGGCGCGGGACGCGGTTGCCGCGGGTGCGATCCTCGTCGACATCCGGCCGCTCGAGCAGCGCCTCCGTGACGGGCTCGTCCCCGGCGCCACCGTCGTCGAGCGTAACGTCCTCGAGTGGCGCCTCGACCCGGCCTCCGAGTGGCGCGTCCCCAACCTCGCCAGGCGCGACGTCCCGGTCATCCTGATCTGCAACGAGGGCTACCAGACGAGCCTCGCCGCCCTCACCCTCCGCCGCCTCGGCGTCGATGCCGGCGACGTGGTCGGCGGCGTGCAGGCCTGGAAGGAAGCGGGCCTGCCGCTGAGTCCTGCCCACCGCCGCTGAGCGCGACGGTGGGCACGATGCCGGAGCGCTATTCCGCCTGGGCGGTCAGCGAGAGCGTCCCGAACGGGTCGCCGACGACGAAGTCGCTCGACGAGGGCGGGGCCGGGGCGGGCTGGTTGAAGACGCCGTTGAGCGTCGTCGCGGCGACTGCCTGGAGCTTCGCTTCGGCGCCGGTGATCGTGATCTGGCGCGCGCCGGGGTCGGTCGTGACGGCGCCGCTCGGCAGGGTCAGGTCGACGATCGACGCGCGTCCCGCGCCGCCGGGGAAGGGCGGGGTCGGGAGGATTTCGAGCTTGACCAGTGCCGCCTTGGTGCCGAAGTTCACTTCGACGTTCGTCAGCTTCACCTGCGGCGAGAGCGCCTCGGTCCGCTTGGTGACCTGGACGCCGCCGATGGTCTGCAGCCTGCCGGTGGAGCCGTCGGGCGCCATCATGCCGCCGGAGATCGGGAACGCCAGCGTGGTCGCGCTCGGCGCGGTCGCCGGCGGGATCGGCGCGATGCCGCCCGGCAGCTTCACGCCCTTGGCGGCGAATTTCGCCAGCGTCGCTTGGTCCGGCGTCAGCACCACGCTGCCCTGCGCGAGCAGGTTCACGGTCCGCGGCTGCGCCGAGACGTAGAGGTTGCTGATCACCCGCCCCGCCTCGAGCCGCTTGTTCTGGCGCAGGCCGAGGCGGTTGCTGATCCGCCGCGTCGCCTTTTCAGTGAGGACCAGCTGCCCGGCCTTGAAGTTGGCGCCGAACCCTTCGCGGCGAACGACCGGGGCGGCGAAGGTCGCCAACTGCATGTGGGCCTTGGCGACGGTCGCGTACACCGAGCCCCTCACGGTGTTCACGGAGAGGCCGTAGATCGGCACGCCGCGCCGGCCGAGCGAGAGCTTGAAGCCGCCCTGCGGCTCGACGTGGCCGGCGACGTCGGTCGGATCGAGCATCCCGCCGCGCAGCGTGAGGCCGATCTTGTTGCCGCCGGTCGCGCCGCCGCGCAGCCCGCTCACGGTGATCCCGGCGTTGGAGAGCTTGCGCAGGAAGCCTTTCTTCATGTGCAGGTCGGTGGAACCGCTCGCGATCGGATCGCGCGCCGCCGATGCGGTCGGGACGAATGCGAGCAGCGCAAGGAGTGCGGCGATCCCCAGGTACAAGGGCATCCACCGCCACGCCCGCGCCTGCGGAGCGTTGGTCATGTTTGCCTTCCGGTCACGTCACCGCGCGTCGCGGCAACCTCGGTTTGCATAGGTGCGAACCCCGTGGAGCTCTCCCCATGCAAACGACCCCGGCCGCGAGAGTTCCGCCGGTGTCAGCGTGCTGACAGCGGGTTCAAGACGCCGAGCGGCGACTAGGCTGAAGCCGGCGGGTGCAGGATCTGGAAGCTGCCGTCCGCCGAGACAAGCACGGCCGCTTGTCCCCTCTCGAACGCCTGGGCGACGTACCGCTCAAGTTCGGGGGCATCCATATCGAGGAAGGTTGCGCGGTTGGGGTAAGGCGAGCGGTCTTCGAGGGAGAGTTCGATTGCTTCGTCGAACGCCTTCGACGCAGGAGACCAAGTGCCATCCGGATACCTCATCGTTCCCATCCTTCGATCATCTGGCCGTAGCCGATCTTGACATCGTCGATCGCCGCGCGCATTCCTTCTCCGAGGCTACCGCTGTGGAACGGTTTTCCGGTTTGCTTGCCGTCGCTGCGCGTGCAGCGATGCATCTCATTGAATCCGTGCGCACTGTCGAAGACGCGAATCGTCTGGACCTCATCGCCGACCTCGGCAATCAGCACCACCGCGTAGTCGGTGATCGTGGGCCAGTCCTTTCGAACCGAACCTCCATCTTGATCCCCAGGTCGAGATCCAAGATCTCCGTGTATTCGTCGACCGACGGTTGCACGCGCCGATAAGGCCTCAGGCGCTCTCATCTCTCCCCCGTCCGATCCAGAAAGCGCCGCACCAAGCGGCTTATCCGGCGAGAGCTGGACGGCGTCGGCTCGATGTGCTTGAGTTCCGCACTTGCCTAGTCCTCGGTTCTCGGGAACCGGGGAGCGGGGGAACCACCGGCCGATCGGCCTGGGGCGAATCGTCTTTCGCGACGTAGCGCACGTTGAGCGCGAGCCCGTCAGCTCACCTCGCAGGCACGTCAACGAGATGGAACGAGGTCAGATGAACCCCCAGACGAGTGCCCGGCGAGCAGGCCGGACCGGTCGCCGATCCCTGGCGGCCCTGATCGCCGCCGCGGTCCTGCTGCTGGCGTTCGGGAGCGCGTCCGCGAGCGCCGCGCCCGCGACCGGCGGCGCCGCGACGACCAGCGCGACCACCCCCACCGAAACGGCTCCCACCACGACCCCCGAAGTGCCGACCACGGAAGCGCCCGCCACCGAAACCACGGAACCGGTCGCGAAGCTGACCCGGGCGCAGATCAAGCGGCTCCAGCGCAAGCTCCGCGTGCCCGCCGACGGCGTCTTCGGCCCGCGCACCCGCGCCGCGCTGCGCCGCTTCCAGGCCCGGCACCACCTGACCGCCGACGGCCGTCCCCACCTCCGCGTCCTCGCCCTGTTGCGGATCCCGGTGCGCACGCCGACCACGACGGCCGCCGCGCCGACGACGAGCACCGCCCCGGCGAGCGTCCAGCCCGCGATCGAAGCCGCCCAGGCCGCCATCGGCGCGCCCTACGCGTCCGGTGCCACCGGCCCGTCCGCCTTCGACTGCTCCGGGCTCATGGTCTATGCCTTCGGCCAGGCCGGGATCGCCCTGCCGCGGACGAGCTTCGCCCAGTTCGGGGTCGGGACCGAAGTCCTCCTCACCGAAATCCAGGCGGGCGACCTCGTCTTCTTCGACACCGACGGCGCCGGCGCCTCACACGTCGGCATCGCGCTCGGTCCGGAAGCGGCGATCTCGGCGACGACCCACGGCGTGATGGAACACGCGCTGACCACCGGATACTGGGGCGAACACCTGATCGGCGCGCGCCGCGTCGCCTAGCGACCCGCCGGGGCGCGGACGGCCGCGGTCAGTGCACGCGCTGGTGCGCGGGCAGCGGCACCCGGTGCGTCGGCACGCGGTCGGCCGGGGCGGCGCCGTCGGGGTGATGCCGCTCGTAGCTGCGCACCGCGTAGGCCAACTGACCCAGGAGCGAAGCATCGATCACGGCAAACCCGCCTATGACTGCTGGGGAGATCATGCCTCGATTGTCCTCCCGCGGACGTGCCTCTACAAGGGGGCGCCGCCGCGCGCGTCGAGGAAGCAGCCGAGCGCGGCGAGCGCGGGCTCAGGGTCGCGCCGGCCGACGCCGATGCGGAAGCGGTCGGCGGGCACCGGGCCGAGCTCGGAGGCGTAGATCGAGGCCGGGAGGAGGACGACCCCCGCGGTCTCGACCAGCTCGCGGCAGAACGTCTCGACCCCGTCCTCGCCCAGGTAGCGGGGGAAGGAGACGCAGCCGCCCGCCGGCGCCTCCCACTCGAGCGCCTCGGGATGGGCGGCGAACGCGGCCTCGAAGAGCGGGACGTTGGCGGCGATCAGATCGCGGTTGCGGGCCTGGATCGCGGCGCCGTTGCGCAGCGCGATCGTCGCCAGCGCCTCGCTCGGCGTCGCGTTGCAGATCGACGTGTAGTGCTTGCGGCGCTCCAGGCGCTCGAGCAGATCACGCCGCCGCGTCGCCAACCAGCCGATCCGCAGCCCCGGCAGCCCGTAGGACTTCGACATCACGTTGAGGGAGACGGCCGAGGCGGAGAGCTCGGCGGCCTGCGGCAGGCGGCGCGACGCGTCGGTCTCGAGGCCGCGGTAGACCTCGTCGGAGAGCAGCGTCGCGCCATGCTCGTCGCAGAGCTCGACGAGCGCGCGCCAGCTCTCCGGCGAGCAGATCGCCCCGGTCGGGTTGTTCGGGAAGTTGACCGCGACCAGCTTCGTCGTCGGCCGCAGCCGCCGCGCGATCTCCTCGACGTCGGGCTCCCAGCCCGCCGCCGGATCGAGCACGATGCCCTCGACCTCGGCGCCCGCGGTGAGCGGGATCGTCTCGAAGGACTGGTAGTTCGGCACCGTCACGAGCACGTGGTCGCCCGGCCCGGCCAGCTCCTGCGGCGCCCAGAAGAGCGCCTCCTCGGCGCCCGCGAAGGTGAGGACGTGCTCCGGTCCGAGCCCCTCGTAGAGGTCGGCGATCGCCGTGCGCAGCTCCTCCCCGCCCCAGGTCGGCGCGTAGGAGAGCGGCAGGCGCTCGAATCTCGCGCGCTCATCGGGGTCCGCGTAGGCCAACAGCTCCTCGACGGTCAGCGTCTCGGCATCCGAGGCCGTCAGGTAGTGCTCGCCCGAGAACTCCCACACCCCGAGGTACTCCTCGAGGCGGAACGGCGGTGGATCGAACGGCCCGGTCATCTCAGCAGGAATACTGACGGGATGAGCAACGAGAGCATCTTCGAGCCCCCGGCCTGGGACGAGCGGTATTCCGGCGAGGGGAAGATCTGGAGCGGCAACCCGAACGCGCAGCTGGTCGCCGAGGCCGCGGACCTCGCCCCCGGCACGGCGCTCGACGTCGGCTGCGGCGAGGGCGGCGACGTGATCTGGCTTGCCCGGCGCGGCTGGACGGTGACCGGCGCCGACTTCTCCGCCGCCGGCCTGGCGCGGGCGGCGCGGAACGCCGAGGAGGCGGGCGTCGCCGAGCGCACCGACTGGTGGCAGGTGGACGCCCGGAGCTTCGACGCCGGCGGCCGCGCCTTCGACCTCGTCACCAGCCAGTACCTCCACCCGCCGGAAGGCGGCATGGTCGACGTGGTCCGCCGCCTGGCCGCGGCGGTCGCGCCGGGCGGACACCTGCTGGTCGTCGGCCACGCCCCACCGTCGGGACCGTCCCACGACAGCGGGCACCACACCAACGCCCAGCGCCACGCGATGTTCCTCGCCACCGACCTCCTCCCCGGCCTGCCCGAGGATTTCGAGCCCCTCGTCGTCGAGCAGCGCCCCCACCCCGTCACCCGCAACGGCAAGACGATGGAGATCGACGACTCCACCCTCCTCGCCCGCCGCCGCCCCTGAGCGCCTGCGTTTGTCCTTGGTTCGGAATACGAGCCCTAAGGACGAACGCACCGTCCCACCGTGGTCGTCCTTTGGTCCGGCCGCCCGATGGCGGTCGACTTAAAGTCCGGTAGGCGGACCAAAGGACGACCGCGGTGCGGAGTGCCGGGCCAAAGGACGACCGCGGCCGGGTGGGCGTCCGAGCCGGGCGCGGGATCCGGAGCCAGCCGGGGGACCCGATGCCGAGCCAGGGTCGGCTCAGGTGGTTGGTTCGGCGGGGGCGGGGCTGGCTGGCGCCTCGGGCGGTCTCGAGGGTCGAGTTCGCACTTTGCCGCGCATACCGCGGATAACTGCGAACTCAACGGGTGGAGGCTCGGGATCGGGGGCGGAGGCACGCGGAAGGGTCGCCGCTCCTCCCTCCCGTGAGCTTCTCCACCGATTCGTGCGCTTTCCGTGACGTCGGATCCGTCGCTCGCTGAGTTATGGGCGCCCTGGCGCCCTCAACTCAGCGAGCGGGCATCCGGGGGTCCGTTCGCTCTCGGCGGGCGACCGTCCGGGTCGAGTTCGCAGTAATCCGCGGATAGCGCGGAGAAGTGCGAACTCGCCTGTCCCGCCTCCTTCCCCCATCCCCCCCGGGGGTGCCGCGGATGCCCAGCCGACCACAGCCGGCTCGGGTCGGAAGGGCATCCGCGGCGCTCGCACGCGCCCCGTCCCTTCCCCTCGGAACCCGCCCCGCGGGACCACCCCTAAAGGTCCGGAAGCAACAGCACCGCCGAGCCCTTGCCGGGGTCCGCGGTGCCGGCCATCAGCTGCCAGCTCGTGGCGGGCATGATTCGCAGCAGGCCGGGACGGGGGGACTGGAGGCTCTCGGGGACGAGGTCGTTTGCCTCGACCTCGGCGCCGGCGATCCGGCGGCCGAGGTCGATCGCCAGGCCGTCGGCGTCGAAGGCACTGCCGCCGGGGCGGTCGGCCGGCTCGCGCACGACCTCCACCTCGCGCACCTCCGCCTCGCTGCCGAGCAATACGGCTACCGGGACCGCCAGGCCGGCGGCGACCGCTTCGGCGTCGCTGCCGAGGAAGGAGGCATCGACGGTCGAGACGCCGAGGACGACGAGGGTGGCGCGGCTCTCGGTCGCCGTGTCGACCACCGCCGGGGCGAGCGCGTGGTGGACCAGCAGTCGCGGCTCGGCATCGACCCCGGCCGCGTAGGCCGCCGCCTGCAGCTCCGCCAGGCGCGGCTCGAGCGCCGCCATCTCCGCCGCCGGCGCCGCCAGCATCCCCCGCACGATGCCGCCGTCGGCCGCCGCGACCCGCGCCGCCAGCGGGAAGGCGAGCCGCGCCTGCGCCGGGTCGGTGAGCACGACGAGGATGCGGGCGCCGACCCGGTGGGCGACCGCCTCCGGCGAGGGCACGGTCGGCACCGAGCGGTCGACCAGCAGCGTGCCGACGACGATCGACGCCAGGATCAGGACCAGCGCCGCGTTCACCACCGACTGGTCGAAGAGGCCGATGTTGAAGCCGACGATCGTCGCCGCCAGCGTCGCCGCCGCCTGCGGCACGGTCAGTCCCAGCATCAGCGTCGCCTGCGGGCCGCTGTAACCGAGGGCGAGCCGCGCGATCCCCGAGGCGGCCGCCTTCCCCGCCAGGCTGGCGGCGATGAAGAGCCCGGCGAGCTTCAGCGTCTCCCCTTCCACCATCACGCCCGGGTCGAGCAGGAGTCCGACCGAGACGAGGAAGATCGGCACGAAGACGGCGCTGCCGAAGAAGTCGATGCGGTCCATCAGCGGGCCCTCGTTGGGCACCAGCCGGTTCAGCGCCAGGCCGGCGAAGAAGGCGCCGACGATCGGCTCGATGCCGAAGACGTCGGCGACGGTCCCGGCCGCCAGGAAGGAGGCGACCGCGAGCAGGTAACGGACGACGCGGTCGGTGCCGAGGAAGCGGAAGGCGAGGCGGGCGAGGCGCGGCAGCGCGACCAGGGTGAAGGCGACCAGGACCGCGAGCCCGACCACGATCTGCGCCGCGATCGAGGCGGGCGAGCCGCCCGCGACCTGGGTCCCGGAGACGGCGGCGAGGACGACGAGCGCGGCGGTGTCGGTCAGCACCGTCGCCCCGACCGCGGTGGCGACGCCGCGGTCCGCCGAGAGCCCGGCGGCGCGCGCGGTCGGGTAGAGCAGCAGCGTGTGGGAGGAGAGCAGCGCGCCGAGCAGAAGCGCCGCCGCCGGGACCCAGCCGAGCGCGAGCCCGATGACCGTCCCGAACGTCATCGGCAGGGCGAAGGTCAGCACGCCGTAGACGACGACCGCGCGGCGGTGGATGCGGATCAGCGCCAGGTCCAGCTCGACCCCGGCGACGAACATCAGGTAGAGCAGCCCGAGCTGGCCCAGGTCCGGCACCGTCGTGTTGCCGGCGCCGATCAGGTTCAGCCCGTAGGGCCCGATCGCGAAGCCGCCGACCAGCAGGCCGATGATCCCCGGCACCCGCGCCCGGGTCATCAGCGGCGGCCCGACGATCACCACCAGGAAGAGGATCAGGAACTCCCAGGTCGCCCCGCTCGGCGATTTGAGCGAGATCCCGGCGAGGGCTGGCGTCAGGGCGGCGGGCATCGGCGCGTCGGGGTCAGTGCAGGGTCGTGTGGAGGAGCGGGATTTCGGATTCGGCGTTCGCCGCTTCGTCGCCGACCCATTCTTCGAGCAGGTCTTCGATCGTGCCGTCGGCGGTGAGCGCGCGGATCGCCGAATCGACCGCCTGGCGGTTCGGGGACCCCTGCGGCAGCGCCACCGCCAGCGCCTCCTTGTCGGGGAGCTGGGCGACGGCTTCGAGCTTCCCGCCCGAGCGTTCGGCGATCGCGACGGCCAGCGGCAGGTCCAGCAGCGTCGCTTCGATCCGCCCCGCTTCGAGCGCCGCGACGACCTCCTGCTGCCCGTCGAAGAGCACCAGTTCACCTTCCGGCACGATCGCGTCTTCGATCGTTTCGACGAAGGTGGTCGACTGGATCGCGCCCCAGCGCAGTTCCTGCGCGGTCTTCAGGTCCGGCACCTCGGTCCCCGCCCGCACCAGCACCGTCGGCGCCGACTTGAGGTAGGGACCGGTGAACTCGAGCGCTTCTTCGCGTTCGGAGGTCGGCGTCAGGAGGTCGATGGCGACGTCGGCGCCGCCGAGGTGCCCGCGCACGATGCGGTGGAAGTGGACGACCTTCACCGCCACCCGGTCGAGGCCGAAGCGCCGCGCCAGTTCCCGCGCCAGCTCGTACTCGAAGCCGCCGGTCGGGTGGGCGGCCGTCCCTTCCCAGAAGCCGGGGCTCGGCACGGCGGAGGTGGCGACGGTGAGGACGCCGGGCCGCGCCGGGGTGAACTCGCCCGCCGAGCCGGAGATCGAGCCGCACCCGCCCACCGCCGCCGCCAGCAGCGCCAGGGCGAGGACAGCGCCGGCCGCGCGCTTCAGCTCGCTTCTCCCCCGGCGCTCACGGCGTAGAGGCTATTCGCAATTCCCCGCTCGCGGCGCCGGAAACGGTGCTCCATTCGCCGGGCGACGTCGGCGGGCCGGGGCGCGACGGGCGGTCGATGTCGATGCCGCGGCGGCGCAGCTTCAGCGTGTAGATCGTGTCGTCGCTGACCACCTTGCTGAGCCCGGTGGCGACCACCACCGCCAGCATCAGCGGCAGGATGATCGAGTAGTCCCCGGTCAGCTCGAAGACGATCAGGACCGCGGTGATCGGCGCCCGGGCCGCCGCCGCGAAGACCGCCGCCATGCCGACCAGCCCGTAGGCGCCCGCCCCCGCCGTCGCCCCCGGCAGCAGGTCGTGGGCGCCGATCCCGAAGGCGGTGCCGAGCATCGCGCCGATGAAGAGCGAGGGCGCGAAGACGCCGCCGGAGCCGCCGATCGCCATCGTCAGGCTGGTCGCGACGATCTTGCCGACGAGGAAGGCGAGCAGCGCCCCGACCACGTAGCGGCCGTGGATCGCCCCTTCCAGCACCGGATAGCCCACCCCGTACATCTGCGGCAGCGCCAGCAGCACGAGGCCGAGCAGGATGCCGCCGCAGGCGGGACGCAGCCAGGCGGGCCCGCGCCAGACCCGGTCGGCGGCGTCCTCCATCCCGTAGAGGACGCGGATGAAGGCGACGCCGACCGCCGCCGCGGCGATCCCGAGCAGCGCGTAGAGCGGGTACTCCCAGCCGGAGACGAGCGTGAACGGCGGCAGGGTGAGGAAGGCTTCGGCGCCGAAGGCGATCCGCCCGACCGCGGTCGCCACCACGCCGGCAAGCACGACGAGCCCGAACGAGCGCGCCTCCCAGTCGCGGAGGATCAGCTCGAGGCCGAAGAAGACGCCCGCGATCGGCGCGTTGAAGGTGGCGCCGATGCCGCCCGCCGCGCCGCAGGCGACGAGGAGCTTCGTGTTCGCCCCCGCCTGCCGCGTCGCCTGCCCGAAGGCGGAGCCGATCGCCGAGCCGACCTGGACGATCGGCCCCTCGCGCCCGACCGAGCCGCCGCAGCCGATGCAGATCGCCGAGGCCATCGACTTGACCAGCGGCACGCGGCCGCGCATCCGTCCTTCGTCGCGGTGGACGGCGAGCATCACCTCGGGGACGCCGTGGCCGCGCGCCTCGGGCGCGAAGCGGTAGACGAGCGGGCCGTAGAGGAGGCCGCCGAGGACCGGCACGACGAGGACGACGAAGGGGCCGAGGAAGGGGAGGTGCGGGTTGGTGAAGTGGCCGAGCGCGCTCGGGTCGACGTGGCCGGCGAAGAGCAGGGTCCAGCCCTGGATCAGGTAGCGGAAGGCGACCGCGCCGAGCCCGGAGCCGGCGCCGACCACGAGCGCGAGGGCGATGAGCAGCCCGTCCTCGCCCCCGAGCCGCCTGCGGATCCGCACGACGGCGCCGCTTGGGAGACTGGCGTCGGTGAAAGCTGAGTCGACAGACCGCACCCCGGCGACCTTAGGAGACGACGGGGCCCGGATCGGCCGCCCGCGGACGCTCCGGCGGGGGTCTTGTCAGAGGGCTGACAGGCGATGAGCGCGACGGGCGGCGCGGCGGACATCGTCGGGCTTCTGGAGGTCGATCCGGACCTCGGCGGGGAGCTCGTCGGCGAGCGCCTCGAGGCGGCCACGGCGGCGGCGCGGGCGCGGGTCGAGCGGCTCGGCAAGGGCGCCTGGGAGCCGGCCGGGATGGCGCCGACGGTCGGCGAGGGCTTCGGCCTCCTGATCCTCTCCGGGTTCCTGGTGCGACGGGTCGGCCGCGACGATCGCCACGGCGCCGAGCTGCTCGGGGCGGGCGACCTGCTGCGCCCCTGGCAGACACTGAGCCCGACCGCGAGCCGCCCCTTCGAGTCGAGCTGGCAGGCGATCGCGCCGGTCGAGGTTGCCGTCCTCGACCCGGCCTTCGCCGGACGGGTCGCGCCGTTCCCGGAGATCGCCGCGCGGCTGATCGACCGGGCGATGCTCCGCTCCCGCCACCTCGCCCTGGAGCTCGCGATCGTCGGCCAGCGCCGGATCGAGCGCCGGATCGAGATGCTCTTCTGGCAACTAGCCGACCGCTGGGGCGTGCGCACCCCCGACGGCGTCCGGGTCGAGGTCCCCCTCACCCACGCCCTGCTGGCGGAGTTGGTCGCCGCCCGCCGCCCGTCGGTGAGCACCGCGCTCGGCCAGCTTGCCGAGGCGGGGACCGTGACCCGTTCGGGCGATGCGTGGCTCCTCGGGGGGGTTGGGCCGTAGGGGTGAGGGGGTGGGCGGGCGGGCGATGGGCGGGGGTCCGTGGCGCCGCCGGCCGTCCGAGGGAGGTCCTGGGCTCCTCATGGGGGTCCTGGCAGGCTGTGACCCCCATGAGGAGCCCAGGACGTGAGGCGTTCGTGAAAAAGGCGGCACAGGGACGTCGCGAAGTCGGACTTCCGTGACGATCAGGTCGGGAAGCTTCCACACCTCGGCCCGATCGGTCACAGAGATGCCGGGAACGTCACACT
>CALCIA010000266.1 GCA_937907435.1 uncultured Actinomycetes bacterium
CTCATGGGGGTCACAGCCTGCCAGGACCCCCATGAGGAGCCCAGGACACCCTGAATCCACCTCGCCCGGCCGCCCGCCCCCCGAACCCCCCACCCGGATCCCGCATGGAAATGCTCATCTAGGATCAAGCGGGATGGGCGCCAAGCAGGAAGCGCAGGACTGGGCCGAGCTGGTGCGCCGCTACGGCGAGCGCCACCAGGTCACCTACGAGCCGGTCGGCGGGATCAACCCCAAAGACGGGCCGGTGGCGCTCTGCGTCGGCGGCTCGAACCGGCTGACCGGGCAGCTCGTCGAAGGCTTCTGGGGCGCCTCCTGTGACGCCGACGAACGGGAGATGGGCGGCTTCTTCGACAAGGCGGTGCTGCCGACGGCGATCCTCGCCAAGGCCCACATGCCCGACCTCGCGCAGGTGGTGCCCGCCTTCAACGTCGAGTCGATCGAGGGGACCGAGCATGTCCAGCAGCGCTTCTCGCGCAAGGTCGAATTCGAGTCGCTCGACTTCAACAAGCGCTTCTGGACGACGGTGCCGAAGGACTTCGACCCGATCGCCCTGCGCGAGCTCTTCGGTCCCGGCTTCCTCGCCTGGGTGACGACGATGACCGGGGAGATCGACTTCGGCGTCAACGACCGCCAGCTCTGGTTCATGTGGCGGCTGCGCGAGCGCTCCGAGGACGAACTGAAACTTGCGCTGAAGAACGCCGGGCAGCTGTTCCGCCGGATCCAGTCCGAGATGGACGAGAGCGGCATCCACACCTACCCGCCCGGCCCGTGGCACGCGGGGCTGGCGCCGTTCCCGGACGCGGTCAGTCCCGGCGGAACTCCTCGACCAGGTTCTTGAGGTTGCCCGAGTCGGCGACGCCGGGGAGGACGACGCGGGTCGCCTCGCCCTCGCCGATCACTTCCGGGATCAGCGGCTCGACCGAGCGGCCGCGGTAGGCGGTCAGGGCAGCGGCCGAGGTGGCGTGTTCGGCGAGCCAGCCGAGCTGGATGCGGGTCGGGAAGGCGAGGCCGATCTCGCCGTCGTCGGCGCCCGCCAGCGCCGCGGCGGGCCGCAGCCAGCGCGCGTCGACGATCTCGCCGCCGTCGATCTGCGGCGGTGCGTGGGCGGGGGCGAGGGCGAGGAAGAACCAGGCGTCGAAGCGCCGCAGGATCGCCTCCGGGGTGATGAAGCGGCAGAACGGGATCATCTCCTCGTCGGCGTGGAGGTCGATCCCCGCCTCCTCGCGGAGCTCGCGGATCGCGCAGGCGCGGTAGCCGTCGGGCCCCTCGCCGTCCTCGGGCTCGCAGGCGCCGCCGGGGAAGACCCAGGCGCCGGGGAAGAACGCGGCCGCCGGGCTGCGCTGCAGCAGCAGCACCTCGAGCGCCCGCTCCCCGTGCTTCCCCCCGCGTCGCATCAGGACGACCGAGGCGGCCGGCCGCGGCGTCACCGGTTTCCTCTCCTCGACCATCGCAACACCCTACGCGGTTGAGTTCGCAGAAATGGTCGCTATGCGACCGAAACTGCGAACGCGCCGGAGGGGGTCAGCCGAGGGCGCGCTCGCGGAGGCGGCGGACGCGGAAGCGGTTCGCCAGCCAGAAGGCGAAGGCGACGATGGCGATCGGGCCGAGCACCGCCAGGCCGATCAGGGTGACGCCGGCGGCGATCGTGAGGATGTCGCCGGCGTCGTGCAGCGCGTCGCCGACGCCCCAGCTCCCGCCGCCTTCGCTCGGCGGCGTCACCCCGGCGCCGTGGTCGGTGACGATCCGCACGGTGACTTCCGACATCGAGGCGCGCTTGTGCAGGTGGTCGAGCGAGGCGCGGATCGCCGCGTGGTGGCGACGCTCTTCGCGCAGCCGCGCTTCGACCGATTCCCGTTCCGCTTCCGTTTCGACGTCGCCCAGCTCCTTCAACAGGCCTTCGATCGCCGCGTTGGAGTCGCGCAGTTCTTCGCCGGTGTTGACGGTCGGCGCGGTGATGTCGTTGGTCGCGTCGTGGCGCTGCCGCACTTCGGCGATCTGCGAGAAGGCGGAGAGCGCGTCGTCGAGCTTGTCGCTCGGGATCAGCAGTTCGAAGTAGGCCCCGGTCGCCCCGGCGCTGCCGCTCCGCACCTTGGAGTGGAGGACGATCCCGTCCGCCGCGTGCACCGCTTCGTAGACCTTCGCCGCCGCGCCCGAGACCTCGCCCGGCTTGGTGCCGAGGACGACGTAGGCGGAGCGTTCGATGTCGCGGCCGGCCGCGTGGAAGGTCGGTTCCGCCTCCGCGGCGGCGCCGGCCGAGGCCGCGCTTTCGATCGTCGGGACTTCGACTTCGTAGACGGTTTCGCCGGCGCCCTTCGAAGGCTGCGCCGCGCCGTTCCCGCCGGCGCCGTCGTTGTGGCCTCCGCCGGGATGGCGGCTCGGTGCCGGTGCGACCGAGGTCCCGGCGGATTCTTTGGCCGCCCGGCCCGATTCGCCCGCGCCGGGGACCATCCCGACGACGGCTTCGTCCGCCGGATTCGACTTCGTGCCCGACTGCGAGATCGAGACGACCGCCGTCGCCACGACCAGCGCGGCGAGCGCGACGGCGAGGGCCGGCACGAGGCGCCGCCGCGGGCCCAGGGCCCGCCAGCGGTCGGCCAGCAGGGCGAAGGGCTGCGCGGCCGCGGACGCGCGGTCGCGACGGGGGAAGCCCGCCGCGGCGCGCTCGTCCAGCTCGGCCGCGAACTCCGGCGGCGGCGTCGGGCGCAGCGCCCGCAGCTCGGCGAAGAGGGTGTCGTCGTCAAATCGATCCATCGAGGGCCTCCCTCAACTTGGTCACGGCGCGGTGAAGGCGGGTGCCGGCGTTCGACTCGCTGATGTCGAGGACCGCGGCGATCTCGGCGTTGCCGAGGCCGGCGAAGAACTTGAGCGCGATCAGCTCGCGCTCGCGCGGCTCGAGGCGGGCGAGGGCGGCGCGCAGGGCGAGTCGCCGCTCGGAGCGCTCGGCGCCTGCCTCGACCGCGGCCCCGTCGAGGTCGGCGGGCTCGGCGGCCAGCTCCGCCTGGCGGCCGCGGCGCCGCAGCTCGTCGAGCGCCGCGTTGCGGGCGATGCCGAAGAGCCAGGCGCGCGGCTCGCCGCGGCGGGAGTCGAAGCGGTGGCGCTTGCGGTAGGCGCGCTCGAAGGCGGCCGCCGTCACTTCCTCGGCCGCGGGCCCGTCGCGGAGCAGCCCCGCCACGTAGGCGTAGACGTCGTCGCGGCTCGTCCGGTAGAGCCGGTCGAACGCCAGGTCGGCATCGCCCGGAGCTTCCCTCGCCTCTGCGACCGCGGTCTGACTCACGCCGGTACTACGGCGCCGCCACCGATCCATCACAAAGCCATATTCCCACCGGTGAGTTCGCAGTAATCCGCGCTATCCGCGGGAAAGTGCGAACGCGCTAGGCGTGCTCTGTCGCCGGGAGCGAGGCGAGGGTGGCGGTGATCGACCGCGCGGTGATGTCGAGGAGGGTTTCGAGCTCCGTCTCGCCGATCGCCAGCGGCGGCATCAGGACGACGACGTCGCCGAGGGGGCGGACCAGGGCGCCGCGCTTGCGCGCCTCCAGCGTCACCCGGTGGCCGACCCGCAGTTCGGGGTCGTGCTCCCCGAGGTCGATGCCGACCATCACGCCCCGCGAGCGCACCTCGGCGACGCCCGGCAGCGCGGCGACTTCGTCCAGCCACCGCCGGATCAGCGCGATTTTCGGCTGCAGGCGCTCCACCGTGCGCTCGCGCTCGAAGACGTCGAGGTTCGCCAGCGCCACCGCGCAGGCGACCGGGTTGCCGGTGTAGGTGTGGCCGTGGAAGAAGGTTTTCGCCTCCGCCGGGGCGCCGAGGAAGGCCTTGTAGACCGCCTCGGTGGTCAGCGTCGCCGCCAGCGGCAGATAACCGCCGGTGATGCCCTTGGCGAGGCAGAGGAAGTCGGGGACGACACCCTCCTGTTCGACCGCGAACATCGTCCCGGTGCGGCCGAAGCCGGTCGCCACCTCGTCGCAGATCAGGAGCGCGCCGTGGCGATCGCAGAGCTCGCGCACCGCGCTCAGGTAGCCGTCGGGGTGGACGAGCATGCCGGCCGCGCCCTGGATCAGCGGCTCCATCATCACCGCCGCGATCTCGCCCTCGTGGGCGCTCAGCAGGCCCTCCATCTGGTCGACGTCCCCGGGCTCGGCCGCCAGGGTGTCGAAGAGGAGCGGCTTGTAGGTGGCGTGGAAGAGGTCGATGCCGCCGACCGAGACCGAGCCCAGAGTGTCGCCGTGGTAGGCGTCGCGCATGCGGATGAACCGGGTGCGGCCGGTGTCGCCGCGCTGCTGGTGGTACTGGAAGGCCATCTTCACGGCGATCTCGGCGGCGGTCGAGCCGGAGTCCGAGTAGAAGACGCGGCGCAGGCCGTCCGGGGCGATCTCGACGAGCCGCGCCGCCAGCTCGGTCGCGCCGGGGTGGGAGAGGCCGAGCATCGTCGAGTGGGCGACCTTGTCGAGCTGCTCGTGCGCCGCCCGGTCGAGGTCCGGATGGCGATGGCCGTGGACGTTGCACCACAGCGACGCGGTGCCGTCGATATAACGGTTGCCGTCGACGTCGAAGAGGTAGACGCCCTCGCCGCGCTCGATCTGCAGCGGCTCTTCCTCGCTCCATCCCTGTTGCTGGGTGAAGGGGTGCCAGACGAACTCCTGGTCGAGGCGGTTGAGGCGGGCGGCGTCGCTCATCTCCGGGAACAATTGCACTTGCGGAAAGGTTGCGCATATGCAACTATTTCTCCCGTGCAAGGAAGCGATGTCAAAGCGAATACGAGCGTGGAGATCGATGCGGAGTCCCGTGACACGGCCGCACGGATCTGCGCGCTGATGCGCCATGTCTTCCTCTACGACCGCGGCAACCAGCTGCGCGTGCTGCAGAAAACCGGCCTGACGACGACGCAGTGCAAAGTGCTGCTCGAGCTGGGCGGTCTCGGCGACTGTCCGTCGACCTGGCAGGTCTCCGAGCTCGCCCAGGTGTTCGACGCGTCCCTGCCCGCGATGAGCCGGGCCGTCGACGGCCTGGTGAAGAAGGAGCTGGCGACGCGGGTCGAGGACCCGACCGACCGGCGCGTCCGCCTGGTGCGGATCACCGCGGCCGGGAACGATCTGGTCGACCAGCTCACGACGGTGAAGCGGAACGGCCTCGAGGCCTTCGCCGCCACCCTCACCGCGACGCAGCGCCGCAAGCTCGACGCCGCCGTGGAGTCCCTCATGGACCGCGAGGACATCGCCACGACGTATCACCACTTGAAGGAGGTTTGATGTCCTGCAGCGATGTTGATCTTGCTGCCCCCGTCCGAGGGGAAGACCGCGCCGGAGACGGGTACGCCCGTCGACTTAAGAGCGCTCGCCTACGCCGGCGAGCTGACGGAGTCGAGGCGGAAGTTGCTCGACTCGCTCGCCGCGCTCGCGGAGCTGCCGATCGAGCGGGCGGTCTCGATGCTCGCGGTGTCGAAAGGCCAAGCGGCCGAGGTCGCCGTTGACGCGGAGCTCGGCTCCGCCCCGGCGGGCCCTGCCGCCGAGATCTACACCGGCGTCCTCTACGACCGCCTGAGGCTGCCGGAGCTCCCCAAACGCGCCCAGGGCCGAGTGCTGATCGCCTCGGCCCTGTGGGGCGTCCTGCGACCGACCGACCGTATCCCCTACTACCGGCTCTCGGCGAAAGCGAAGCTGGACGGGATCGGCGGCCTCGCCGCCTTCTGGCGCCCGGCGCTGACCGAGGCGCTCCCCGACAAGGACGGCACCTTGGTAGTCGACATGCGCTCCGGCGCCTACGCGGCGGCCTGGAAGCCGAAGCGCGCGACGCTCCTGGCCGTCCGCGCCTTCAGCGAGACGAAGGGCAAGCGCAAGCCGGTGAGCCACATGGCGAAGGCGGTGCGCGGCGAAGTGGCGCGGGCGCTGCTGGAGGCCAAGAAGGCTCCCGGGGATCCGGAGGGTGCTGCGGCGATCGCGGAGGCGGCGGGGTTTCGTGTTGAGCTGGCGCCGGGGTACATGGATGTGATCGTTTCGGGGTGATGGGGCGGGGGACGGGCGGGGGCCCCGGGACCCGGCCGGCCGTCCGAGGATGGATCGTGGGTGTCCTGGGCTCCTCATGGGGGTCCTGGCAGGCTGTGACCCC
>CALCIA010000267.1 GCA_937907435.1 uncultured Actinomycetes bacterium
AGCCGCTGGGCGGCAAGGCGCAGTTCGGCGGCCAGCGCTTCGGCGAGATGGAGGTCTGGGCCCTGGAGGCCTACGGCGCCGCCTACACGCTGCAGGAGATGCTCACCGTCAAGTCCGACGACACGGTCGGGCGCGTCAAGGCCTACGAGGCGATCGTCAAGGGGGAGAACATCCCCGAGCCGTCGATCCCGGAGTCCTTCAAAGTGCTGTTGAAGGAGATCCAGAGCCTCTCGCTCGACGCCAACGTCGTGTCGGAGGGCACCGATGTCGAAATCTCGGACGAGGAGGACGACCTCCTCAAAGCCGCCGAGGAGCTGGGCATGGACCTCACCGGGGTCCGCGCCGACAACGGTCCCGACGGCAACGCGCTGAGCAAACCCGAAGCGGCCGACGAGCAAGAGGAGCAGGTCGTCGCCGAGGGCGAGGCGGGAACTGATGATGGTGCCGGAGAAGGCCAAGAGGCCACTGCGGCAGAGGTGGAGGACTGATGATCGACATCAACAATTTCGACGCGATCGAGATCGGTCTCGCGTCTTCGAAAAAGATCCGCTCCTGGAGCTGGGGCGAGGTCACGAAGCCGGAGACGATCAACTACCGGACGCTGAAGCCGGAGAAAGACGGGCTCTTCTGCGAGCGCATCTTCGGTCCGACCAAGGACTGGGAGTGCTACTGCGGCAAGTACAAGCGGGTCCGCTACAAGGGCATCGTCTGCGAGCGCTGCGGCGTCGAGGTGACGCGCTCCAAGGTCCGCCGCGAGCGGATGGGGCACGTCGACCTGGCCTCGCCGGTCTCCCACATCTGGTTCTTCAAGGGCGTCCCGAGCCGGATCGGCTACCTGATCGACATGGCGCCGAAAGAGCTGGAGAAGGTGCTCTACTTCGCCGCCTCGATGGTCACCTGGGTCGATGAGGAGGCCCGTGACAAGGACGTCGGCAAACTCGAGAAAGAGGTCAAAAAAGTCGTCGACTCCTACGAAGTCGAACGGCAGAAACGGACCCAGGAGCTGAACGAGTCGCTGGAGCGGCGCGTGAAGTACCTCGAGGACGGCGACCAGGCCAAATTCGACGACGAAGACCACATCTGGGCGGACTCGCTGAAACTGACCGCGGCGCAGCTGCGCAAACTCAAAGACGACGAGCGCGCCAAAATGCTCAAAGAACTGCGCAAACAGTTCGACGCGGAGATCTCCGACACCGAGGCCTACCTCGAAGAGGCGGCCGAGCGGATGCAGGAGGTCTGGAAGATCTTCACGGAGATGAAGCCGAAGGACGTCATCAACGACGAGACGGTCTTCCGTGAGCTCAAGGACCGGTTCGGCTCCCCGTTCGGCTGGGGCGAGTACTTCCGCGGCGGCATGGGTGCCGAAGCGGTGCGCGACCTGCTCGAACAGGTCGACCTCGCCGCCGACTGCGAGGAACTCGAGCAGATCATCAACACCTCGAAAGGCCAGAAACAGGCGCGTGCCGTGAAGCGGCTGAAAGTCGCCTCGGCCTTCCTCAACTCCGAGAACAAGCCGGAGTGGATGATCCTCGACGCCGTGCCGGTGATCCCGCCGGAGCTGCGCCCGATGGTGCAGCTGGACGGTGGCCGCTTCG
>CALCIA010000268.1 GCA_937907435.1 uncultured Actinomycetes bacterium
CCACGGCCACAGCCTGCCCGGGCCGTGGCGAGAGGGGCGGGTCCCAAACCGGGCGACAGCTTGCGGGGCCTGGACCCTCCCGGGCGCCAGCTTGCGGGGCCTGGACCCTCCCCGGGCGACAGCCCGCGAGCCCCCGCACCCCCGCCGACCCGCCCCCTAATCCAGCAACCCGGTTTCCCGCGCCGAAACCGCAGTCTGCATCAGCGTCTCCGAAGCATCAAACCGTGGCTTCCACCCCAGCTCCCCGCGAGCCTTGGCCGTATCCATGATCACCGGCGTCGTGAGCGCGGTCGCCCACTCGAGCTGCGGGCTGATGAAGGAGAGGCGGCCGGCTACCGTCGTGCCGACGCCTAGGGCCGGGCGGGGGAGGCGGACGGAGCGCCAGCCGAGGGCGCGGGCGATGTCGGCGATCTGGATCTCGCCGTCGCCCGCGAGGTTGTAGGCGCCTGGTGAGCCCTTGCCCTCGACCGCGGCGGCGAGGGCCGTGGCGACGTCATCGTGGTGGACGAGCTGGAGGGGGACGCCGGCGTCGGGGAGGATCGGGCGCAGCAGGGGGATGCGGTCGAGGACGTGGCGGCGGAGGCGCGGGACCGGGTCGCCGAGGCGGACGGCGCCGACCGTCTGCTCGATCAGCATCGTCGCCCGCGGGCCGGCCACGATGCAGGGGCGGAAGACGTAGGCTCCGAGCTCGGTGCCGGCGAGGATCTCGTCGAGGGACTCCTCCAGCTCCGCCTTCTGGGCCGAGTAGTAGAAGCGCGAGGAGCCGATCGCGGGCGTCTCCTCGGTGAGGGGCTGGGGGTTGTCCGGGTGGAAGCCGTAGGCGGCGACCGAGGAGGCGTAGACGAGCCGCCCCACCCCGGCCTCGACCGCCGCTTCGAAGACGTTGCGGCTGCCCTCGAGGTTGATCCGCCGCGTCTCCTCGCGGTCGCCGAAGATCGCGAAGGCGAGGTGGACGGCGACGTCGGCGCCGTCGAAGAGCTGCGCCAGGTGGCCGCGGTCGAGGATGTCGCCGCGCTGGTAGGTCGCCTTGCGCCAGCCCGCCGCCGCCGGGTCGAAGGGCCGCCGCGCCATCCCCCGCACCGCGCCGACCTCCGGGCGCGCCTCGAGCGCGTCGATCAGCGAGCCGCCGATCTCCCCGGTCGGCCCGGTGACGGCGACGGTCAGGGCCATCGGCTCAGACGGTCGGCGTGATGCGGTAGGCGTCGAAGACCGACTCGACGTTGCGCAGGCGCGTGATGCAGTGTTTGAGCTGCTCGGTGTCGCCGACCTCGATCACGAACTTGTTCTTCACCATCGGATGGGTAGTGGTGCAGGAGGCGCCGATGATGTTGATGCCGGCCTCCGAGAACGTCCGCGAGAGGTCCTCGAGCAGGCGAGTGCGATCGTAGGCGTCGATCTGGACCTCGACCCGGTAAGACGCCTCGTTGTCGCCTTCCCAGCCGACGTCGACGAAGCGCTCCGGCGCCCGTTTCAGCGCCTTCACGTTTTTGCAATCGGTGCGGTGGATCGTGATCCCGCGGCCGAGGCTGACGTAGCCCGCGATCTCGTCGCCGGGGACCGGCCGGCAGCACTTGGCGAGCCGCACCGCGACATCCTCGACCCCCTTCACCACGATCCCGTAGTTGGAGGCGTCCTTGGTGCGCCGGGCACGGTCGGAGTGCTCGGTCGCCGGCAGCAGCTCGTCCTCGACCGACTCCCCCGATTTCAGCCGCTGCAGGATCTTGTTGACCGCGGTCTTGGTGGAGATTTTGCCCTGGCCGAGGGCGATGTAGAACTCGCTCGCTTTGCGGAAGCCCATCTCCCGGATCACGTCGGCGAGCAGCGCCGAGCCGGCGACTTTCTGCATCGGAACGCCGCGCTTTTTCAGCGCCTCTTCGAGGCCCTCGCGGCCGTCGCGCTCGGCGTCCTCGCGCCGCTCCTCTTTGAACCAGGCGCGGATCTTGTTGCGGGCGCGGCTGGTGCGCACCAGTTTCAGCCAGTCGAGCGAAGGCGCCCGTTTCTGCTTCGCGGTCAGCACCTCGACGATGTCGCCGGAGCGCAGCTGGTAGTGGAGCGGCACGATCGCGCCGTTCACCTTGGCGCCGACGCAGCTGTGGCCGACGTCGGTGTGGACCGCGTAGGCGAAGTCGAGCGGGGTCGAACCCGCCGAGAGGTTCTTCACTTCGCCCTTCGGGGTGAAGACGAAGACCTCATCCTCGAAGAGGTCGACCTTCAGCGATTCGAGGAACTCGGTCGGGTCCTGTTCGCCCTCCGCCTCGACCAGCTGGCGCAGCCAGGTCATCTTCTCCCGCTGCGGGTCGCCGCGACCGCCCTCTTTGTAGGCGACGTGGGCGGCGATCCCGTACTCGGCGAGCTTATGCATCTCCTCGGTGCGGATCTGGATCTCGAGCGGTTTGCCCTCGGGCCCGATCACGGTCGTGTGGAGCGCCTGGTACATGTTGGCCTTCGGCATCGCGACGAAGTCCTTGAAGCGCCCGGGCAGCGGCTTCCACAGCGAGTGGATGACGCCGATCGCGCCATAACAGTCCTTGACCGAGCCGACGATCACCCGCATCGCGGTGAGGTCGAAGATCTCGTTGAACTCGCGGCCCTTTTTGGCCATCTTCGTGTAGATCGAGTAGAAGTGCTTGGCGCGGCCGGAGATCTCGGCCTGGATGCCGACCTCCTCCAGCTCTTCGGCGAGGAATTCGCCCGCCTCGGCGACGTACTTCTCCCGCTCGTCGCGCTGCTGGGCGACCAGCTGTTTGATTTCCGCGTACTTGCGCGGGTGGAGCGTGGCGAAGGCGAGGTCCTCGAGCTCCCACTTGATCGCGTGGATCCCGAGCCGGTGGGCGAGCGGCGCGTAGATCTCCAGCGTCTCGTGGGACTTCAGCGTCTGTTTCTGCTTCGGCAGCGCGCCGAGCGTGCGCATGTTGTGGAGGCGGTCGGCCAGCTTGATCAGGATCACCCTGACGTCGGTGGCCATCGCCACCATCATCTTGCGGTAGTTCTCCGCCTGGCGCTCGTCGCGGCTCTCGAAGTTCATCCCGGTCAACTTGGTGACGCCGTCGACCAGCTGGGCGATCTCCTCGCCGAATTCGTCGCGGACCTCCTCCAGCGTCGCGCTGGTGTCCTCGACCGTGTCGTGGAGCAGCGCCGCGCAGAGGGTGTCGGTGTCGAGCCGCATCCCGGCGCAGATCTGGGCGACGCCAACCGGGTGGGTGATGAACTCGTCGCCGGAGTAGCGCTTCTGGTCGGCGTGCCGCTCGCAGGCGAAGTCGAAAGCCCGCTCCACCTTGTCGCGGTCGATCGTCGCCACCGCCACCGCGGTGCCGCCGAGCGCCGCCGGGACCGCCTCGTCGTTGGCGGAGTCGAACTCCTCGATGACCGCGAACAGGTCGCCGAGCAGCTCTTTGCGCTCTACGGAAAGTTTTGGCTCTGCAGAAATGACCGTGCCTCCGAATGCTCTTCGCTGTAGACCCGGAAAGCCGCCGAACGCTCCAGATCCGTCCCTTCAGAGGATACGACGCCGACCAAGCCGTCGCCTGTATTCGTGTCACCCGCAACGAGCCCCAGCTCCCCCAAGACGCGGAAGCAGCGCGCGGCGCTCTCGGGGTCGAGGCAGTGGGGCCCGGGGCCGGCGAGCGCCGAGCGCAACTCGGCACCGGAGGCCTGGCCGGCAGCACGCAGCGCCCGGAAGACGCCCGCGATCGTCTCCCGGGAGGGCGCCTGGCGGCCGAGGACGCCGAGGGCGAACTCCCGCTCGGCGTCGGAGTAGAGCGGGTGGAGGAAGCCGGAGCCAGGCTGCTCGACCTCGGACTCGGGCGCCGGGTCGTCGCTTTCCGCCGCGAGCATCGCCGCCCGGGCGACCTCGAGCAACGCCGCCTTGTCCGCGGCGGCGGGTGGAGCCGCCGCGACCGCGCCGTCGCGCGGGGCGGGGGCGGCGCCGAACGGCGCGGTGACGCGCTCGACATCTGCGGGCGTGCGCGGGGCGTCGACGAGGACGACGTGTGCGAAGGAGGCGGCGAGGTCCGGCGCCATCGCGAGCGCCGCGTAATCGACGAGCGCGAGTCCGCTGTCCCCGCGCGCCGCGAGCCCGACGACCGCCTCGGCGCCGCAGCGGTGACAGGCGACCAGGGCCGCACCGCCGTTGAACCGCGCGAGCCCCGTCGCCCCATTGGCGAGCGCCGCCCGCCGCGAGGCGTCGGCGGCGACTGCCAGCACCCCCGCCCCGCTCGACACGAGCTCCGCGATCGTCGCGGTCGACGACCAACCCGTGCCTTGGACCACGCGCCGCGCCGAATCCCCGGCGCTGCTGTGGTGACTTACCGTCGCCATACGACGGTTTCCCACCACAGCGCCGGCGTCGCGGGTCAACTCGCGCGCGAGCTCGGCCTCGAAGCGCGCCCACCACTCGGCTTCGTCGCAGTCGCACGGATGCGGGGACAGGGCATCCGCGTCGACCTCGAGCGGGTAGACCTCGCGCAGCACCACCCGAGGCTCGACCGCGCCGTTCCAGTGGTTCACCTCGAGCCGGACGGCGGCGTCGAGCACGTCCTCGTCGTCGACGCCGAGGCTGGAGCGGCCGAAGGCGACGCCGAGGGCGCGGTGCGAGCCGCTGTGGAGGCTGAAGCGCGCGTGCTTCCCCTCCTCGCCCATCGTCCGCACGTCGGTCACCCGCGCCGAAGGCACCATCAGCCGCACTCCGGGATTGCCCATCCCGAACGGTGCCAGCTGTCCCAGCTCTTCGGCGAGATCGAGCCCTAGCCCCACCCCGCCGACCATCGCGTCGATCCGCTCGGTCCGCTTCAGATCCTCCGGACCGAGCACTTCGCCCGCGTGTGCGGCAAACGCCGCGCGGAACGCCTCCAGGTTCTCGGCCCGCAGCGAGAGGCCCGCGGCGGCCTTGTGACCGCCGAAGCTCTCCAGGTGCTCGGAGCACGCCTCGAGCGCTGCGTGCAGGTCGAAGCCGGGGATGCTGCGTCCCGAGCCGCGCCCTCCCCCCTCTCCGTCCAGGGAGACGACGACCACGGGACGGTGGTGCCGCTCGACCAGCCGCGAGGCGACGATCCCGACCACGCCGGGATGCCAACCCTCACCCGCCAATACGAGCCCGTTGGCTTCCTTCAGCTCGTCGGGCAGCTCGCGCCGCGCTGCTTCGGCGGCCGCGTCGACCTCGCGCTCGGTGGCCCGCCGCTCCGAGTTCGCCCGCCCCAGCTCCTCGGCGATCTGCTTCGCCCGCTCCTCGTCCTCGGTGAGCAGCAGCTCGACCCCGGCGTCGGCCCGATACAGCCGCCCGGCCGCGTTGATCCGCGGCGCGAGCCGGAACCCAAGGTCCCCCTCGTCGAGCCGACTCGGGTCGCATTTCGAAGCCTCCATCAGCGCCCGTAGTCCGACCCGCTTCGTGCGCCGCATCTCGGCCAGCCCCCGCTTCACAAGTGACCGGTTCTCACCAACGAGCGGCACCACGTCGGCGACCGTCGCCAGCGCCACGAGGTCCAGATCCCTCGCCCCGGCTCCATCCTCTTCCCGCAGCGCGCACGCAAGCTTCCAGGCCACCGCCGTCCCGCAGAGCGACTCGAAGGGATAGCCGCTCACTTCCGGGTGCAAGATCAGGCAGGACGGCAGCTCCTCGTCACGCTGGTGGTGATCGGTGACGATCACTTCCATGCCGAGCTCCTGCGCCTGGCGCACCTGCTCGACCGCGGTGATCCCGCAGTCGACGGTGATCAGCAGTCCGGTCCCGCGCTCCGCGAGCCTCGCGACGTTCTCCGAGCTGAGCCCGTAGCCGTCCGCGATGCGGTCGGGGATGAGCCAGTCGCAGTCGGCCCCGAGCTCCCGCAGCGTCGAGATCATCAGCGCGGTGGCGCTCACGCCGTCGACATCGAAGTCGCCGTGCACGGTGATCCGCTCGCCGGCTTCGATCGCCGCCCAGACCAGGCCCACCACCTCGTCCATGGCCTGGAAGGCCTGCGGCGGATGGGACTCGTCGGCGGCGAGGAAGGCGCGTGCCTCGGCGGGCGTCCGGTACCCCCGCCGGACCAGCGTCACGGCGACGGGCCGGCTCAGGCCGAGCTCGTCGGCGACGGCGCGAGCGTCGGCGAAGTCATATGGGTCGGCGGCGAATGCCTTGGCAGATTCCGGCACACAACCAGGCTAGGAAGACGTCCGGCGGCAAAAGGCCGGTCTTCCGCCCGCAACCAGCGGCAATTGGCATACCGCCTTCGCGCTGCGGTAGGGCTTGGGGTGGGACGGGTGGGGGTTCGGGGGGCGGCGGCCGTCCGGGATGAGTTGAGGGTGTCCTGGGCTCCTCATGGGGGTCCTGGCAGGCTGTGACCCCCATGA
>CALCIA010000269.1 GCA_937907435.1 uncultured Actinomycetes bacterium
GCCAGGACCCCCATGAGGAGCCCAGGACCTCCCTCGGACGGCCGGCGGCGCCCGGACCCCCGCCCGGCCACCCCCCTCACACCTCAAATCGCGGCAGCACCCGGGCCAACGGCCTCGGCAGCCACCAAACCCGGTCGCCGAGCAGGAGCATCAGGGCCGGCAGGAGGACGATTCGCACGACGGTGGCGTCGAGGATGACCGCGACGGTGAGGCCGATGCCGAGTTGGCTCACCGTGGCGATCGGCTCGCCGGCGAAGACGACGAAGACCGCCAGCATGATCACCGCGGCGCCGGTGATCACCCGGGCGGTCTTCTCGAGGCCATAACGGACCGCGGTCGCGTTGTCGTCGCCAGCGTCGTAGCGCTCCCGCATGCGGCTCAACAGGAAGACGGCGTAGTCGATCGAGAGGCCGAAGACGACGGCGAAGATCATGCAGGCGCCGACCGCGTCGACGTAGTTGTGGCCGCCCAGCGGCCAGTCCTCGGGGACGTGGAAGAGCAGCGTCAGGATGCCGAAGGCGACGCCGACCGTGAGCAGGTTGAGGCCGACCGCGATCGCCGCCAGCGGCAGCGCCCGCAGCACCACCACGAGCACCAGGAAGGTGACGAGGGTGATGATCGCGATGATCCAGGGGATCCGGTCACGGGTGATCTTGCTGTAGTCGTTCAGCTGCGCCGCGCCGCCCGCGACGCCGGTTTCGAGGGTCGCGTTCTCGCCCAGTTCGCTCGCCGCCGCCGCCAGTTCCTGGTTCAGCCGGATCGAGCCCGGCGAGTTGAATTCGTACTTCGAGATCACCAGCATCGAGGCCGCCTGGCCGCCGCGGTTGAGGTCGATCGTCGAGGCGGCTTTTTCGCGCGGGCCGGGCGGCGCGCCGTCGAGCGCCGAGAGCACGAAGTACCCCGAGTTGAAGAGCCCCGGCGTCGATTCCTGCACTTCGCCCGCCTGCTTGCGGATTTCCGCCTTGCCTTCCAGCACCTGGGCGCTCGCTTCCGCCAGCCCGGTTTCCAGCGGTTCCACTTCGGTCGCCCCCGCGGCGAGGTTCTGTTCCAGCGCTTCGGCGCCGCCGGTCAGCTGGCCGAGGCCGGTGACCAGGGACGTAGCCCCGGTGCTCAGCCGTTCGACGCCCTTGCCCAGCCGGCTCGCTTCCTTGGCCAGTTTGTTGGCGCCATGGGAGAGCGTGTTGGCGCCCTTGTGCAATTTGTAGAGGCCTTCGATCAGTTCGCCGGCGCCATCGGAGGCGGTGTTCAGTTCTTCCACGGTCGAGCGGATGAAGCCGGCTACGTACTTGGCTTCTTCCTGGTCTTTGCCGAGGCGCCGCTGGAGCCCTTCGATTTCCGCGACGAGTCCTGCGTAGCCCTCTTGGTACGGCGCGCCGCTCGCCGGATCGGTGCCGCTGACCGCGCCGAGCGCATGCTGGACCGCTTCCAGCGCGGCGCCGTAGTGCGCGTCGGTCTTGCCGACGTCCATCGCGTCCAGTTCCGCTTCGGCCTTCCGCAGTCCTTCGATCGTCGCCGTCGTCGCGGACTGCAGCGGCGGCAGCGTTTCCTTCACCTCGGCGAGCAGCACCCGCATCAGCTTGCGCTGCCGGCGCAGGCCGTTGTAGCGCAGGTTCGAAGCCAGGGGCTGGATCGCGCTGACCCGGAGCGTCTGCGCGCCAACTGCTGCTTCCAGCAGCCCTTCCGTGAGCTTTTCGGTGCCTTTCGCGAAGCGTTCGAGGGCGTCGATTGCCCGCTGGCTCCCGCCCGCGGCGCGTCCCAGGCCATGCGCGATCAGCTGTGCGCCTTCGGTGGCATGGTCGGAGCCCTCGGCCAGCAGGCCCGCGCCGGCGCTGGCTTCGGTGATCCCGCCGCGCAGTTCCCCCACCCCGCCCGCGGCGACGTTCAGTTCGTTGCCGAGCTTGCCCAGTTCCTTGACCGGCCCGAGGTTGCCGCGCGAGGCCAGCGCCGAGTTGCCGAATTCCTGCAGGGGCTTCACCCGCTTGGTCGCCGCCTGGGGACCGATCACGACTTTGACGCCCTTGAACTTGGCGATCTTGTGCTGGAAGTGCTCGAGGGCCGCCATGCTGCCCGCGTCGGTGATCGGGCCGTGCGGGTTGCTGGCGACGACCTGGAACGGGGCGTCCCAGCCGGGGCCGATCGCGTGGTCGACGAGTTCGGCGTTCTGGCGGGCGGGCGCGTCCTGGGCGAGCTGTTCCGGGCTCGGCGGGCCCAGCTTCAGGCCGACCGCGGGGCCGGCCAGGGCGAGCAGGATCGCGCCGATCACCAGCGCCGCCGCCAGCGGCCGCCGCAGCGCGCCGTTGACGAAGCGCATCACCGCCGAGCGATCGGCGTCCGCCGCCGACCCGACCCGCCAGCGGTCGACGTTCCTGCCGACCAGGGTGAGGATCGCGGGCACCACCAGCGTCGCCGTGGTGACGCTGAGGACGACGACCATCGCCACCGTCCCGGCCAGCGACACCAGCAGCGACCCGGGCAGGATCAGCAGCGAGACGAGCATCGAGAGCAAGAGCGTCGAGCCCGCGAAGGCGACGGTCCGCCCCGCGTGGCGCCGCGTCTCCCGCGCCGCCACGACCGGCTCGGAGCCGGCTTCGAGCTCCTCGCGGAAGCGCGACACCATCAACAGGGCGTAATCGACCCCGAGCGCCAGGCCGATCATCGTGCAGACGGTCAGCGCGAAGGCGTCGATCGAGAACCAGTTGGTGAGGAAGTAGAGGATCCCGCGCGAGGCCAGCACCGTGATCGCGCCGAAGCCGAGGGGGATCAGCGCCGCGATCGGCGAGCGGAAGACGAGCAGCAGGACGACCAGCAGGATCGGCAGGGCGATCAGCTCGCCGCGCTCGGCGGCGTCGATCGATTCCTGCTGCAGCGCGCGCGAGAGGGTCGCGTAGGCGGTCTGCGTCGCCCGCACCGGCGCCGACACTTCTTCGTCAAGGATTTCTTCCAGACGCGGCACGGTTTCGTTGACCGCCGTTTTCGTGTCGACATGGAAGTCGGCAAGGATCAGCGCCTTTTCGGGAGTCGGCCGCAGCCCTTCGACCGTCCCCGTCCCCTTGCTCCACGGCGAGAGCGTGGACACGTTCGGTTCCTCGCTGAGCGCGCGGACGAGGCGCGGTCCCTGTTCTTCGAGCGCGTCCGCCGGGCCGCGCAGCAGGATCGCGAACGGCGCCGAGGCACCGAAGTGTTCTTCCAGCATCGCGTTGGCCTTCGCCGAGGAGCTGCCGGGAACGTCAAGCGTGGTCGGGTCGAGCCGCGAGTCGACCCCGGTGCCGATCACCGCCAGCGCGGCAAGGACGATCGCCGCGATCAGGAGGATCTCGCGCGGGTGGCGCAGCAGCCAGGGGACGCTCCGGTCCGCGCCCGATCCGCGGGGTCGCTTGCTGCCCCTGCTCCTGCTGCTTCCCACCCGTGGTAGTTTGCCGCCCAGGGGCTACGGGAGGAGCGAACCTATGCGGAAGAATGTGTTAAGGACGGCAATCCTGACCGTCGTTGCATTGCTGTTGATGGGTGGAGTGGCGCTGGCGACGATCATCTTGCGAGCCGGGCCGGTCGAAGTCGTGGCCGAAGGCGGCTTCACGCCGACGACCCTGCCCAAGCACGAGACGGCGCCGATCACGCTGCACGGCGAAGGCCATATCGCGTCGACGGACGGCGGCCTGGCGCCGATCCTCAAAACGCTGACCGTCTGGTACGACAAGCACGGAGCGGTCGTCACCAAAGGCCTGCCGTATTGCACGAAAGGCAAGCTGATGGCGACCACCTCGGCGACGGCGCGCAAGGTCTGCGGGAGCTCGATCGTCGGCGAGGGCTACGGCACCGCGCTGATCGCCTTCCCCGAACAGAGACCGTTCAAGGCGAGCTCGCCGATCACGATCTTCAACGCCGCCCCGCACAACGGCAATCCGACCGTGCTCGCCCACGCCTACCTCAGCGTGCCCGCGCCGACCACCTACATCGTGCCGGTGGAAATCCAGAAGGTGCACGCCGGGCCGTTCGGGTTCCGCACCGAAGCGAAGATCCCGAAGATCGCGGGCGGCGCCGGGATCCCGCTCGAAGGCCGGCTGACGATCGGCAAACGCTGGACCTTCAAGGGCAAGAAGCTGAGCTACGCCAACGCCAGCTGCCCGGCGGGCAAGCTGCAGGCGAAAGTCGAAACGGAATTCACCGAAGGCACGAAACTCAACGGGATCATCATCAAACACTGCAAGGGAGCCTGATTGAGGGGACGGCGCGCAGCGGTGCTCGCGGCCGCGGCCGTCGTGGCAGCCCTCGCCTGCGCCGCCGTCGCCGTCGCGGTCACGACCCAGATCGGCAACCTCAAGGTCTCGGCGACGGCCGAATTCCAGCCGCGGGCCTTCCCTGAGCACGGCACCCTCCCCGCCCACTTCGGCAGCATCGTCCGGATCAAGTCGGTCAACGGCGACCAGCCGCCGGCGCTGAAGACGCTGATCTTCGAATTCGACAAACACGGGAAGCTGAACTTCAAGGGCGTGCCGACCTGCACCGTGGCGAAGCTCGAAGGGACGACGCCCGGCGAGGCGCGCAAGCGCTGCGCCGGGGCGCTGCTCGGGACCGGCACCGGCAAAGCGCGGGTGGAGATGCCGGGCATGCCTCCCTTCACGATCAGCTCACCGATCTCGATCTTCAACGCGCCGCCGGAAGGCGGCCGGCCGGCGCTGATCGCCCACGCCTACGAGACCGTGCCCGCGCCGCAGGCGCTCTTGGTCCCGTTCACGATCGAAAAGGTGAACCACGGCCGTTACGGCTATCGCACGGAAATCCAGCTGCCGCCGATCGCGGGCGGCGACGGCGCCGCGATCCTCGCCGAAGCACAATTTGGTCGCACCTATGTGCGCCACGGCCGCAAGGTCGGTTACGCCGAAGCCGAATGCGTCGGCGGCCGCCTGCAGGTCTACGGCAAGTTGATCTTCGCCGACGGCAGCCTGCTGCAGTCGCTGCTGACCTCGCCATGCCACACCGAATGAGACGCATCTTCCCCTTCTTCCTGGCGATCTTCCTCTGCGCGGCGCTGGCCGGGGCGGCGTTCGGCGCGGCGATGATCGAAACGCGCGAAATCCGGCTGAAGCTGAACGCCGACTTCCAGCCGCTCTACCTGCCCAAGAAGAGCTTCGCCCCGGTCCAGTTCGAGGGCTACCTCGACGTCGGCAAACCGGACGGCGGCGCGCCCCCCGCCCTCACGCAGGTGGTCATGGACTTCGACCGCGACGGCCGCCTCGACGTCGCCGGCCTGCCGACCTGCGCCCCCGAACAGATCGCCCAGGCGAGCGTCGAAGAAGCGCGCGCCGTCTGCAAAGGCGCGATCGTCGGCACCGGCAAGCTCGAAGCGCTGGTCTCCCTTCCCGGCGGCCCGGTGCCGACCGGCTCGGCGCTCACCCTCTTCAACGGTCCGCGCCAGGAAGGCCACCCGACCGTGGTCGTCCACGCCCGCATCGACGTGCCCGCGTCCCAGACCTACGCCTTCGTGGTGCCGATCGAAAAGCGCCCCGGCGAATTCCGCTATCGCGCCACCGTCAACCTGCCGGAACTGGCCGGCGGCCTCGGCGCGATCACCCACATCAGCGTCAAGATCGGCCGCCGCTATACGGCGGGCGGCGTGAAGCGCAGCTACGTCGCCGCCCGCTGCAGCGACCACATCCTCCGCAGCCACGGCATCTTCACCTTCGCCAACGGCCTGGTGATCGAAGGCGTCGGGCTGGAAAAGTACTGCGCCCAGCGCTGAGCCTCGGCCGCCCCGGCTTCCTATAATCCGCCGTTCGGGGCCGTTAGCTCAGTTGGTAGAGCAGGAGACTCTTAATCTCAAGGTCGTTGGTTCGAGCCCAACACGGCCCACTAGGCACCAGCGCCGGGTGCCCGAACATCCGGCCAGTCCACTACCAAGAAGTTAGTAATGCTGGTAGATGGGAAGGTGATCGGCATGGAAGAGGGAGCCCAGGACATCCGGCTCGTCTCCCATCACGGCGACGAGCCTGCCGCGGACGAGAAGGGCGCGGAGCGTCAGGGGCTGAGCGACGCCGACCTCGACACCGCTCGCCAGCTGGCCGAGTTCCACCGCATGCTCGCGGCCGAACTGACGCCCCACTCGCAGATCCGCGGCCTGGTGCTGCGCTGCGCCGGCCACTGGTCCCGGCTCGGCGCGATCCCTCGCAACGGGCTGGCTGAGGTCGAACGGCGGGAGCGCTCTTAGGGGGCGGCTGACGGCGGGGCCTGGATGGTTGTTCCAGGATGGATGGCGGGGGTGGTGCGTGGCGCTGCTGGCCGTCCGAGGTGGCGCGGGGGTGTCCTGGGCTCCTCATGGGGGTCCTGGCAG
>CALCIA010000270.1 GCA_937907435.1 uncultured Actinomycetes bacterium
AGGGGCGCGTCCGTAATCCGGGCGACAGCTTGCGGGGCCTGGACCCTCCCGGGCGACAGCTCGCGAGACTCCGTCCCTTCCGTGCCCCAGCCACCCCAAGCGTCGCCTCAGCAGCCACCGCCGTCGAACGGCAGGCGCACCCGGCGGTGCGAGGAGTTGTCGTCCTCGTTCGACTCGAAGAGCAGGTGCTTGGGGTCGACGGTCATGCCGAAGGCGAAGCAGCCGTGGAGGCCGCTGACGTCGATGTACTGCTTGTTGTAGTCGGCCGGGTAGATGTCCGACCAGCCGACTGAGGTGCCGAGGCGGTCCCGGGGGATCGTCCGGTCCTGGTTGCAGCCCGGGTAGACCCGGTGGTCGGGGGAGCGTGCGCCGGGGCGGGTGCGGTCGAGATCGCGCAGGCAGTAGTTGAGCTTCGGGCTGGTCCGCAGCACCGGGCCGAGGCTGCCTTCGGGGAGGACGCGGCGCAGCTCGAAGCGGGCCAGTTGGTGGACCTTCCAGTAGGAGCCGCCGAAGTACTCGCCGACGTCGGTGAACTGGAGGCTCGCGTGGGTGCGCAGGGTGATGTGGCCGCCGCCGACCTTGTAGATCCGCTGGGTGACCTTCATCGACTTCGGCCCGTCGCGCTGCCCGCGCACCTCCATCGGCCCGCGGCCGCGGCTCTGCACGTCGGAGGTCGCGTGCAGGAGCGTCTTGCCGTCGTAGCTGGAGACGTACATCTCGCTCGGCGTGCCGATCCGCAGGTCGGGGCAGAGGAGGTGCTTGGCTTCCGGCCCCTGGCAGGGGTTCTCGCTCGGGACCTTCCACCCGGGCGCGGCGGACGCGATGGCGGGGACGGCCGCGAGGAGGACGGCCGCGCCGAGGACGAGGATCGACGCGAGGACCGAGCGGGGCGCCTTCACGGCGGCCAGCCTACCCGTCGCCGCCGCCGCGATATCGGAGGCCGTTGCTATCGTCGCACGAGCGATGGCCGACCTGCCCGAGAACTTCCAGACCGCCCCGCTGAGCGAGGTCGATCCCGAGATCGCGACCGTCCTCGACCGCGAGCTGCGCCGTCAGCAGCGGACGCTGGAGATGATCGCCTCGGAGAACTTCGTCCCCCAGGGGGTGCTCGAAGCGGTGGGCTCGGTGCTGACCAACAAGTACGCCGAGGGCTACCCGGGCCGCCGTTACTACGGTGGCTGCGAGGAGGTCGACGTCGCCGAGCAGCTGGCGATCGACCGCGCCAAGGCGCTCTTCGGCGCCGAGCACGTCAACGCGCAGCCGCACGCCGGCGCGCAGGCCAACAACGCCGTCTACTTCGGGCTGCTCGAACCGGGCGACACGATCCTCGGCCTCGCCCTCGACCACGGCGGCCACCTCAGCCACGGGATGAAGATCAACGTCTCCGGCAAGCTCTACAACCCGGTCGCCTACCACGTGCGGCGCGAGGACTACTGGGTCGACATGGACGAGGTCGCGAGCCTCGCCGCCGAGCACAAGCCGAAGATGATCGTCGCCGGCTGGTCCGCCTACCCGCGCCAGCTCGACTTCGCCGCCTTCCGCGAGATCGCCGACTCGGTCGGCGCCCTGCTGATGGTCGACATGGCCCACTTCGCCGGCCTCGTCGCCGCCAACGAGCACCCGAGCCCGGTGCCCTACGCCGACGTCGTCACCACCACCGTCCACAAGACGCTGGCGGGACCGCGCAGCGGCATGATCTTCAGCAAGGCCGAGCACGCCAAAGCGATCGACAAAGCGATCTTCCCCGGCCAGCAGGGCGGGCCCTTGATGCACACGATCGCCGCCAAGGCGGTGGCGATGAAGATCGCCGCCTCGGCGCCCTTTGCCGCGCGCCAGCGCCAGACCATCGCCAACGCCCGCGCGCTCGGGATCGGCCTGGAAGCCAACGGCATCCCGGTCCTCACCGGCGGCACCGACGTCCACCTGGTCCTCGTCGACCTCACCCCGACCGGCCTCGACGGCCAGACCGCCGAGGACCGCCTCGAGGCGGTCGGCATCACCGTCAACCGCAACGCGATCCCCTTCGACGAGCGCCCGCCGATGAACCCCTCGGGCCTCCGCATTGGTACCCCGGCCCTCACCACCCGGGGCATGAAGGAGGAGGAGATGGAGGAGATCGCCGCCGTGATCGCCACCGCCCTCGGCCCCGACTTCGAGTCCGAGAAGGCCTCCCTCGCCGAACGCACTGGCGCCCTGATGGACCGCCACCCGCTGTACCCGCAGCTCTCGCCGACGGTCGTCTGAGGAATCCGGGGCGCCTGCGGGGAAGGGCGACACACTTCCTCATCAGGGGATCTGGCCGCTCGCTGAGTTAGCTGCGCCATAGGGGGCCTAACTCAGCGAGCGACGGATCCGACCATGTGAAAGACGAGGCCGTTCATAGGCGGCTCGGGTGCACGAGTGGTGAGTTATGGGCGCCATGGCGCCCATAACTCACCGAGCGACGGGCTGGTGCCCCGCCCCGCTAGGGTCGCTGGCCGATGAGAATTTGGGTCGATTGCACTGCCGCGGCGCATCCGCTCGTCCTGCGGCCGATCATCGAGCGGCTCGAGGCGCGGGGGGACGAGGTCTTCATCACCGCGCGGGAGTACGGGCAGACGGTCGGCATCCTCGACCGTCTGGGGATGCACTACACGGTGGTCGGGGAGCACGGGGGGGCGTCGAAGGTCGCCAAGGCGCGGGCGCTCGAGTCGCGCTCGCGGGCGCTCGCCAAGCTGGTCTGGAAGCAGCAGCCGGAACTGGCGCTGGCGCATGGGTCGGTCGATCTGGCGGTCGTCTGCGCGTTCCTGCGGATCGCATCGGTGCAGATGCAGGACTACGAGTTCGCCAACCTGCAGCGGCAGATCTCCTTCCGCGCCGCGACGCGGGTGTTGGCGCCGGAGGCGATCCCGATCGACCGGCTGCGCAAGATCGGCGCGAAACCGAAGAAGCTGGTCCGCTATCCGGGGCTGAAGGAGGAGTACTACCTCTACGACTTCGTGCCCGACGAGGCGATCATCGACGACCTCGGACTCGACCGCGGCAAGGTGATCACGGTGGTGCGACCGCCGCCGGAGACCTCCGAGTACCACGAGCGCAACGACCTCTACGCCGCCACCGTGCGCCGGCTGGCCGACGCCGACGGCGAGGCGCAGGCGGTGATCATCCCCCGCACCCGCGAGCAGGCGGAGGCGGCGCGGGCGCTCGGCGCCCCCAACCTGCTGATCCCCGAGCAGGCGATCGACGCGCAGAGCCTGATCGCCTGCGCCGACCTGGTGGTGAGCGCGGGGGGGACGATGAACCGCGAGGCGGTCGCCCTCGGCACCCCCGTCTACACGACCTTCAGCGGCCGCATGGGCGGCGTCGACGAGGTGCTGATCCACGAAGGCCGGCTGCGGGTGCTGGAGGACCCGGCCGAACTGGAGCTGCGCAAGCGGACCGATCCGGTCGGGGTCCTGAATCCCCGCGACCCGACCTTCCTCGTCGCCTCGGTGCTCGGCGCCGTCAGCGTTTATCCGTAACCTGATCCGGTCCGGGGAGGCCGGACGGGACCTCGCACCTCGACCGACGCGGGACTGAAATTTGGCCGCGACCACCGATGCAGCACTCGCGTTCATCGCCGCCGCGGCGATCGCCTGGCTGTTGGTTCCCTACGCCGAGCGGCTCGCCTTCCGGGTCGGCGCGATCGACTACCCGAAGGAGCGCAGCCTCCACGACAAGCCGATGCCGCGCCTCTCGGGCCTGGCGATCCTGGTCGCGGTCGAGGCGGCGGGCTGGATCTGGCTGCCGGGGGACGGCCAGAGCCGCGCGATCCTGATCGGCGGCCTGGCGATCGCCGCGGTCGGTGTCCTCGACGACATCTACGACCTGCCCGCGCTGCCGAAGCTGATCGGCCAGATCGCCGCCTCGCTGATCCCGGTCCTGGCCGGGGTGCGGGTGGAGAACCTGACGCTGCCGTTCCTCGGCGGCTTCGAACTGCACGGCTGGGGCTACCCGCTGACCGTGCTGGGGATCGTCGCCGTGGTCAACGTGATCAACTTCCTCGACGGGGTCGACGGGCTCGCCGCGGGCGTCTGCGTGATCGCCGCGGTGACCCTGGCGACGATCGCGCTCTCGCTCGAACGCAACGAGGCGGGTGTGCTCGCAGCGCTGACCGCCGGCGCCGCGCTCGGCTTCCTGCGCCACGGCTTCCCGCCCGCCTCGAGCTTCATGGGGGACACCGGCTCGAACCTGCTCGGCTACCTGCTCGCCACCGCCTCGGTGCAGGGAGCGCTGAAGACGAACGCGGTGATCGCCCTCGCCTTCCCGCTGATCGTGCTCGCGGTGCCGATCCTCGACACCGGCTTCGTGGTCGCCAAACGACTCAAATACCGCCAGCCGATCTACCAGGCCGACTCCTGGCACTTCCACCACCGCATGGCGAACAAGGGGTTCAGCCAGCGGCGCACCGTGGCCTACCTCTACGCCTGGACGATCGTCATGTCGATGCTGGCCCTGGCCCTGCGCTTCGTCCCCTACAGCGACAACCACGGCCACTTCGACGCGCTCTGGACCGCGGTGATGCTGGTGCTGATCGTGGCCGCCCTCGCCTACAGCGTCTACCTCGTCTACGTGCTCGAGATCCTCAAGCTGAGGCGGGGTCGGATCAACCCGGAAACGGGCGAGTTCGAAGCTCTGGAGCTGGATGTCGAGCCGCCCTCACCCAAACCTCCGGCAGGTAGTGGCAAGGGGCACTAACCCGCATCAGAAAGCCATTTGCCGGCCGCTTCGGGTATAGTCGCGGCCCCGTCCGCTCGGGCCCCGAGACGGGCGTATCTATGTCTCCTCCTAAGCATGTCGACCTCCTGGTGCTAGCCGCCGCCGCGGTGGTGTTCGCCGTCTGCGGCTTCTCGCTGCTCGGCTACATCGGCGCCGCCGCCGCCTGGCTCGCCCAGCGCGGAATCCAGTGGCTCGCCCAGCGCCGCTCCGGCGAAGCGCTCAAAGCGGGCAACCGCCAGCGCGCGATGGGGATCATCGCCGCCACCACGCTCGGCCGCGTCTGGCTGATGGCCACCGTGGTGCTGCTCGTCGGCATCGCCCAACGCACCGCCGGGCTCTCCGCGGCGGTCCTCCTGGCCGCCCTCTTCACGATCTCGATGGGTTCGTCGGGCCTGGCCTACCTCCTCGAACCCGAAGGGCACAGCGTCCAACCGCGATGAAGACCAAAACCAAAGCTCTGATCGCCGGCGGCGTGTGGATGGCGATCATCATCCTTCTGCTCCTCATCTTCGGCAACGAAGGCAAGAACGAAGAGTTCAAACCGCAGAACGAGTTCAAACTTCATCCCTGGATCTCGATCCACATCGGCCCGATCGACCTCTCGATCAACCGCGCCGTCTTCTACCTCGCCCTGACCGCGGGCCTGACCATCGCCACCATGGTCTGGATCTCGAAGAAGATGCAGCAGCGGCCGAACAAGACCCAGACCGCGATGGAGATCGCCTACGACCTGGCCAAGAACAACATCGCCCGCGGCAACATGTCGGACCCGGCGGTGGCGGCCCGCTGGTTCCCCTTCATCGCCGCCCTCTTCTTCTTCATCCTCTTCGCCAACCTGATCGGCTACCTGCCGCTGCCGACCAACACCGGCGAGCACTTCAACGTCTTCGGCCTCGAAATCCCGACCTTCGCGATCTACGCGGCGACGGCGAACATCTCGATCCCGATCGTCCTCACCCTGGTCGTCTGGGTCAGCTACCACGTCGAAGGGATCCGGGCCAAGGGCTTCCTCCCCTACATGAAGAGCTGGCTGCCGCCGGGCCTCGAGAACATGAGCCCGATCGGCCGCGGCGCGATCTTCCTGATCGAGGTCGTCTCCCACCTCGTCCGGCTCGTCAGCCTCTCCGTCCGTCTTTTCGCCAACATCCTCGCCGGCCACCTGCTGCTGCTGTTCATGGGCGGCGGGCTCGCGGTCCTGCTCGGGATCGCCGCGCTCGGCGCGCTGACCTTCCCGCTCGCCTTCGCCTTCTTCATCTTCGAGGTCGGGCTGGTGGCGACCCTGCAGGCATTCATCTTCTCGACCCTCAGCGCCATCTACATCGGCGGAGCCACCTCCGCCGAGCATTGACAACTAGGAAAAGGAGCACGTTCCCTGATGGACCTGCCATCAATCACCGCCGCAACCGAAGCCATCACCGGCGAAGACGTCAAAGGCGCCGGTAAAGCGATCGCCCTCGGTGTGGGCGCCGGCCTCGGCTCGATCGGCGCGGGTATCGGCATCGGCTTCATCTTCGGCAAGGAGATCGAGTCGGTCGCCCGCCAGCCGGAGATGAAATCGGAGCTCGAATCGATCCGTTGGCTCGGCTTCGCGCTCACCGAGGCCGTGGCGTTCTACACGTTCATCTTCGGCCTGATCGCCTTCTTCCTCTCGTAGCGATGGCGCTCGTCGGCCAGATAGCCGCGATCCCGGTCGCGGAGAGCGAAGGAAGCTTCCTGGTCTCACCCGGTGTCGGGCTGATGATCTGGACGCTGATCGTGTTCCTGTTCACGATGTGGGTCCTCAGCAAGGTCGCCTTCCCGCGGATCCAGGAGGCCCTGGACAAGCGCGCGAAAGCGATCTCGGAGTCGATCGACGCCGCCGAACGGCAGCGCAAGGAGTCCGACGAACTGCTCGAGGAGTACCGCAGCCGCCTCGCCGAGGCGCGCGAGCAGGCCGACGACATCATGGCCCGGGCCCGCAAGGCCGCCGAGACGGCGGAGTCGGAGGCGACCGCCGCCGGTCGGGAGAAACGCGACGAGCTCGTCGCCCAGGCGCAGCGCGACATCGAGGCCGAGACCCGGCGCTCGCTCGAGTCGATCCGCAAGGAGGTCGCCGACCTCACCGTCCTGGCGACCGAGAAAGTCACCCGCAAGACGCTCACCGAAGACGACCAGCGACGGCTCGTCGAGGAGGCGCTCGGCGAGGTCGACTTCTCCGCCCTCTCGGGCTCGAGCTCGGAGAACTAGGGGTAACCGGAGCAGATGGCCGACGCCGCCCGCGTATACGCCGAGGCCCTCTTCGAGGCCGGAGAGGACAAAGGCAAGATCAACGAGCTGCAGGAGCAGCTGGCGCAGTTCGCCGACGCCGTCGACGCCGACCGCGAGCTGCAGGTCTTCCTGTTCAGCCCGTACCTCAGCTCGAACGACAAGGTGGAGGGGCTGCGGCGCGCCGTTACGGGTGCCGAGCCGGAGTTCGTCAACTTCCTCGAGCTGCTGGTCGAGAAAGGCCGGATGCCGGAGGTTTTCCGCATCCGGCGGGAGTACGACGAGCTCTGGAAAAGAGCCAACCGCCGCCTCGACGTGACCGTCACCAGCGCGATCGAGCTCGACCCGGGCGTGGTCGGGAAAATCGGCGAAGAGGTCGAACGGCAGACCGGCGAGAAGGTCGAGCTGTCGAGCGAGGTGGACGACGGGATCCTCGGCGGCATCGTGCTGCGGGTCGGCAACATGGTCCTTGACGCGAGCATCCGCACTCGTCTGGAGAAATTGCGAAAAAGCGTCGCGAGCGCGGCGTAAGGAGGAAGTAGACCAAGATGGCGATGGAGATCAAGCCCGACGAGATCGCGAGCATCCTGCGGGAGCGCATCGAGGGACTGGAGACCGATTCGGCGGACCTGACCGAGGTCGGCACCGTCCTCTCGGTCGCCGACGGCATCGCCCGCGTCCACGGCCTCGACAACTGCATGGCGCTGGAGATGCTGGAGCTGCCCCACGGGGTGACCGGCCTGGCGCTGAACCTGGAGTCCGACAACGTCGGCGCCGTGCTGTTCGGCGAGTGGGACAAGATCGTCGAGGGCGACACGGTCAAACGGACCGGCCACCTGCTGGAGATCCCGGTCGGCGAGCAGCTGCTCGGCCGCATGGTCGACCCGCTCGGCCGCCCGCTCGACAACCGCGGCGAGGTCGCCACGACCGAGACCCGCCCGGCCGAGTTCAAAGCCCCCGGCGTGGTCGAGCGCCAGCCGGTCGAGGAACCGGTGCAGACCGGCCTGATGGCGATCGACGGGATGATCCCGATCGGCCGCGGCCAGCGAGAGCTGATCATCGGCGACCGCCAGACCGGTAAGACCGCGATCGCGATCGACACGATCATCAACAACCGCGACAAGGACCTGATCTGCGTCTACGTCGCGATCGGGCAGCGGATGTCCACCGTCGTCCAGCTGAAAGAGGTCCTGGAGGAGAACGGCGCGATGGAGAACACCATCATCGTCGCCGCGCCGGCCGACGAGGCGGCGCCGATCAAGTACATCGCCCCCTACGCGGGCTGCGCGATGGCCGAGCACTTCCTCTACAACGGCAAAGCCGCCCTCTGCGTCTACGACGACCTCACCAAGCACGCCTCCGCGTACCGCCAGATGTCGCTGCTCTTGCGGCGCCCGCCGGGTCGCGAGGCCTACCCGGGCGACGTCTTCTACCTGCACTCGCGGCTGCTCGAGCGGGCGGTGAAACTGAACGACGACCTCGGCGGCGGCTCGCTGACGGCGCTGCCGATCATCGAGACCCAGGCCTCCGACGTGTCGGCCTACATCCCGACCAACGTCATCTCGATCACCGACGGCCAGATCTTCCTCGAGTCGGACCTCTTCTTCTCCGGCGTCCGCCCGGCGATCAACGTCGGCATCTCGGTCTCCCGGGTCGGTGGTAACGCGCAGACCAAGGCGATGAAGAAAGTCGCCGGAAAACTGCGCCTCGACCTCTCCCAGTACCGTGACCTCGAGGCCTTCGCCCAGTTCGGGTCGGAGCTCGATCCGGAGACGCAGAAAGCGCTGACCCGCGGCGAACGGCTGGTCGAGCTGCTGAAACAGAAAGAGCGCGAACCGCTCGCGGTCGCCGACCAGGTCGCCTCGATCTACTCGGGCACCGGCGGCTACCTCGACCGGATCAAAGTCGAGCGCGTCGGCGAATTCCTCGGCGACCTGCGGATCCGCCTGCACGCCGAGCAGAAGGCGCTGCTCGACCGGATCGAAGAGAGCGGCAAGCTCTCCGACGAGGACGAGGAGGCGCTGGGCAAGGCGATCGCCGACTTCGTCGACGACTTCGGCCCCGACTTCGACGAGCACGGCGAGCCGATGGCGGCGGGCGAATCCGACCGCATCCACTCCGAGGAGGAGCGCCAGGCCCCGGCCCGGACCGCTTCGGACTCCGAGGGTGACGATGCGCCGGCCGCCGAGGCCGAGGATGCCGAGGAGGCGACGCAGGCGTCGTAGCGACGCCGGAGATCCGCCATGGCCACGCAGAAGGAAGTCAAGAGTCGCATTGCGTCGATCAAAAACATCAACAAGATCACGCGCGCGATGGAGATGGTCGCGGCGGCGCGCCTGCGCCGCTCCGAACAGCGGATCGCCGACCTCCGTCCCTACTCGGAGGGGATGCGGAAACTGACCCGCATCGCCTCCGCCCACGCGGGCGGGCTGCCGCGCGTCCCGGTGCTGGCCGAGCGCGAGAACGTGCAGAAGGTCGGCATCGTCCTCGTCACCGCCGACCGCGGCCTGGCGGGCGCCTTCAACTCGAACATCATCCGTGAGGGCATGCGCTCGGCCGAGCGCGTCCGCGGCGAGGGCGCCGAGCCGATCTTCTCGGTGGTCGGCCGCAAGGGCGTCTCCGCGATGACGTTCCGCAAACAGGAGCTGAGCGGGGAATACACCGGCTTCACCGACCGCCCGTCGTTCGCCGACGCGCGGCAGATCGGCGAGGAGCTGGTCGCCCGTTATGTCGACGAGGAGGTCGACCGGGTCGAGCTGATCTACAACCGCTTCGTCTCGCCGCTGACCCAGCACGTCTGGCGCCAGACCCTGCTGCCGCTGCAGCAGGCCGAGGTGGTCGGCGAGGGCGCCGACGCCGAGGAGGAGCCGGAGGAGAACGAGTCGGGCGGCGGCCAGGCGCGCTCGGAGTGGTTCTTCGAGCCCGAAGCCGAGGAGCTGCTCGCGCGGCTGATCCCGGAGTACGTGACGATCTCGGTCTACCGGGCGCTGCTCGAGTCGGCCGCCTCGGAGCTCGGCGCGCGGATGACCGCGATGCGCAACGCGGCCGAGAACGCCGAAAAAATCAACGACAAACTGACCCTGGAGATGAACCGCGCCCGCCAGGCGGAAATCACCCAGCAGATCCTCGAGGTCGTCTCCGGCGCCGAGGCGCTGAGCTAGACCCCCCAGAAAATCCACGAGTTCGCGAGACCAGGAAAAGGACCTAGATCAAATTGGCTGAGAACGGCAACGGAGCAGGGCAGAACATCGGTCGCGTCGAGCAGGTCACCGGCGTGGTGATCGACGCGCTCTTCCCCGATGAGCTGCCGGAGATCTACTCGGCGATCGTGATCGAGAGCCGCGGCAACGACGAGGGCGACAACACCGAGCTGCTCTGCGAGGTCCAGCAGCACCTCGGCGACGACCGCGTCCGCGCGGTCGCCATGGACGCCACCGACGGTGTGCAGCGTGGCGACAAGGTCATCGACACCGGCAACCCGATCACGGTGCCGGTCGGCGACGCCACCCTGGGCCGCATCTTCAACCTGCTGGGCGACCCGATCGACAACGGCGAGGAGATCGGCGCCGACGTCGAGCGCTGGCCGATCCACCGTCCCGCCCCGAAGGCCTCCGACCTGACCCCGACCCAGGAGGTCCTGGAGACCGGGATCAAGGTCATCGACCTGCTCGCGCCGTACGCCAAAGGCGGCAAGGTCGGGCTGTTCGGCGGCGCCGGCGTCGGCAAGACCGTGCTGATCCAGGAGCTCATCCGCAACATCGCCGAGGAGCACGAGGGGCTGTCCGCCTTCGTCGGCGTCGGCGAGCGCTCGCGCGAGGGCAACGACCTCTGGCTCGAGATGAAAGAAAGCGGCGTCATCGACAAAACGATGCTGGTCTTCGGCCAGATGAACGAGCCGCCCGGAGCGCGCCTGCGCGTCGCCCTGTCCGGCCTGACGATGGCCGAGTACTACCGCGAGCAGGGCGGCCAGGACGTGCTGCTCTTCATCGACAACATCTTCCGCTTCGTCCAGGCGGGCTCCGAGGTCTCGGCGCTGCTCGGGCGCATGCCTTCGGCGGTCGGTTACCAGCCGACGCTGGAGACCGAGATGGGCGGCCTGCAGGAGCGGATCACCTCGACCGACCGCGGCTCGGTCACCTCGATCCAGGCCGTCTACGTCCCCGCCGACGACTACACCGACCCGGCCCCGGCCTCGGTGTTCGCCCACTTGAACGCGACCACCGCGCTCTCGCGGGCGATCTCCGAGAAAGGCATCTACCCGGCGGTGGATCCGCTTGACTCGACCTCGACGATCCTCAAGCCCGACGTCGTCGGCGAGGAGCACTACCGCACCGCGACCGAGGTCCAGGAGGTTCTGCAGCGCTACAAAGAGCTCCAGGACATCATCGCGATCCTCGGCATCGACGAGCTCTCCGACGAGGACCGCCAGACGGTGTCGCGCGCCCGCAAGATCGAGCGCTTCCTCTCGCAGCCGTTCTTCGTCGCCGAACAGTTCACCGGCCGCTCCGGCGAGTACGTGCCGGTCTCGGAGACGGTGCGCGGCTTCCGCGAGATCCTCGACGGCACCCACGACGACCTGCCCGAGGGCGCCTTCTACATGCAGGGCGGCATCGACCAGGTCACCGAGAACGCCGCGGCGAAAGCCTAGGGAGCGAAGTTGGCCGCCGAGCACATGCTGGACGTCGAAGTCCTCACCCCGGAGGGGGAGGTCTTCAACGGCGAAGTCCGCCAGCTCTCGACCCGCACCGAAGTGGGCGAAATCGGCATCCTCGCCAACCACGCCCCGGTGCTCGGCGCCCTGCTGCCGACCACCCTGCGCCTGCACGTCTCCGACTCAGAGACGAAAAAGTACGCGCAGTCGCACGGCTGGCTGCAGGTGTTCGAGAACACCGCCCGGGTGTTGGTCGAGGAAGCGGTCGCGCCCGAGGATCTCGACGCCGGCGCGCTCAAAGAGGAGCTCTCCGACGCGGAACGGCGGCTGGCTGAGTCGGAGTCGGGCACTGCTGAGTGGTCGCGCGCGGTGAAAGACAAACAGCGCGCCGAGACTTTTCTGTCGATCGCGCAGGGATGAGGCGGGGGCGGGGCTCCCGGGCTCGCCTCTCCGGAACAACCTCCCGCGCCCTTCGGGCGCTGGGTCGGGGAAGATGCTGCGCCCCTATGGGGCGCAGGGATCAGATTGCATATCGCCGGATATTCCGGCGAGTCGAGCCCGAGAGCCCCGCCTGCGTCGCGCCGGGACGAATTGACGCTGCGTCGCGGGGTGGGAAAGCTGACGGCAAATCTCGAGGTTGCAAGCTCGTCGCCGGATCCCGGACTGGGGGAGCTGCCGCGATGCGCCCGGCGGAGGGGATTCGGTCGTTCTCGTGGAGGAATGTCGCGAAGCGGCGGAAATGCAATCCGATCATTGCGCGCCATAGGCGCGCTCAGTCATCGTGAGCCGCACCCGAAGGGTGCGCGAAGCAATTCCGGAACGAGAATGACCGAATCCCCTCCCTCAGAGCTCCTTTCCCTTGCGAAGCGGCTCATTGCGTATGAGACCTGCGATGAGCGCAGCATTTTCGAGTGCGCCGGGTTTGTTGAAGCGTGGCTGGAGGCGCGCGACATCGAGACGAAGCGGGAAGAGGTCCGTGGGCTGCCCGTGGTGAAGGCCGAAGTCGGGCCCGAGGGGGCGCCGACGGTCGTCCTCGAGGGGCATATCGACGTGGTGCCGGCGCACGCCGAGCAGTTCGAGCCGCGATTGGAGGGGGATCGGCTCTACGGGCGCGGTTCCTACGACATGAAGGGCGCGATCGCGGCGATGATGGTGGTCACCGCGGCGCTGCGGGAGCAGGACGGGGTGCGGGTGCGGCTGGGGATCGTCGGCGACGAGGAGTCCGAGGAGGGGGAGGACCGGGGCTGCGACCGGCTGGTCGACAGCGGCTTCACCGGGGACTTCGCGATCACCGGCGAGCCGACCGACCTGCACATCGGGGTCGAGGCCAAGGGCGTGCTGGCGCTGCGGCTCGAGGTGGGCGGGACGGCGGCGCACGGCGCCACGCCCTGGCTGGGCGACAACGCGGTGCTGAACGCGATCGACGTTTTCCGGAGTATCGAGTCGCTACCGTTTGCGAGACAGAGTTCGGAGTTGTTCGACCGTCCGTCGATAAACCTGGGGCGGATCTGGGGCGGCGACGCTCTGAACAAGGTGCCCGACCGATGCGTGATCGACGTCGATATCCGCTACCTGCCCGGCCAGGACCCCGTGGCCCTGCTGGACGAGATCCAGGCGATGCCCGGTGTCGCCGCGGCGCCGCTGCTTGTCCGCCCGCCGGCGACGGTCGACCGCGAATCGCCCTTCCTGGTCGGCCTGCGCGAGGCGGCGGCGACCTATGCCAACGGGGAGACGATGAGCGTCGGGCGCGACGGCGCCTCCGACGCGGTCTCCTTCCTGCGGGTGGGGGTGCCGGCGGTGGAGTTCGGCCCGGTCGGCGCCGGTCACCACGGCCCGGCGGAGTGGGTCTCGGTCGCCTCGCTGGAGGGCTACCGGCAGGCGCTCGAGTCGTTCCTGCGCGCGATCCCGGAGCGGCTCGGTGAGTAGCACGCCGCCGCCCGGCTACGGCGGGTACTCGACCCGCAAGCCGCCCCCCGAGGGGGACGGCACCGAGCCGCCGAAGAAGAAGCGCTACTGGTGGCGGTTCAGCCTCGCCAGCCTGATCATCGTCGCCGTCTGCGCCGCGGCCACGTCGTCGGCCGTGCTGCTCTACATCAACTCGATCGCCGAAGCGATCGGCACGAAGGAAAACAAGCACCTCTCCGCCGAAGTCGAAGACGTGGTCAAGAAAGTCCACGGCGGCGCGCCGCAGACGATCCTGATCCTCGGCTCCGACAAACGCCCCGAATTCGAAGAAGAATTCGGCCGCTCCGATACCACGATCCTGTTGCGGCTCGACGCCGGCAAGAACCTGATCTCGGTGATGTCGATCCCGCGCGACCTGAAGGTCGAAATCCCCGGGCTCTTCGGCCCCGAAAAGTTCAACGGCGCCTATGCCGAGGGCGGCCCGAGGCTGACCGTCCAGGTGGTCAAGGATCTGACCGGCCTGCAGATCAACCACATCGTCAACATCGACTTCCTCGGCTTCGTCCGCGCCGTCGACGCGATCGGCTGCGTCTACACCGACGTCGACCGTCGCTACTTCCACTCCAACGTCGGCGTGCCGGAAGAAGAACAGTACGCCGAAATCAACATCCAGCCCGGCTACCAGAAGCTCTGTGGAAGAAAAGCGCTCCAGTACGTGCGCTACCGGCACACCGACACCGACATCGTCCGCTCGGCCCGCCAGCAGAGCTTCCTCAGCCAGGTGCGCCATCAGATCTCGCCGCTCGACCTGATCACCGACAACCACAGCCTGATCGACATCCTCACCGAATACACGACGGCGAACATCGAGGAAGGCGCCGAACTGATCGAACTGCTCGACCTGCTCTACGAACTCCGCGGCGCCGAAGTCCAGCAGATTCACTTCCCGGCCGAACTCGGCCCCAGCTACGTCTACGCGAACGAGAACGAAATCCACCACGCGGCGAAGGAATTCCTCGGCGAAGCCGGCTACCAGACGCAGAAGGCCGAAAAGCAGGAAGAAGAAGAAAAGGCCGAACGGAAGAAGAAGCGGCAGGAAGAACGGCAGAAGAAGAAGGGCAAGGCCAAGAAGAAGCCCAAGAAGAAGCCGAAGAAGCACACGCCACCGGGTGGCGACGAGCTCGTGCCCGCGGCCGAAATCGGCGAACAGGAGGCGGAAATCGTCGCCCGCAAGGTGGGCGGTGGCTTCCCGGTCTTCTACCCGACCCGGCTGCCCTCCGGCGCCAGCTTCCAGGAATCGAATCCCTACGAACACATCGTCGATCCGCGCGTCTACCACCTGAAAGACAAGGACAAGGAACGCCACGGGGCCTACCGGATGGTCGGCATCTTCGTCCCCGTCTACGAAGAACCGAACTACTTCGGGGTACAGGGGATCCAAGGTTGGGAAAATCCGCCGATCCTCGACGACCCGACCGAAGAACGGACCGTCAACGGACGTGAATACTCGATCTACACCGATAGCGGCAAGATCAAGCTGGTCGCCTGGCACCGCGGCGAAAACACCTACTGGATCTCCAACAGCCTGCAGCAGTCGCTGTCGAACGAGCAGATGATGGGGATCGCGGAGTCCTGCCACGTGATGCTGCCGAAGAAGAAGAAAACTGCGAAAGCGGGGAGCAAGAGCGAATGAGTGAGAGAGGCGAAGCTGTCGGGGTGATCGGGGTCGGCTGGGTCGGGCTGGTGACCGCCGCCTGCTTTGCCGAGCTGGGCCACCGGGTGATCGCCCGCGACATCCTTCCCGAGAAGGTCGAGGCACTCGCGCGCGGCGACGTCGCCATCCACGAGCCGGGGCTGACCGAGATGATCCGCCGCAACGCCGAGCGGATCACCTTCACCACCTCGATGGAGGAGCTGCTCGCCGGCGCCCGCCTGCTCTTCACCTGCGTCGACACGCCGCCGACCTACTCCGGCGACGCCGATCTCTCGCGGGTGCGCGCGGTGGTCGCCGAGCTGCCCGAGGACTCCGACCACGTGCTGGTGATGAAGAGCACCGTGCCCGCCGGGACCGGCGAGTCGATCCGCCGCGACATGCCCGGCCTCGCCTACGTCTCCTGCCCCGAGTTCCTCAAGGAGGGGACCGCGGTCGAGGACTTCATGCACCCCGACCGCGTGGTGGTCGGCGCCGACCCCGGCGACGAGGAGGCGGCCGACGCGGTGGCGGCCCTCTACGCGCCGCTCGGCGCCGAGGGGGAGATCCTGCGCACCGACGTCGCCAGCGCCGAGATGATCAAGCTCGCCTCGAACGCCTTCCTGGCGACCAAGATCTCCTTCATCAACGAGATCGCCAACGTCTGCGAGGAGGTCGGCGCCGACGTCGGCGAGGTCGCCCGCGGCATGGGGTCCGACACGCGGATCGGCAAGTCCTTCCTGCGAGCCGGGATCGGCTACGGCGGCTCCTGCTTCCCCAAGGACGTCTCGGCGCTGAAGATGCTGGCCGGCAACACCGGCTACCACTTCCAGCTCTTGACCTCGGTGATCGAGGTGAACGAGCTGCAGAAGCGGCGGGTGGTGGGGAAGCTGGAGAAGCACCTCGGCTCGCTGATCGGCAAGCGGATCGCGCTGCTCGGCCTCGCCTTCAAGCCGGACACCGACGACATGCGCGAGGCCTCGAGCCTGGTGCTCTCGGCGCGCCTGCAGGGCGAGGGCGCCGAGGTCGTCGCCTACGACCCGGTCGCCTCCGAGCGGGCGAGCGCGATGCTGACCTCGGTCGAGATGGCCGACTCGGCGATGGCGGCGCTGGAGGGCGCCGACGCCGCGGTCCTGGTCACCGAGTGGGGCGAGTTCCGTGACCTCGACTGGGCCGCTGCCGCCGCGTCGATGGCGCGCCCGCTGGTCGTCGACGGCCGCAACTACCTCGACCCCGAGGCGCTGGCGACCGCGGGCTTCGAATACGAGGGCATCGGCCGGCAGCCGCGACAGGCGCCGACCAAGGTCTCCTAGGAGAAGCCGATCCAGGCCATAGTCCTAGTGGGGGGCGAGGGCACGCGCCTGCGCCCGCTCACCGACAACGTCCCGAAGCCGGCGCTGACGCTGGTCGACCGCCCGTTCCTCGCCTACATGGTGGAGTGGCTCGGGGCGCACGGGGTGAGCGAGGTCGTGCTCGCCTGCGGCTTCCTGCCCGACCGCCTGCGCGAGGCCCTGGGGGAGGGGGAACACGAGGGCGTCGCGCTCACCTACGTGGTCGAGCCCGAGCTGCGCGGGACCGCGGGGGCGATCCGCTTCGCCGCCGAAGCGCTCGGCGACCGCCTCGAAGACCGCTTCCTGGCGCTGAACGGCGACGTCCTCACCGACCTCGACCTGACCGCGCTGCTGCGCGCGCACGAGGAGCGCGGGGCGCGGGCGACGATCGGCCTCTACCCGGTCGAGGACTCTTCCGCCTACGGCCTGGTCGAGTGCGATCCGGAGGGGGCGGTGCTCGCCTTCACCGAGAAGACCGGCGAGGCGGTGCCGGGGGAGATCAACGCCGGGGCCTACGTGCTGGAGCGCTCGGTCCTCGACCTGATTCCGCCCGAGCGCAAGGTCTCGATCGAGACCGAAGTCTTCCCGCGGCTGGTCGGCGAGGGGTTGTGCGCGCTGCGCCTCGACGGGTACTGGATGGACATCGGCACCCATGAGCGTTACCTGCAGGCGACCTGGGACATCCTCGAGGGGCGGGTGTCCACCGAGGTGCGCCCGAGTGCCCCGGGCCTCTTCCTCGGCGAGGGCTGCGCGGTGGCGGACTCGGCGCGGATCGGTCCCCGGGCGGTGGTCTCGCGGGGCTGCGAGGTCGGCGCCGACGCCGTGGTCGTCGACTCGGTCCTCCTCGACGGCTGCACGGTCGGCGCGGGGGCGCGGGTGAGCGGGTCGGTCCTCGCCCCGGGCGCGACGGTCGAGCCCGGTGCCCGGCTTGCCGACACGATGGTCGCCGAGAATGAAAGGGTTGCCGCGCGATGATCGACGACGTCCTCGGCATCCCGGATCAACTCCGTGACGCGCTCTGGCGGATCGAATCGGCGCGCCTCGAGCCCTCGCCGTCGGCGGGCCTCTTCGTCTGCGGGATGGGCGGCTCGGCGATCGGCGGCGACCTCGCCGCGGCGGCGATCGGCGACCGGCTGACCGCGCCGATGGTGACGGTGCGCGGGTACGCGCTGCCGAGCTGGGCGACGCCGGAGTGGACCGTGCTCTGCTCGAGCTACTCGGGCGGGACCGAGGAGACGCTCGCCTGCTTCGAGGCGGCGGAGACGCTCGGGGCCAGGCGGCTCGTCGCCTCGACCGGCGGCCCGCTGGTCGACCGGGCGCGGGAGACGGCGGTGCCGGTGGTCGGCCTGCCGGGGATCTTCCAGCCGCGCGCCGCGGTCGCCTACATGGTCGTGGTCGCCGCCGAGGTCGCCTGGCTGGCCGGCATCGCGCCCCGCCTCCACACCGAGGTCGACGCCGCCGCGGCCTTCCTCGCCGACCAGGCCGAGACGCTGCAGCAGCAGGCGCGCGAGATCGCCGCGCTCGTCGCCGGTGCCGTGCCGGTCGTCTACGGCGCCGACCTGACCGCGCCGGTGGCGCGCCGCTGGAAGACGCAGGTCAACGAGAACGCGAAGGCCCCCGCCTGGTGGGGCGAGCTGCCCGAGGCCGACCACAACGAGCTCTGCGGCTGGTCGGGCGCGGTCGGCGAGGAGCGCGCGGCGGCGATCTTCCTCGAGGACCGTGACCAGCACCCACGCATCGCGCGGCGCTTCGAGCTCACCGCCAGGTCGGTCGAATCCGGCGCGGCCACCGTGGTGCGGGTCGAGACCGCGGGGGAGACGCGCCTGGAGCGGATGCTGTGGGCGGTGATGCTGGGCGACCTGGTGACGCTGGAGATGGCTCGCCAGCGCGGCGTCGACCCGCTGCCGGTGGCGGCGATCGAGCGCTTCAAGGAGGAGATGGGATGAGGGCGATGGTCCTCGCCGCCGGCCTCGGCACCCGCCTGCGGCCGATCACCTTCGACCGGCCGAAGCCGATGGTCCCGGTGCTGAACCGGCCGGTGATGGAGCACATCCTGCGCCTGCTCGCGCGGCACGGATTCACCGAGACGATCGCCAACCTGCACTGGTTCCCGGACCAGATCACCGAGCACTTCGGCGACGGCTCGGCCTGTGGGGTGTCGTTGACCTACAGCCGCGAGGAGGCGCTGCTCGGCACCTCGGGCGGGGTCCGCAACGTGGCCGACTTCCTCGGCGAGGATTTCCTGATCATCTCCGGCGATGCCCTCACCGACATCGACCTGACCGCGATGCGCGAGTACCACGAGAGCCACGACGGGATCGCCACGCTGGCGACCAAGCGGGTCGAGGACACGACCCAGTTCGGCGTCGCGATCACCGACTCCGAGGGGCGCATAGGGGGCTTCCAGGAGAAGCCGCAGCCGAGCGAAGCGCTGTCGGACCTGGCCAACTGCGGCATCTACATGTTCCGCAAGGAGATCTTCGACTTCTTCCCGTCTCCTGGGACCAGCCTGGCGGCCGAGGAGGGCGATCCGGATGGCTTCGCCGACTGGGCGATGGACGTCTTCCCGAGGCTGCTGGAGTCGGACGTGCCCTTCTACTCACACGAGATCGACGCCTACTGGAACGACATCGGCAACCTCACCGAGCTGCGCGAAAGCACCTACGACGCCCTGAACGGCGCCGTCCGGGTCGAGCAGGTGGGGAAGATGGTCGACGGCTTCCGCAGCGGCGAGTTGGGCGACGACGAGCCCGCCCTCGACGGCCCGGTCCTGCTCGGTCCCGACTGCGAGATCGGCGACGACGTGCGGATCGACGGCCCCGCCGTGATCGGCGACGGCGCCCGCATCGGGGCGGGGAGCCGCCTGCGCGACGTGATCGTCCTGCCCGGCGCCGAGGTGCCGGAGCGCTCGATCCTCATCGGCGCCATCCTCGGCGCCCGCGCTAGCGACGCGAGTCGCTAGGCCGCCGGCATTCCCCGGCCACGCGCCCCGCAAGCTGTCGCCCGAAGGGTCCAGGCCCCGCAAGCTGTCGCCCGGATTACGGACGCGCCCCTCTCGCCAC
>CALCIA010000271.1 GCA_937907435.1 uncultured Actinomycetes bacterium
GAGGACCCGGCCCTCGGCGCCCGTCGTGGGCGTCCCGTCACGGATCCGTGAACCTTCCGTGCGCCTCCCGCCGGTGTCCCTCCACACCTTCCGCACACCCGCCCCTCTCGCCACGGCCACAGCCTGCCCGGGCCGTGGCGAGAGGGGCGGGTCCTTTCCCCGGGCGCCAGCTTGCGGGGCCCCGTCCCTTCCGGGCGACAGCTTGCGGCGCCCCATCCCTACAGCGCCGCCGTAGGTGGCTCGGACCTACAGCGCCGCCGTCGGCGGCTCGGACTCCTCCATCGGGCTCGGGGGCTCGTCGGGTTCGTCGGTGATCTCGGCTTCCCAGCGTTCGATGATCGGCAGGCGCCAGGCTAGGGCGGCGATGGTGAGGCCGATCGCGGCGGCGAGGAGGGCGAGGAACCACTGGGTAGCGTCGAGGATTTCGAGTTCGAAGAAGTTGCGGACCGGTTCGGCGGCGAGGAAGAGGGCGTAGAGGGCGCCGAGGCCGGCGACCATCGCCAGCATGTAGCTCTGGATCGCGATGTGCTCGCGGCCGGGGCCGCGCTCGAGGAGGAGGACGAAGGCGAGGCCGAGGACGATCAGCGTCGTCGTCGCCGCCGTGCGCCCGGCGGCCAGGCCGCCGCCGGCGACGGTGTTGACGAGGACGCAGGAGATGATCGAGGCGATCCCGGTCGCCACCCCGGCGGGGACGGCGAAGGCGGCCAAGGCGCGGATCAATCGGCCGCGGTAGAGCGGGCCGTCGGAGGGCGCCAGGGCGAGGACGAAGGAGGGGATGCCGATGGTCAGGAAGGCGGCCATGGTGAGGTGGCGCGGCAGGAAGGGGAAGGCGAAGCCGGGCACCGCGACCAGCACGATCAGGGTCGCCGCGTACACGCTCTTGGTGAGGTAGAGGCGGCCGAGGCGGTGGATGTTGCGGGCGATCCGCCGGCCCTCGCCGACCGCCTCGGGCAGCCGCCCGAACTGGTCTTTCAGGAGGACGACGTCGGCGACCCCTTTGGTCACCTGCGTCCCCGAGCCCATCGCCACCGCCATCCGCGCCCGCTTCAGCGCCGGCACGTCGTTCACCCCGTCGCCGATCATCGCCACGTAGCGCCCCGCCGCCACCAGCGCCGCGACCAGCGCTTTCTTCTGCTCCGGCTTGATCCGGCAGAAGATCGTGTTGGCGAGCGCGACCTCCTGCAGCGCCTCCGGGTCGTCGGGGAGGTCCGGACCCTCGACCACGCCCGCGTCGCGCGGCACGCCCACCGCGTAGGCGACCGCGGTCACCGTCGCCGCCGCGTCGCCGGAGATCAGCTTCAGGTCGACTTCCTGCTCGCGCATGGTGGCGATCGTCGCCGCCGCGTCCGCGCGCAGTGTCTCCTCCAGCACCACCAGGGCGACCGGGGTGAGGCGCGGCGCCGGGCTGGACGACGGGTCGCTCGGCAGCGCCTCGCCGGTGCGCCCGAAGGCGACGACGCGGCGCCCCGCCTCGGTCTCCTCGCGCAGCTTCGCCGCCAGCCCCGGCGGCAGCGCCAGCGCGCCCGCGTCTTCGAGCACGTCGGGCGCACCGAGCACGAACGTCCCGGCGCCCGCCCCGTTCCCTTCCAGCGAGACCCCCGACCACTTGTACTCGGAGGAGAACGGCACCTCGGCGCTCACCTGGCCGGCGTCGCCGGGATAGCGCTCGGCGATCGTCTCCAGGGTCTGGTTGCGGTCCCCGGCGCTGGCCGCGAACCGTCCCAGCACCGCTGCGCCGACCGTCGGGTCGACGTCCTCGGCGAACTCGACCGCGCGCAGGCGCAGCTCGCCCTCGGTCAGCGTGCCGGTCTTGTCGACGCAGATCGTGTCCACCGAGGCAAGGCTCTCGGTCGCGCTCATCTGCTGGATCAGCGTGTCCTTTTTCGCCAGCCGCACGGCGGCGACGGCGAAGGTGACGCTCATCAGCAGCACGAGGCCCTCGGGGATCAGCGTCACCAGGCCCGCGGTCGCGGTCTGGGCGGCGGAATGCAGGCCGACGGCGCGGATCTTCAGGCTCAGGATCAGCAGGATCGCCAGCGGGATCATCAGGTAGGTGGAGACGACGATCACCCGGTTCACCTCCTCCTGCAGCGGCGAGAGCGGGTGGCGGAAGGCTTTCGCCTCGCCAGCAAGCCGGCCCGCGTAGCTCTTCTCGCGGACCGCGTCGACCTCGTAGTGGCCGGAGCCGGAGATCGCGAAGGAGCCGGACAGCACCTCCTCGCCGCGCTCCTTGCGGATGCCCTCGGCCTCGCCGGTCAGCATCGACTCGTCGAGGGTGAGGCCGCGGCTGGCGATCACGCGGCCGTCGGCGACGAGCTGGTCGCCGGGGCTGATCGCGACGAGGTCGCCGGGCACTACTTCGTCGGCGAGCAGCTCGACCGTCTCGCCATCACGGATCACGCGCGCTCGCGGCGCCACCAGCACCGCCACTTCGTCGAGCGTCTTCTTCGCGTTCAGCTCCTGGCGGATGCCGATGTAGGAGTTGATGACCGCGATCAGCCCGAAGAGCGAGTCGGCGTACAGCCCCAGCCCCAGGTCGAAGACGAAGAAGACCGCGATGATCGCGTTGAAGAGCGTGAAGACGTTGCCCGCGATGATGCTCGAGGTCGAGCGCGAGCTGGTCTCCGGCGGCGCCCCCAATTTCCGCAGGCGTGCTGCCGCCTCCTTGCTCGAGAGGCCGGTGTCCGGGGTCGCCGTCGCCGTCGCCACCCGTCTATTGAATAGGGTTGCGCTCGGATGGGGGTGAAGCTGGGCATCAACCTGGGCTATTGGGGGATCGGGCCTGCCGGTGAGGAGGCCCTCGAGCTCGTGCTCGCGGCCGAGCGGCTGGGCTACGAGTCGGTCTGGGTGGCGGAGTCCTACGGGTCCGACGTGGTCAGCGTCCTGGCCTGGCTCGCCGGGCAGACGACGACGATCAACCTCGGCGCGGCGATCCTGCAGGTGCCCGCGCGGCCGCCCGCGGCGGCGGCGATGGCCGGGGCGACGATCGACAAACTCTCCGGCGGGCGCTTCCTCTTCGGTTTCGGGCCGAGCGGCCCGCAGGTGTCGGAAGGCTGGTACGGCGTGCCCTACGCGAAGCCCTGGGGGCGGACCCGCGAGTACATCGAGGTGGTGCGGAAGATCGTCGCCCGCGAAGGGCCACTGGAGCACCACGGCACGCACTACGACCTGCCGCCGGCGGGCGGCGAGGGCAAGGCGCTGAAGCTGAACTTCCACCCGCTGCGCAACTCGATCCCCGTCTTCGTCGGCGCGATCGGGCGCAAATCGGTGCAGATGACGGCGGAAGTGGCCGACGGCTGGATCCCGATCTTCTTCTCCGTCGACCGCTTCCAGGACACCTGGGGCGAGCACCTCGAGGCGGGCTTCGCCAAGGGCGGGCGGACGCGCGCCGACCTCGAGGTCTCGCCGAGCCTGCAGGTGGCGATCGACGGCGACCTGGAGGCGGCGAAGAACATGGTCAAGGCCGGCCTGATGCTCTACCTGGGAGGCATGGGGTCGCGGAAGACCAACTTCTACGTCGACCTGGCGCACCGCTTCGGCTTCGGCGAGGTCGCCGACGAGGTGCAGCGACGCTTCCAGGCGGGCGACCGCGGCGGCGCCTTCGAGGCCCTGCCGGACGAGCTCGTCGCCGCGACCTCGCTGGTCGGGACCGAGGCCGAGGTGGCCGAGCGCGTGGAGCGCTTCGCCGCCGCCGGTGTGGATCGCCTGATCGTGTCACCGGTCCATGTAGAGCGAGATCAGCAGCTTCACACGCTCGCGCGGTTGGCCGCGATGGCAGACGTCGGCGTGGCCGGCTGACCCAGGCAACCAACAAGGTAAGCACCAGATCGCATAAGGTTCCGCGCCGCTGTGAAGATCGGAGTGCCGAAAGAGACCGCCGAGGGGGAGCGCAGGGTCGCGCTCGTCCCTGATGTCGTCCGCTCGTTGAAGAAAAAGAACGAGAAGGTCGACGTGCTGATCGAGTCCGGGGCCGGCGAGGCCGCCGGGCATCCGGACGCGCACTACACCGACGCGGGCGCCGAGATCGCGCCCGCCGAGGCGATCTGGAACGCCGACGTCGTCCTGCGGGTCGGCGTGCCGAGCGCCGCGGAGATCGGCCGCCTGAGCGCGAACCAGATCTACGTCTCCCACCTGAACCCGTGGGTCGCCGCCGACACCAACAAGGCCCTCGCGGCCTCCGGCGTCACCGCCTTCGCGATGGAGGCGATCCCGCGGACGACGCGCGCCCAGGCGATGGACGCGCTGTCCTCGCAGGCCGCCGCCGCGGGCTACGCGGCGATGCTGATCGCCGCGCGGGAGTCGGGCCGCTTCTTCGGCATGATGACCACCGCCGCGGGCACCGTGCCGCCGGCCAAAGTCCTCGTCCTCGGCGCCGGCGTCGCCGGGCTGCAGGCGGTCGCCACGGCCAAGCGCCTCGGCGCGATCGTCACCGGCTTCGACATCCGCCGCGCCGCCTGGGAGCAGATCGCCTCGCTCGGCGGCCGACCGCTGGAACTCGACTTCATCCCCGACGCGGAGGGCGAGGGCGGCTACGCGCGCCCGCTCACCGAGGAGGAGAACGCGCAGGTCCGTGACGCGCTGACCGACAACGCGCGCAAACAGGACATCATCGTCACCACGGCCGCCATCCCCGGACGCGCGGCGCCGATCCTTATCACCGCCGACGCGGTGCGGGGCATGCAGCCGGGCTCGGTGATCGTCGACCTCGCCGCCGAGACCGGCGGCAATTGCGAGCTGACCAAGCCGGGCGAGACCGTGGTCGAGAACGGCGTCAAGGTGGTCGGCCCGCGCAACCTGCCGAGCCTGATGCCGGTCCCCGCCTCGCAGCTCTACGCGAAAAATCTGGAGAACCTGCTCGGCCTGCTGATCACCGAGGAGGGCGAGCTGAACGTCAACCTCGAGGACGACATCCTCGCCGCGGCGCTGATCGCAAAGAGTGGCGAGATCGTGAACGAGCGCGCCGCAGGGAGGGATTCCGCATGAGCCTCTTCACCGAGTTCACCATCTTCGTGCTGGCGATCTTCGTCGGCTTCGAGGTCATCTCGAAGGTGCCGACCACGCTGCACACGCCGCTGATGTCGCAGACCAACGCGATCCACGGCATCGTCATGCTCGGCGGCCTGATCGTCCTCGGCTATGCCGGCGACGGCCTCGAGTACGTGATCGGCACGATCGCCGTCGCCTTCGGCGCGATCAACATCGTCGGCGGCTTCATGGTCACCGACCGGATGCTCGGCATGTTCGCCAAAAAACCGAAACCGAAGGCAGACGCCAAAGCGGGCGACGGCAAAGGCGGAGGCGCCGGTAAATGATCTCCCTCGCGGTGCTCGAGCCGGGCGGCGATGCCGCCACGGCGCTCTACATCGTCTCATTTTCCCTCTTCATCCTCGGGCTGAAACAGGGCACGCACCCGTCCACGGCCAAGCGCGGCAACCTGATCGCCGCGGTCGGCATGGCGGTCGCGGTCGTCACCACCCTGCTGCTCGACGGGATGGGCAACTGGGGTCTGGTCGCGATCGGCCTGGCGATCGGCTCGGCGGTCGGCGCCTACGCCTCGATCAAGGTCAAGATGACCGAGATGCCGCAGATGGTGGCCCTGTACAACGGGGTCGGCGGCGGCGCGGTGGCCCTGATCGCCTGGTCGGAGATCCGTCACGGCATCCACATCGGCGGTGCGATGCCGCTGGAAGACCTGATCCCGACGCTGCTCGCGGCGATCATCGGCTCGGTCTCCTTCTGGGGGTCGAACATCGCCTTCGCCAAGCTCCAGGACCTGATCCCGACCCGCCCGCTGGCCGTGCCCGGGCAGCAGATCATCAACGCGGTCCTCGGGATCGGCGTGATCGTCCTCGCGATCGTCATCGCGATCAACAACGACCCGCCCTCGCAGTTCCTCTTCATCCTTATCCTGGTCGCCGCCGCGATCCTCGGAAACCTGGTGGTGCTGCCGATCGGCGGCGCCGACATGCCGGTCGTGATCTCGATGCTGAACGCCTTCACCGGCCTCTCCGCGGCGGCCGCCGGGTTCGCCCTGCAGAACGTCGCGCTGATCGTCGCCGGGACCCTGGTCGGCTCCTCGGGAACGATCCTGACGATGGAGATGGCGACCGCGATGAACCGCTCGGTCGCCAACATCCTCTTCTCCGGCTTCGGCGGCGCGCCCGCCGCGGCGTCCGGGAGCGGTGAGCAGCGTCCGGTCACCTCGATCGGCGCCCAGGACGCGGCGATCAAGCTCGCCTACGCCGACACCGTCGTGATCGTCCCCGGCTACGGCCTCGCCGTCGCCCAGGCCCAGCACGCGGTCAAGGAGATGGCCAACCAATTGGAGTCGCGCGGCGTCACCGTCAACTACGCGATCCACCCGGTCGCCGGCCGCATGCCGGGGCACATGAACGTCCTCCTCGCCGAGGCCGACGTGCCCTACGAGCAGCTGAAGGAGATGGACGAGATCAACCCCGAAATGTCGCGCACCGACGTGGCGGTGGTGATCGGGGCCAACGACGTCACCAACCCGGCGGCCAAGAACGACCCCAACTCGCCGATCGCCGGGATGCCGATCATCGAAGTCTCCGAGGCCAACGAGGTGATCGTGATCAAGCGCTCGCTCTCGACCGGCTTCGCCGGCATCGACAACGACCTCTTCTACGAACCGAACACCTCGATGCTCTTCGCCGACGCGAAAGCCGCCGCCGGCGAAATCGCGGCGGAGATCGAGCAGCTGTAGGCCCCGGTGCCATCGGGCAGGGGTTCCGCTTAACCCCTCCGCGCCGGACCCCCTACAGCTGTCGCCTCATATCTCGCAAGCTCCGGGGTACAAGACGCTCCACCCCCTGCCCGACGCCGCCGTCTAGCTTCGAAACGTCCCGGGTGCTGAGGCTGCTCGTGTCCGTGTCGACTTTCCGTTGCATAGCAACTGAAAGTCCACACGGAGGATCCTGATCAAAGCTGTTCGAGGCGCGGCGTCCCTCCGACCGGGCAGGGAGGGGATCCCGACAGGGGTCGCAGCGGCTTGTGACGCGGGAGCTTGCGGGCTGCGGGCGACAGCTGGAGGGGGTTCCGCGCGGAGCGTCTGAGCGAGACCCCTGTCGGGATCCCCTCCTCGGACCAGCGAGAGCGAGCCCTTCCCAGGACCCGTTTAAAGCACGCCGAATTCGGCGCTGGCGGTGACCGGTTCGTCTAGTTCGGTGGTGCCGGTCGCGGTGAGTTTGTAGAGGCCGGGACGGGCGTTCGGTGGCACTAGGGTCGCGATGTGTTCGGCTTCGCCGGGGCCAAGGATTCTTTGGATCGGCGATTGGGCGGGGGAGTACTGGGGACCGATGACGACCGGTCGCCAGGTGGAGCCCTGCAGGCGTTCGAGGCTCGTGCCGGTGGGCGCCACCGGGGCGGTGCCGTGGTTTTCGAAGCAGGTTTCGAGATAGGAGCCGGGGGCGACCTTGTCGTAGGCGGAGAGCGTCATACCGACGCTCACCGTCCGTTCGACGACGCGGACGTACTGGCCGTAGCGGGCGAGCAGCCGGCCGCGGTGGTTCTGGATCGTGATTTCGAGCGAGTAGATCGCCGGGGTGGCCGGGAGCGGGAAGGTGAGGCCGCGGTGCTTGCCCGCCGGCAGCTGCTTGAGGTCGATCCGCTTGAGCCCGGAGGGGTGGAGGCGGCGGCCTTCGTGGGTGAGGCGGATCAGCCGCTCGAGCACGATCCACTTCAGGCGCCGCGGCTTGGCCGCCGTCGCGGGCGCGCCGTTGGCGAGGTGGAAGCCGATGCTCGACCCGCCGACGAGGAGCCGTTGCGGCCCGGTCGCGCCGAGCGTCATCCCCGCGGGAGCGAACGGCAGCACGCCGCCTTCCGGCATCGCCGGGATCGGCTGCAGCTTTTCGATCGGCGCCCAGTAGTTGTCGACGACCGGGGAGGAGCAGAAGGGGGCGGCCGCGGCGGAGCTGGTCGCCGGCGAGGCGGCAAGCAGCGCGGCCGTCACCAAAACGACACCCGCAACACGCGTGGTTCCCCGCCGAGGACGCCTCATCAGGGGGGAGTATGTCGGCCCCGCCAGGCCTTAGGCATCCGTGGCTTCCGAGCGCGGACAAGGGACGGTCGAGTGGATCGGCCTGGTGTGCGTCGTCTCGCTGCTGCTGGTCGGCGTGCCGGCGGTCGGCATGCGGGTGCCAGGCGCCGACCTCGGGCGCTCGATCGCGCAGCGCATCCTCTGCGCGGTCGAGCTGGCCGACGGCTGCGGCGACGAGCCGCGCCTGATCGCCACCTACGGCGACGAAGTCGGGCGCCTGGTGCGGCGGCACATGCCGACGATCGGCTTCGAGGCGGGCTCGCGCGCGGTCCCGGTCGACTACCGCCGCTGCCGCGAAACCAGCTGCGGCGACGCGCCCGAAGACGGCCTCGTCCATCGCACCGACGAACGGCTGCCGGTGACCGCGTTCACCCATGTCATGGACTGCCGGGCCGCGGCGAGGGAAGCGAGCGAGGCAGCGGGCATCGACTGCTCCGGGGAGCGGGCGGGCCGGATTTACATTTCGTACCTTCTGTTCTTCGCAAACTCGGCGACCTTGCGTGGCGTACCGATCGTCGGGGACGAGGGGGAACACAAGGACGACTGGGAAAGCGTCGAGGTCCGCATCAACCCCGACGGCTCGGTCGACGAGCGCGCCTCCAGCCACGACGGCTACAACTACTCACTGCAGGACTTCGACTGGGGGTCCGACGCCGGGATCGGCGTCCTCAATGATCTCGCCGAAGACCTCGGCGCCCGCCATCCCAACGGCTGGGGCCCCGAGACCGGCCTCCTCCTCGTCTCCGGCGGCAGCCACGCCGGCAACGTCGCGGGCGCGCCGCGCGGCACCCGCTTCACCCCCGGCCGCCGCGTCCACCTGATTCCCCTCGAGCCGATCGCCGCCGACGAGCACGCCACCTTCACCGTCGTCCCCCCGTGGCTGAAGGAAGTCTGGCGCGACCCCGAGGCGGAAGGCACCGGCTGATGCGTGCCGAGCACGCGATCGTGCGGCTGGGAATCCCGGCCTTGCTCCTTGCATCGTGCGCCGGCGCGGCCGCCGTCTCCTGGCATGCAACCGCCTCCGAGATCCCGAGCTTCGCGTTCCGCAGTCACGTCGTCCTCGCGGTGCAGATCGCACTGCTCTTCTTCTACGCCGGACTGCTCCTCTTGGTCCCGCTGCTGCGTGCGCTCTTCGGTGGCGCCCTGCCGGTCGAGCTGAGCCTCCGCGGGGCGAGATGGGCGGACGAGTTCCCTGACCTCGGGAACGACATCACGGTAAGGCTGGCGAAGGCGGAGGAGTCGGTCCTGCGGGGCGATGACGATCGTGGGGAGGAAATCCAGCTTCTGAGGCAAGAACTGAGGGAAGGCGAACGCGTCTTGGAAGCGTTCGCCGATCAGGCGGTCAAGCGAATGGCCGCAATTGAGACAAAAGTCAGGAGTCGGGGATGCCGGAATTAAGATCGACGGACATGCCGGAAGACGAGAACAAGACTCTGGATGAACTCGAGAACCTTGGCTTGGTGCTTGCGAGGCTCCGTCGCGAACGCGATGAACGGCTCGCGGCGTTCCGAGTCAAACTGGCCGAAGAACCGGTCGAATCGAATCCTGGTTTGAAAGAGCTGGTCGACACCCAGGACGAATTCCGCGAGCGCATCATGAAACGCATCGAGCGCATCGTCGAACTTGCGTCTTAGGTTCAGGCGGGCCGAGACGGGTAGGCTCGGTCTATCGCCACCGAGGTGACGATCAGTCCGACCCGGCAGTCGATCGCGGCGCGCCTCGCCGAGGCGCGCGAGCGGACCCTCGCGCTGATCGCGCCGCTGGGCGACGAGCTGCTGAACAGGGTGTACTCGGAGCTGCTCAGTCCCCTGGCGTGGGACCTCGGCCACATCGCAAACTTCGAGGAGCTGTGGCTGGTGCAGACGGTCGGCGGCCGGGCGCCGCTGCACGGGGAGCTCGGGCGCTTCTACGACGCGATCGAGAACCCGCGCAAGGAGCGTGGCGAGCTGCCGATCCTCCGCGACGAGGGGCTGCGCACCTACATGGGGGAGGTGCGCGAGCGGACGCTGGAGGTGCTGAACGAGGCCGACATCGGCCCGGACGCGCCCGACCGCCTGCTGCGTGAAGGGTTCGTCTACGAGATGCTGATCGCCCACGAGCTGCAGCACCAGGAGACGATGCTGCAGCTGTTGCAGATGCTTGACGTCCCCTACCGGCCGGCCGAGGCCGATCCCGACGCGTTCGCCCCGGCGCCGCTCGAGAAGGTCGGCGGGACGATCCGCGTCGAGGCCGGCACCTACGAGATCGGCGCCCCCGCGCGCGGCTTCGCCTACGACAACGAGCGTCCCCGCCACCGGGTCGAGCTCGCCGCGTTCCAGATCGATCGAACCCCGGTCACCAACGCCGCGTACATCGACTACATGGACGCGACCGGCGCCGAGCCGCCGATGTACTGGACCCGCGACGGCGAAGGCTGGGCGCGCACCGCGATGGGCGTCACCGTGCCGGTCGACCCGAGGCGTCCCGTCGTCCACGTCTCCTGGGACGAGGCCGAGGCCTACGCCCGCTGGGCGGGCAAGCGGCTGCCGACGGAGATCGAGTGGGAGGCGGCGCGGCCGCGCCTCGAGGGCGTCGGCGGCGCCTGGGAGTGGACCTCCTCCGACTTCCTCGAATACCTCGATTTCCAGGCCTTTCCCTACGACGAGTACTCGAAGGTGTTCTTCGGCGACACCTACAAGGTGCTGCGCGGCGCCTCCTGGGCGACCCACCCGCACGTCGCCCGGCCGAGCTTCCGCAACTGGGACCTGCCGCAGCGCCGCCAGATATTCGCCGGCATCCGCCTCGCAAAGGAGACCGCATGACGATCGCGATCGACGTCCACCTGCCCGCCGACCAGGCCGCCGCGATGGAGCAGGACGTGCGCGAGGGCCTCGCCGCGTCCCCGAAGGAGCTCTCGCCGAAGTACTTCTACGACGAGCGCGGCTCCCGTCTCTTCGAGGCCATCACCGAGCTGGAGGAGTACTACCCGACCCGGCGCGAGCGCCAGATCCTCGAAGAGCGCTCGGCCGAGATCGTCGCCGCGGCCGGCCATCCGGCGACCCTGATCGAGCTCGGCTCCGGTTCGGCCTCGAAGACCCGACACCTGCTGGACGCGATGCGCGACGCGGGCAGCCTCCGCACCTACGTCCCGGTCGACATCTCCGAGGAGATCACCCGCGAAACCGCCGCGGCGCTGGTCGAGGAGTACCCCGGCCTCGACGTCCACGGCCTGGTCTGCGACTTCGAGGCGCACCTGGAGCGCACCCCGACGACGAGCGAGGCCGGCCCGCGCCTGATCGCCTTCCTCGGCGGCACGATCGGCAACCTCTACCCCGACGAGCGCGCCGCCTTCCTCTGCCGCATCGCCAGCCTCCTCGACGTCGGCGACCATCTGCTGCTGGGCACCGACCTGGTCAAGGACGCGGCGCGCCTCGAGCTCGCCTACGACGACCCGGCCGGGGTCACCGCCGAGTTCAACAGGAACGTCCTCAGCGTCCTGAACCGCGAGCTGGGCGGCGACTTCGACCTCGAAGCCTTCGAGCACGTCGCCCGCTGGGACGCCGTGCACGAGTGGATCGACATCGGCCTTCGCTCCCTCGCCGACCAAGATGTCCACCTCGCCGACCTCGACCTCACGGTCCACTTCGACGCCGGCGAGATCATGCGCACCGAGATCTCCACCAAGTTCACCCGTCCCCGCCTCGAGGAGTCCTACGCTGGCACCGGCCTGGCGATGGCCCACTGGTTCACCGACCCGGCCGAGGACTACGCCCTGAGCCTCGCCAAGCTGGCGTAGGGGAGCCTCGCTCGACCCTGACAGCACGAGCGGGCCGCAGGATCGTCTCCTTGATCGAGCAACCCCCGATGCAGACAGACCAGGGGCGCGGTTGCGCCAGCATCAGCACCGGGCCGAAGCTGACGGTCACAGCGATGAGAAGGATCGGTATCGGACGCCGTCTTCGTAGCATGGCCGTAATCCTGCGCTCGTGACCGGACCTGGCTCTCCAAGCCGGTTTGCCGGGGCCCGGGGCGGGGGCCCGCAAGCTGTCGCCCGGGAAGGGTCCAGGCCTCGCAAGGTGGCGCCCGGATTACGGACCCGCCCCTCTCGCCACGGCCCGGGCAGGCTGTGGCC
>CALCIA010000272.1 GCA_937907435.1 uncultured Actinomycetes bacterium
CGACGAGCGCGAGCAGACGCTGAACCAGCTGCTGGTCGAGATGGACGGCTTCGAGATGAAGGACAACATCATCTTGATCGCCGCCACCAACCGTCCCGACATCCTCGACCCGGCGCTGCTGCGGCCCGGCCGCTTCGACCGCCAGGTGGTCGTCGACCGGCCCGACCGTAAAGGCCGCAAACACATCCTCGAAGTCCACACCCGCGGCAAGCCGCTGGCCCGCCAGATCGACCTCGACACGCTGGCCGGCCAGACCCCTGGCTTCACCGGCGCCGACCTCGCCAACCTGATCAACGAGTCCGCCCTGCTGACCGCCCGCTCGGGCAACCGCGAGATCTCGATGAAAGAGCTCGAGGAGGGGATCATGCGCGTGATCGCCGGCCCGGAGAAGAAAACCCGGGTCATGTCGGAGAAGGAGCGCCTCGTCACCGCCTACCACGAGGTCGGCCACGCGATCGTCGGGCAGCTGCTCGAGCACACCGACCCGGTCCACAAGATCTCGATCATCAGCCGCGGCCAGGCGCTCGGCTACACGATCAGCCTGCCCACCGAGGACAAGTTCCTCACCACCCGGATGGAGCTGACCGACACGATGGCGATGACCCTCGGTGGTCGTGCCGCGGAGGAGATCGTCTTCGGCGAAATCACCACCGGCGCGTCCAACGACCTCGAAAAGGTGACCGAGTCGGCGAAGCAGATGGTGATGCGCTTCGGCATGAGCGAGCGCCTCGGCCCGCGCGTCTTCGGTCACGATCGCGGCCAGCCGTTCCTCGGCCGCGAGTTCTCCTCGGAGCCCGATTATTCCGACGAGATCGCACGGGAGATCGACGACGAGATCCGGCGCATCGTCGAGAGCGCCCATCAGACCGCCAAGGGCCTGCTCAACGACAACTACGAGCAGCTCGAGCGGATCTCCAAGCTCCTGTTGGAGCGGGAGACGATCGAGGCCGACGAGTTCGTCGCCCTGCTCGAAGGGAAGCCCGATCACGAGGTCTTCCACGACGACGAGGAGTCGACCCCGCCCGCCGAGCCCACCCCGGCCGCCGAGCCTGCCGCCCGCGAGTCGCGCCCGATGCCGCGGCCACGTCCTGGCTTCGCCGGCGGCGACGCGAGCTAACCCGTCATACCAGCCGCCCGTGGCGGTCGCTGACGTGAAATTGATGGGGGTGGTGAACGTCACCCCGGACTCGTTCTCCGACGGGGGGCTCTACCTCGATCCAGCGGCGGCGATCGCGCACGGGCAGGAGCTCGCGGCGCAGGGGGCGGCGATCCTCGACGTCGGCGGCGAGTCGACCCGCCCAGGGGCCGCGCCAGTGGCCGCGGACGAGGAGCTGCGCCGGGTCGAGCCGGTCGTCGCCGCGCTGGCGGGCGTCGCCGAGGCGATCTCGGTCGACACCTCGAAGGCGACGGTCGCCGAGGCGGCGCTCGACGCGGGTGCCTCGATCGTCAACGACGTCACCGCCCTGCGCGGCGACCCCGATATGGCGGCGCTGGTCGCCGACCGCGGCGCCGGCCTCGTCCTCATGCACATGGCGGGCGACCCGCGCACGATGCAGGTCAACCCCTCCTACGAGGACGTGGTCGCCGAGGTGCGCGACTTCCTCGCCGCCCGCCTGGAGGCGGCGGTGGCCGCCGGGGTCGAGGAATCGCGAATCTGGCTCGACCCGGGCATCGGCTTCGGCAAGACCGACCGCCACAACTTCGAACTCCTCCGCGGCATCCCCGAGCTGGCGACCCTCGGCCGCCCGATCCTCCTCGGCACCTCGCGCAAGAGCTTCATCGGCCGCGCCGACGGCTCCGCGGCCGACGACCGCCTCGGCGGCACGATCGCCACCTCGATCCTCGCCGCCACCGCCGGCGCCTCGATCCTCCGCGTCCACGACGTGCGAGAGATGTCACAAGCAATGAGCGTGGTCAGCGCCATCCTCGCCGCCTGACGGCGCTCTGGTGGCTGCTCACGCGGCCGGGGCCGCGCCTTGGATAGGTTTCGGGGTGTGTCCGAGCCCGAGCCTTCGATGAATCCCGATGCCGACAACGGCGGCGTCGAGTCAAGTGCCGAAATCGAGCTGCGCGGGCTCTCGATCTACACCCACCATGGGGTGACCGACGCCGAGCAGGAGGTGGGGCAGCGGCTCGAGTTCGACATCTCCTTCGACGTCCCCGACTGCGACGCGATGTTCACCGACCGCCTCGAGGACACGGTCAACTACGCCGAGGTCTGCGACATCGTCACCTTCGTCGCCACCGAGCGCAGCTACCGCACCTTGGAGCGCCTTGCCCACGTGGTAGGCGAGCGCCTGATCGAGCGCTACGGCTGCGAGTCGGTCCGCGTCCGCGCCGCCAAGCCGGAGCCGCCGCTGCCGCTGGCGATCCAGGAGATCGCCGTCGAGATCACCCAGGAGCGGGCGGTCGACGACGACGAGCCCTCCGAGGACTAGGGCGCCGTGCCCGAGCGGACCGGTTATCTCGGCCTCGGATCGAACGTCGGCGACTCCGAAGGCCACCTGCGCGCGGCACTCCAGCTCCTGCCGATCCAGGGCGTCCAGATCCTGGCGGTCTCCTCGACCTACGTGACCGAGCCGGTCGGCGAGATCCTCGACCAGCCCGACTTCCTCAACGCCGCCGTGCGGATTCAGACCGGCCTGGAGCCCGACGCGCTCCTCGACGCCTGCAAGGCGGTCGAGGCCGAGCGCGGCCGCCAGTTCGACCTGCCCCGCCACAGCCCCCGCCCGCTCGACGTCGACCTGCTCCTCCTCGGCGACCTCGAGCTGAAGACCGACCGCCTCACCCTGCCGCACCCCCAGGTCCGCATCCGCCGCTTCGTCCTCGCCCCGCTGCTGGAGCTCGACCCGGACCTCACCCTCCCCGACGGCACCGTCCTCGCCGACGCCCTCGCCGCCCTCCCGGACGACGAACAGCGCGCCGAGCGCCGCGGCCGGCTCGCGTAATCCGGCTTTTCGGCCCGGCATCGACGTCTGGGTTCGCTGCCAGACTTCAGATCGGGGTCTACCGACCTTGAAAGGGGGAACGATGAGCAAGAACGTCCACGTGGTTCCGAGCGGCAGCGGCTGGTTGGTGGAGATCGACGGTGAGGCCGCGTCCCACCGGTATCCGAACCGCCGGGAAGCCATCCAGGTCGGGCGACGGCTGGCGCGCGCAAGTCGGGTCGAGTACGTCCTCCATGGCCCCGACGGCCGCGTCAGGCAGCGGGACAGCTACCGTCGCGATCCGGTCGCCTCCGAACCTTGATCGTCGCCATGAGGTGCTAACTTCGGATGGCTGGCTGAGAGTAGGTTCGCGTGACGAGCTTCAGGATTCGTCCCTCGGTCGGCCAAAGCTTCTGAACGGGCTCCGCTTCGGCGGGGCCCCGTTCTGTTTCTAGCGCCAGACCGGAGACCAGACTTCGTCGGTGTAGATGAACGGCTCGACCCGACGTTCCCAGAGGTCTTCGATGGCTTCCGCCGCTCCGCTGTGCTTGACCAGCCCGCTCTGGATCTTGCGCACGCGGGCCGCCAGGAAGCTCGCGCAATCGGCGACCTGGATCCCGCCGTTGTGGTGGGACGCGACGAAGTGGATCGTGTCGATGATGTGATCGATCTGCTCGGTGTGGATGCCCCAGGCGGTGCCCAGCTCCTGATAGATGGCGAGGTCCCGCCGGGCGCCGTCTTCGATCTCTCGGGCCTCGTCGGCAACCAGCAGGACCTGGCATCCGTCACGTCTCGCAAGCCGCTCGATCGACTCGATCGTGAACATCAACGCGATGTCGTGAGGGTGGTAGGGGTTCCTGTACCGACGCGCGAGTCCCCTCTTCTCGACGCCACGGATCACCACATCCGCTTCGGCAGCCTCGATGCCCGCCAGGACGTCATCCAGGATCTCGATCCGTCGTTCGAGCTCCAGGTCCTTGTAGCGCCCCTTCCGGCTGCCGTACAGCTGCTGAGCGTGAAACTCGAACTCGGGATCGGTGCAGAACGTAGGGAAGTGGCGCTTGCCCGCCTCGCGCACATGCTGGTGGAGGACCGGGATCTTTGCCTCGTCGACGACCAGCGAGAGGATGAGGTGGACAGGCTGCGCCGGGTCGTCGAAGCGCCTTCCCGTATTCCCCGCCTCGTCCATGTACGCGAATCGCATCCCCGCCTCCAGACGACTTCCCGTGTCGCGCGCGCCCGCTGGGGCGCGGTCCCAGATTAGCGACCCGGTGTCAGCCCGCCGCGGGCTCCGGCAGCCACGCCGGCGGCAGGATCGGCGGGGTGTGGCCAGGGTAGTTCGGGACGTAGCGGCGGGCGAGGTCGGCGGCCGGGCGGGGTTCGATCAGGGGCACCAGGTCGTCCAAAGTCAGTGCGAGGCCGATCGACGTGGCGATCTGGAAGTCGGCGGCGTTCGGCTCGGCGCCGCCGATCGTGCCGTCGGCGATGTAGGCGTCGACGCGATCGAGGAGGTGGGGCAGGGCGATCAGGGCGGCGCGGGCGTTGGCGTCGGTGGCTTCGTTGAGGCGGGCCGAGAGGGCGACCAGGGGGCCGCCGGTCTTGACCGCGAGGCCGACCGGGATGCCGAGGTGGGCGCCGTCGGAGTAGGAGCGCAGGTTATCCTTGTCGCGCTTGAAGCCCCACCAGAGGAGCTGGCGGATCGGGTGCTGGAGCTCCTCGTCACCGAAGCGCTCGGCGTCCTCGACCGCGGCGCGCTCGGTCGGGTCGGCGGGGAAGAGGGGCGGGTCGGGCTTGATCCGATCGAGGGCGCGGGAGATCTCCCGCGAGCCTTGGACGCGCTCGCCCTCGATCTTCAGCGCCGGCACGGTGACGCGGGGAAAGCCCGCGGCGCGCAGGACGCCCTTGGAGACGACAGGGATCAGGTCGGTGCGATCGAACGCGATGCCCTTGAAGTCGAGCATCAGCGCAGCGGTCGTTGCGGGGTGCGATCCCGGGATGACGAAGAGGCGCGCCGCCATGAAACGATCCTATGCGCATGTTGCTCGCCGTGGACATCGGGAATACCCAGACGCACCTGGGCGCGTTCGAAGGGGAGGAGCTGGTCGAGCACTGGCGCTTCCAGACCCGCTCCGGCGCGACCGGCGACGAGCTCGGCGAGCGGATCGCCGGCTTCTTCAACCTCAGCGAGATGAACTTCGGCGACATCGACGCGGTCGTCGTCTCCTCCGTGGTGCCGCCGCTGGGCACCCAGTTCGAGCGGATGACGGAGCGTTACCTCGAGGCCTCGTGCCTGACGATCGGCCCCGGCGTCAAGAGCGGCATGCCGATCCGCATCGACAACCCGCTCGAGGTCGGCGCCGACCGCCTGGTCAACGCGATCGCCGCCTACGAGCGCTTCGGCGCCGCCTGCGTGGTCGTCGACTTCGGCACCGGCATCAACATCGACGCGGTCTCCGCCGACGGCGCCTACCTCGGCGGCGCGATCGGCCCCGGCCTGGAGATCGCACTGACCGCGCTGATCGACCGCGCCGCCCGCATCACCCGGATCGACCTCGGCGAGCCCGAGTCGGCGATCGGCCACTCCACCCGCGCCGCGATCAACTCCGGCTTCATCTTCGGCTTCGCCGGGATGATCGACGGGATCGTGCGGCGCTTCGAAACCGAGCTGCCGGATCCGAAGCTGATCGCGACCGGCGGCCTGGCGTCGGCGATCGTCCCTTTCTCCGAGACGATCGACGAGGTCGACGATCTGCTCACCCTGAAGGGACTGCGGCTGATCCATGAGCGCAACGCGACCTGAGCTGACCGACCCCTTCGAGATCGGCGGCGTGCCGATCGCCAACCGCGTGCTGCTCGCCCCGCTCGCCGGGATCGGCAACTGGTTCGTGCGCCTGCAGGCCAAACGCCACGGCGCCGGGCTCGCGGTCTCGGAGATGGTTTCTAGCTTCGCCCTCCACTACCGCAACGAGCGCACCCTGCGCGAGCTGCTGGTCCTGCACCCGGAGGAGCACCCGGTCTCGATCCAGCTCTTCGGCCACGACGCCGAGGTGATGCGCTCCGGGGCCGAGATCGCCGCCGCCGCGGGCGCCGACCTGATCGACATCAACATGGGCTGCCCGGTGCCGAAGGTGCGCAAGACCGGGGCGGGGGTGCAGCTGCTGCGCGACCCGGAGCTGGCGGTGGCGCTCGCCGTCGCCGCGCGGGAGGGCAGCGGCCTGCCGGTCACGGTGAAGCTGCGCTCGGGGATCTCGCCCGAAGACCGCTCCGGCTTCGACCTGGCGGTGCGGCTTGCCGAGGAGGCGGGCGTCGCCGCGATCGGCTTCCATCCGCGCGCCGCGACCAAGCGCCACCAGGGCCGGCCCGACTACGCGCTCACCCGCGAGCTGGCCGAACGGCTGGAGATCCCGGTCATCGTCTCCGGCGGCCTCTCCAGCGCCGAGGCGGCCCGCCGCGCCTACGAGGAGTCGGGTGCCGACGCGGTGATGATCGCCCGCGGCAGCCTCGGCAATCCGTGGGTGTTCGAGGAGCTGACCGGCCGCCGGGCCGACCCGCCGACCCGCGCCGAGGTCGTCGGCGAGCTCCTCTGGATCCTCGACCGCGCCGAGGAGCATCTCGGCACCGAGCGCGCTCAGAGATATCTGCGCAAGTTCTACCCCTGGTACTTCGAAGGTATCGGCGCCTCCAAGCGGGTCCGCGACGAACTTCAGCGCACCGCCGACCTGGCTCGCGCGAGGGAGCTGATCGAGGCCGCGCGGACGCCTGTCTCGGTCGGTTGAGGAAGCCTTTTTGCCGCCGTTGGCGGCCCGCTATACTCCCGCGCTCCCTGAAGCTGGTACGGCATTTCCAGACGTGCCATTTCCGGGGGCTTTTTTTGTTTTTCGGTTCGGTCTCGGAGTCCCTCGCGAGGGGCTCTTTCCACGCAAAGCGAGGTTGTGCAAGTGAGTCGGCAGGCTGTCATCACCCCCGAGGGGCTAGAGAAGCTGAAAGAGGAAATCGAGTTCCTCTCGACTACCAAACGCCGTGAGGTTGCCGCCCGCATCAAAGAGGCGCGCGAATTCGGTGACATCTCCGAGAATGCCGAATACGACGACGCGAAGAACGAACAGGCATTGCTCGAGACCCGCATCGCCCAGCTCGAAGAGCGGCTGCGGCGCACCACGGTCATCGACGAGAAGGCGATCGGCACCGACGAGGTCGGTTTCGGCTCGATCGTCCACGTCAAAGACCAGCGCAGCGGCGACTCGCAGAAATTCCAGATCGTCGGGTCGACCGAGGCCAACCCGGTGGAGCACAAACTCTCCAACGAGTCGCCGATCGGCAAGGCCTTGCTCGGCAAGAAGCGGAACGACATCGTCACGGTCGAGCCGCCGCGCGGCGTCAAAAAAAAGCTGAAAATCACCAAGATTGAGCAGCCGTAGCAGACTAGGCTCGCGCCGATGAGCGACGGGCCCGCCGACCAACAGGCCGATCTTTCGGCGGTCCTCCGCGACCGCCGCGAGAAGCTCGGGCGGATCCGGGACGCGGGTATCGAGCCGTTCCCGCACGAGTTCTCCGAGCGCGAGGAGATCGCCGCGGTGCGGGCCGAGCACGAGGGATTGGCGGCGGGCGCCGAAACCGAGTCGCGCCACCGGGTGGCGGGGCGGATCGCGGCGCGGCGCGGGCACGGCAAGAACGCCTTCATCGACCTGCGCGACGGCAGCGGCCAGATCCAGCTGCACGCGCGCGAGGACCTGCTCGGCGAGGAGGCCTACGCGCTCCTGGTCGACCTCGACATCGGCGACATCGTCGGCGTCGAGGGCACCGCGATGGCGACCCGGCGCGGGGGAGAGCTGTCGCTGGCGATCGACCACTGGCGCCTCCTGTCGAAGAGCCTGCGCCCGCCGCCCGACAAGGTCCACGGCCTGCAGGACACCGAGACCCGCTTCCGCCGGCGCGAGCTAGACCTGATCGCCAACGAGGAGAGCCGCCGGCTCTTCCAGGTCCGCGCCCGGACGATTACCGAGATCCGCCGCTTCCTCGACGAGCGCGGCTTCGTCGAGGTGGAGACGCCGGTGCTGCAGCCGCTCTACGGCGGCGCCCTGGCGCGCCCCTTCACCACCCACCACAACGCGCTCGACCGCGATCTCTACCTGCGGATCGCCACCGAGCTCTACCTGAAGAAACTGATCGTCGGCGGCCTCGACCGGGTCTACGAGCTGGGCAAGGACTTCCGCAACGAGGGCGTCTCCCATAAGCACAATCCCGAGTTCACGATGCTCGAGTGGTACGAGGCCTACGCCGACTACGAGACCACGGCGCACGACCTCGAGCGGATGGTCGCCCACGTCGCCGAGCGCACCCTGGGGGCGACGGTGGTCGAGCGCGGGGACACGACGATCGACTTCGCCCCGCCGTGGCGGCGGATCACCCTGCGCCAGGCGATCCTCGAGCGCTCCGGCATCGACATCGCCGAGCACCCGACCCGCGAGGCGCTCGCCCGCGCGATGGGAACCGAGCCCGACCCGAACGAGGGCTGGGGCAAGCTGGTCGACGGCCTGCTCTCCCGCGACGTCGAGCCGGGACTGATCCAGCCGACTTTCATCCTCGATTATCCGGTCGAGCTCTCGCCCTTCGCCAAGGCGCACCGCTCTGAGCCGGGCGTGGTCGAGCGCTGGGAGGCCTTCGTCGGCGGGGTCGAGATCGCCAACTCCTTCACCGAGCTGAACGACCCCGACGAGCAGCGCCGCCGCTTCGAGCAGCAGGCGGCCGAGATTGCCCGTGGCGACGACGAGGCGCAGCCCTACGACGAGGCCTTCGTCGAGGCGCTCGAACAGGGCATGCCGCCGACCGGCGGCGTCGGCCTCGGCATCGACCGCCTGGTGATGATGTTCACCGGCGCCCAGAGCCTGCGGGAAGTGCTGCTTTTCCCGGCGATGCGGACGTAGGGGGGCGGGGGTGGGACGGGCGGGGGTCCGCGGCGCCGCCGGCCGTCCGAGGGAGGTCCTGGGCTCCT
>CALCIA010000273.1 GCA_937907435.1 uncultured Actinomycetes bacterium
GCTCCTCATGGGGGTCACAGCCTGCCAGGACCCCCATGAGGAGCCCAGGACCATCTCGGACGGCCGGCGGCACCCCGGACCCCCACCCCTCGGACGGCCGCCCGCCTAACCGAGCCCCGACAAATCAGCGTTCGCGTCGCCGATCTGCTCCCTCGCACCCGCCACATCGACCCCGTCGGCCAGCAGGCGGCGGGCTTCCGCCAGGTCTTCGGAGCGGCCCACGCTGAGGCATCCCGCGACTTTGTTGCCCTTCAGGTACCAGACCGAGAATTCGCCGTCGGCGCGGGAGCCGCGCCAGATCTCCTCGTCCCAGTCGGCCGCCGGGCCGACGTACTCGAGGCTCGCCCAGTCGGCGAGGTCGCTGAAGAAGTAGGGGACGACGTCGTAGTCGGCGTCGGCGCCGAGCATGTTCTTGGCGGCGTGCATGCCCTGCTGCATCGCCACGTCCCAGTGCTCGACCCGGATGCGTCGCCCGTGGACGACGCTGTCGTAGCTGCAGGCGTCGCCCGCCGCGTAGATGCCCGCGGCCGAGGTCCGGAGCTTGGAGTCGCAGACGATCCCGTCCCCGACCTCGAGGCCGGCGCGCTGGGCCAGCATCACGTCCGGCTTCACCCCCGCCCCGACGACGACGAGATCGCAGTCGAAGCTCTTGCCGCTCTCGGTCAGCACCGCGCCCACCCGGCCGTCGCCCTCGTAGGCGCTCACCGACTCGCCGCCGACGAAGGTCACGCCATGCGCTTCCAGCCCTTCCTGGAAGAAGCGCCCGGCATCGTCACCGAAGGTGCGCGAAAGCGCCACCTCCTCGACCGCGACCATCGTGCAGTGCGCGCCCGTCGCCGCCAGCGACGCCGCCACCTCGGCGGCGATGTAGGAGCCGCCGACCAGCACCACGCGCTCCGCCGCCTTGGCGTCCTCGCGGATCGCGTCGGCGTTGCCGTAGGCGCGCAGGTAATGGATGCCCTCGTTCTCGGCGCCCTCGAGGCGCAGGATGTTCACGTTCGCCCCCGTCGCCAAGAGCGCCTGGCCGAAGGCGACCTCTTCGCCGCCCTGGATCTTCGCCGTCTTGCCCTCGGCGTCGATCGACATCACGTTCTTGCCGGTCAGCAGCTCGACCCCGTTCTCCTCGTACCAGGAGGGCTCGTTGACGTAGGCCTCGGCCCGCCCCGCGTCCCCGCGCAGGTACTCCTTGGAGAGCGGCGGCCGTTCGTAGGGCGGCTCGGGCTCCCGCCCGGCCAGCAGGATCGACCCCTCCGCCCCCCGCTTGCGCAGCTCGGAGGCGCAGCTCGCGCTCGCCTGGCCACCGCCGACGAGCAGGAAGTCGACCTCGCGATCAGCCACTGGCGATCCCGCCGTCGCCCTCCGGCCCGAACAGGGCCTTCAAGTCGTCCTCCTTGCCCGGATCGAGCACGGCCAGGACCTCGTCGCCCTCTTCGAGGACGGTGTCGGCGGTCGGCACGAAGCCTTTGCCCGCCCGCAGCACGGAAATCAGCAGCGACCCTTCCGGCATGTGCAGGTCGCCGACCCGGCGGCCGGTGACGCCGGAGTCCTTGCCGAGCAGCATCTCGATGATCTCCAGCTGCTCCTCCTGCAGGTCGAGCAGGTGGACCAGCCCGTACTCCGGCACCTCGTGCTCCAGCAGCCGCAGGATCAGGTCGGTCGCCGAGACCGACGGCTTGATCCCGAGCAGGTCGAAGTGCTGGCGGTTCCGCGGGTTGTTGACGCGGGCGATGATCTGGTCGACGAGGTACTTCTCCCGCGCCACCTGGCAGATCAGCATGTTGTCCTCGTCGTCGCCGGTCACCGCGATCACCATGTCGGCGCGCTGGATCCCGGCCCGCTCCAGCACCCAGAGCTCGGAGGCGTCGCCGTAGCTGACGTTGTGCTCGAGCTCCTGCTCGACCGTCATGTAGCGGCGCCGGTCGCTCTCGATCAGCGTCACCTCGTGGTCCTTCTCCAGCAGCTCGCGCGCCAGGTTCCAACCGACCTTCCCCGCGCCGACGACGATGATGTACACGCGCTCCCCTACCCGTCCTGCCGCCCGGCGCTGTCGCGCACCGCGGTCTCCAGCATGTCAATCGCGACCCGCGTCGGGCAGACCGTCTGCAGGCCCTGCCGCGCGTACCACTCGGCCCGCAGCGGGTCGAGGACGCGGGCGATCACGGTCGGCACGCCGTACCGCCGTTTGGCGATCTGGGAGATGATGATGTTGGTGTTGTCGCCGTCGGTCGAGGCGATGAAGACGTCGGCGGTGTCGATCCCGGCGGCCTCCAGCGCCTCCGCCTCCAGCCCGGCGCCGACCGTGAACTGGCCGCCGAGGTCCTCCCAGCTTTTCTCCAGCCCCACCTCGAGGCGGGCGTGTGACTCGGGGTCCTCGTCGAGTGCCGAGACGGTGTGCCCCTCGCGGAGCATCGCGCGGGCGACGGAGCTGCCGACGCGGCCGCAGCCGACGATCAGGATGAACATGCGGCGGATACTAGAGCGGCGCGCCCGCGACCAGAGGCCCGATGCAAGTCCACCGTCCGGGGTGGGCGGTCGACGGAGCGTGCTTCGGGGGCGTGCGGGAGGGGATCCCGACAGGGGTCTCGCTCAGACGCTCCGCGCGGATCCCCATCAAGCTGGCGCCTCATATCTTGCAAGCTCCCGCGTCACAAGCCGCTGCGACCCCTGTCGGGATCCCCTCACACCGGGGCATGAGGTTGCCGCCCCGGCATCGGGGCTCGAAAGCTGCGAGGCGGCGAGGTGTGGCGGAAGGTACGCCGCTCCTCGCTCGGTCGGCTTTGGTCAAAGATCTCCGTGTCGAGTTTCGGTTGCTCAGCAACCGAAACTCGACACGGACGATCCTGACCGGTCGCGTGGCGCTCGTACCAGTCTGGCCCCCGAGCCCTTCGCGGCGGTCCCGGGCAGGGGGTGAGGCGGCTTGTACCCGGAGCCTGCAGGTCCCGGGCGACAGCCGGGAAGGCTTCCCTGTGCGGAGGGTTGAGCCGAACCCCCTGCCCGGGACCGCCGCCCTGCCCACGCCGTCCTGTGGACCCCCGTCCGGCGTCGACTAATAACCGCTCGCGTCGGTGCCGAAGTCGTCGACCACCGCCGCCTCCGGCTCCGGCGGCGCCGTCAGCAGCACCCGGCACGGGGCTTTTTTCAGCACGTATTCGGTCGCCGCCCCGATCTCCGCCGGCTTCGCGGCGCCGATCCCGCCGAACCGGCCGCCGCCGCGGATCTTCGAGGGCGGCTCGCCGCCGATGATGATCGCTTCCGAGTTCGCCCGGCGGGCCGCTTCGACGATCCCGGCGCCGATGCGGCGGGCGCGGATCACCTCGGTGGAGACCTCGACGTCGGCGTACTCCTCCCCCACCTCGCGCGCCCGCTCCAGCGCCCGCCGCGCCTGCGCCTCGCGCTCCGGCGGCAGCTCGGCGTCGAGCGGCAGCGTCAGCGGCACCTCGATCACGTAGACGAGCTTCAGCCGGGACTCGGCGTCGCCCTCGCCCCCCTCGCGCTCGGCGGCGGCAAGGCGCCCGGCGGTGGCGACGATGTCGTCGTCGAGCTTGGTGCCGAAGACCGGCACGAGCAGGTTCGAGAACTCGACCTCGGGGATCTGCTTGGTCAGCGCCGCCTCGCCGACCGAGACGCGCCGGGTCAGCGACGTGCCCTCGAAGACCTTGCGGTAGACGACGTAGAAGGTGAGCCCGAAGGCCATCCAGCCGATCCCCACCCAGCGCGCCTCCGAGTGGAAGGCGAGCACGCTGAGGAAGGCGGCGCCGCTGGCGAGCGCCGCGATCATCGCCGGGATCGGCAGCTCCGCCGTCCCCCAGGCCATGCCCCAGGGAATGCGGAAGGGACGGGGCGCGTCGGGCATCTTCACCCGCAGGCGGATGATCGAGAGGTGGGCGATCGTGATCGCCAGCGTCGCGCCGAAGGCGTAGAGGCCGGCCAGCACCTTGATATTGGTCGGGATCACGAGCCCGAGCGCGATCAGCCCGCAGATCGTGATCGCCACGTAGGGCGTCGCCCGGCGGCGCTCGAGTTTGCCCAGCCAACTGGGGATCTGGCGGTTGATCGCCAGCGTGTAGGTGTGGCGGGAGACGCCGAGCATCGAGGTCGTCGCCGCCCAGAAGAGGACCGGCGCGGCGATCAGTGCCACCACCCAGCGCATCAGCTCGGAGAGCCAGTGCGGGTGGAAGGCGGAGACGACGCCGAGCACCGGGTCCTGGATGTACTGGCCGCCGAGCGCCGTTTCGGGACCGTGCGGGCCGGCGACCACCGGCACCGCCATCAGCGCGATCGCCGCCATCCCGGCGTAGACGAGCGGCACCGCGAGCGCGCCGAGGCCGGCGATCCGCTTCAGGTCGCGCCGCCCCACTTCGATGTCCGGCGCGAGGTCGGAGGCGGCCTCGATCCCGGCGTAGGCGAGCATCGCGACGACCGCCGCGTAGATGATGTCGCGCAGGCTCGGGTGGCTGAAGAGGTCGATCTGTTCGGTCAACCGGTCGGGGTGCATGACGACGATCGCGCCGACCACGATCACCGCCAGCTGCAGCGCCAGATCGGCCAGCGCGATCAGGGCGAGGCCGCGCTGCCGGCCGCGGCCGGTGACGTTGAGGACGTTGAGGACGCAGGCGCCCGCGATCACCACCGCGGCGACGAGGATTTCGACCCCGTGGTCGTCGAAGCCGCTCCAGATCGGCACCAGGTAGTGCGGCACGCTGATCGCCGCCAGGGCGATCACGATCAGGTAGTCGAGCAGGATCGCCCAGCCGGCGATGAAGGCGATCAGCTCGTTGAAGGCGTGGCGGGCGAAGGCCGAGGAGCCGCCGCGCTCGCGGAACATCGCGCCGCCCTCGACGTAGGAGAGCGTCGTCAGGCCGAAGAGGAGGCCGGCGACGAGGAAGATCAGCGGCGTCAGGCCGAGGCCTTTCTCGGCCACCACCCCGAGGGCGAAGTAGATCGAGAAGCCGACCGCCGAGTAGGCGGCGGCGAAGAGCCACGGCACGCCGAGGCCGCGGCGCAGTCTGCCCTTGCGGGCCGCGCGGGCAGGGACCTTCATCGAAGCTGCCTGCTCGCGATCCAGTAGCGGCCGACGCCGACGACGACGAAGAGGATGCCCATCAGGAAGCCGATCGAGGCGGGCCCGCCGCCGTTCGCCAGGGTGACGACGAGCAGCAGCACGCCGACGACGACGAAGGCCAGCGAGAAGCCTTTGATCGCCCCGTGGTAGGCGCGCTCGCGGTTCACGTCGTCGCCTCGACCAGGGCGCCGGTGGGACCGGGCAGGGAGGACGGCTTGTCGGGCGGTTCGGAGACGACGATCACCCGGCAGGGCCGCTCGCCGAGCACCGTCTGCAGGGTTTTGTCGTACTGCGGCACGCCGTTGCGGTAACGCAGGCCGACGACGATCGCCGCCGCCTGGATCTCCGCCGCCTCCTCGGCGACCGAGTAGCCCGCCTGGCCCGGCCGCACGCGGGCGACGTGGCCGGTGACGCGGGCGCCGCCGATCAGCTTCGCCTCCTCGACCCGGCGCTGCGCCTCGCCTTCGGCCTCGGGCAGGTCGGCGTTCAGGGGCAGGTCGGTGGGCACGGTCATCATCGAGTGGACGTGGATCCCGCGCCGTCGTTTGGAGGCGAGTTTGACCGCGGTCGCGACCATCTCCGGCGAGAAGGATTCGTCGTCCTCGAAGGCGACGAGGATCGACTGGTACTCGACCTCCTCCACCCCGAGGGGCTCCGGCAGCACCACCTTCACCGTGCGCGTCAGCGGCAGCCCCTGGTTGCGGCGGTAGAGGATGTAGACGACGATGCCGGCGATCATCCACCCGGTGCCGACGAAGAGCGTCGAGGGGTTCAGCGCCATCACCACGATCCAGGCGGCGAAGGTGCCGAGCCCGCCCAGCACCGCGGTCATCGGCACGTCGAAGCCGAAGGCACGGACGTTCAGCGGCGGCTTCCAGGTGCGCTCCAGGTGTCCATGGCTCCGGCGCAGCTTGATCACCGCGATGTGGGCGATGGTGAAGCTGAGCATCGCGCCGAACGAGTACATCGTCGCCAGGAAGTTGGTCTTGCCGGGCAGCATCGTGAGGATCGCGACGCCGGCGAAGATGATGATCGCGATGTAGGGCGTGCGGTACTTGGGGTGGACCTGGCGCAGCCCCTCGGGCAGCTGCCGGTGCTGGCCCATCGAGTAGGTGAGCCGGGAGACGCCGATCAGCCCGGCGTTGGTGGCGATCAGCAGGATCACCGCGGCCAGCACGCCGACGTAGTAGCGCAGCACTTCGGTCGGTCCGTTGGAGAGGCCGAGGTTCTCGACGATGCCGAGGATCGGGTCGTCGGCGAATTTCGAGCCGAGTTCGGTGTGGTAGCCGGCGGCGGTGTGGACGACCGGCATCGCCGAGAGCGCGACGATCGGGATCAACAGGTAGAGGCCGAGCACCGCGACGACGACGAGGCCGACCGCGCGGGGGATCGTCCGGGCGGCGTCCTTCGCCTCCTCGGACATGTTGGAGATCGTCTCGATGCCGGTGTAGGCGATCATCCCGACCGCGATCCCGAGGGCGAACTTGCTCCAGGTCGGGGCGACGCCGAGGTGGATGTTGTCGATCAGGATCTGCGGGCTGAGGACGAGGACCACGCCGATCCCGACCAGCACGATCTGGGTCGCGATGTCGGCGACGGCGAGGATCAGGTTCAGTTTCGAGGACTCTTCGGTGCCGCGGATGTTCAGCAGTGCGAGGCCGACGACCAGCACGGCGCCGCCGATCACGTCGCCGGGACTGTGTCCCAGCGCGGGCCAGAAGACGGCCAGATAGTGGGGCACGAAGAACGAGGAGATCGCGACCGTGATCGTGTAGTTGAGCATCTGCCCCCAGGCCGCGACGAAGCTGACGAACTCGTTGAAGGCGTGGCGGGCGAAGCTCGAGGAGCCGCCGGCTTCGGGGAACATCACCGTCGCCTCGGCGTAGGTGGCGGCAGTTGCGGCGAAGATCAGCCCGGAGATGACGAAGGCGATCGGCGTCAGCCCGAGGGCGAACGCCGCGGTGACGCCGAGCGCGTAGTAGATCGACGAGCCGACGTTGCCGTAGGCGGCGGAGAACAGCGCCCCGACGCCGTGGACGCGGCTCAGCGACTCGTCTCGTGGGACTCGCCGGGCCATCTATGAGGAGGAAGGCATGCTGGTGTTTGACACTTCTTATCCCGAATATACGCGCGTCGGCAGCGCGTTCTGCGAAGGCGGGAAGCTAGCGCTTATCCCGGCAGCGCCGAGGGTTCGACGCGCAGGATGACCCGGCCTTCGCCGCTCGGCGGCTCGACCAGCGGACCGCCGCGACGGCCGGGCTCGTAGAAGCCGTTGCCGTCGACCCCGATCGCGTAGGTCGTGCCCGCCTCGGCGTAGAAGTCGTATTCGGCGTAGGGGGAGCGGCATCCGGGCCCGAGCCGCGTCGGCGCGACGCCGATCCGATGCAGGTGTCCGAGCTCGGTTCCCTCGTACACGCCGAGCAGGGTCGGGAAGCTGCTTTCGCAGGAGCTGACCGTGACCATCTCGGTCGCCGGCGAGGTCCATTCCCACCAGATCGAGTGGCCGGTCGCGTCCTTGCCGAACCACTCGCCGGACTGCTGCGTCGCGTCGTCGTTGGACTCGGCCACGTCGGCCGGCAGGGTGTCGCCGAGGTTCGCGCGGGCCGAGAAGCTGTCGTTCTCCGGCCCCGCGAGCGCCCCCGGCGCGATCATCGCCAACGACGTCCCCACCGCGATCGCCGCGCAGACCCCGATCGCCCGAAAATTGTTCGACCCTTGCCGTTCCACCCAGCGCCCGAGCCTACATCGCCGCCAGGCGAGCGGCCCGGTCGGCGAGGTCCCAAGCGGTGAGTTCGCACTTAGCCGCGCATACCGCGGCTAAGTGCGAACTCGGTCCGCTAGTCCGGGGAGCCGGCCGGGGGCGTGCCGGGCGGCGGGGCCGGGCCCCAGCTTTCGCGGCCGTCGGCGGTCTGGATCGGGATCGAGGGGCCGGCCATCGCCGGGCTGTCGACGGTCGTGTCCCAGATCGCCTTGACCCGGGCGAAGACCTCGCGGATCGCGCTGCGCTGGCCCTGGTACCCCCAGTCGTGTTGGTCGGCGAGCAGGCCGGTGACGTGGATCCCGGCTTCTTCGGCGAGGTAGAGGGCGCGCGGCATGTGGAAGCCCTGGGTGACGACCACGGCGTCGTGGACGTCGAAGATCGAGCGCGCCCGGACCATCGTCGCCCAGGTGTCGAAGCCCGTGTGGTCCTCGAAGATGTCTTCCGGCTTCACCCCGTCGCGGACGAGCGCCTTGCGCATCGTGTCGGGCTCGTCGTAGGCCCAGGTGTGGTGGTCGCCGGAGACGAGGATCTTCCGCACCTTCCCCGCGTGCCAGAGCAGTGAAGCCTCCTTGACCCGGTCGGCGAGCATCCCGCTCATCCGCCCGTCCGGCTTGACCAAAGCGCCGGGGACGATCGCCACTTCCGCGGGCGGCACTTCGGCGACGTCGGCGGTCGCCTCACCGCTGGTGGTCAACAGGATGTAGGCGTTCGACCCGACCACCACCAGGCAGACGACGGCGAACAGACCGGTCGCCCCGCCGACGGTCTTCGGAAACCGCCGCCAAGGCCAGGTCAGCGTCCGCCAAACGCTCAAAAGCCCCCGCTTCATGCCTCGGGAGGCTAACAAGGGCGACCGGCGCCGCCTCGCGGCGACCGCCTGCCGAGGACCGAGGCCCTGCGGCAACTGCTCGCCGAGGCCCCGCGGCGACCACCCGCTGGGGCTCCGCGGCGACCGCCTGCCGAGGGCCCGATCGGGTATTTCTTGATGAACTTACTCAAAAAACTAGAGATATGGGTAGCTTCCTTCCCGGCCGCCCCGGCACGGCCCGAACCGGACCAGACAAAGGCCCACCAGGAAAGGAATTGGAGCCATGCAGATATCGAACACGCGGACGAAGCTCGGCCGCCGCGGGCGACTCGTTGCCGCCTCCCTCGCGGCGACCGCCGTCGCGGCACTTGCGGTCGGCGGCTCGGCCGCTTCCGCCGACACCCCGACCTCGCCCCCGCCGGTCACCGTCCTCACCCACGGCAACGTCGGCAAGGGCGACTTCTTCGTCTCGCCCTTCAGCGACCAGTCGACCTACGCCAACGGTCCCGAGATCCTCGACCAGGACGGCAACGTCGTCTGGTTCAAGGCCATACCGCAGGGTCAGGAGGCATCCGACTTCCGCACCCAGACCTACAGGGGGCAGCCGGTCCTCACCTGGTGGCAGGGCACCGGCCTCGGCGGCCTCGCCCAGGGCACCGACTACATCTACGACGACCACTACCAGCAGATCGCGGCCGTCAAGGCGGGCAACGGCCTGAGCGCCGACGGCCACGAGTTCCTGATCACGCCGCAGAACACGGCGCTGATCCTCGCCTACAAGACGGCGACGGCCGACCTCACCTCGATCGGCGGGCCGGCGGACCAGACCGTGATCGACGGCTACGTCCAGGAGATCGACATCAAGACCGGCAAGGTCCTGTTCCAGTGGAACAGCGCCGACCACGTCCCCTACAGCCAGAGCGAGCAGCCGCTGCCCGCCTCGGCGAGCACGCCGTGGGACTGGTTCCACATCAACGCGGTGAAGCTGGACACCGACGGCAACCTGCTGATCGACGCCCGCAACACCTGGACCGCCTACAAGGTGGACCGCCACAGCGGCAAGATCCTCTGGCAACTCGGCGGCAAGGCGAGCAGCAACAATTTCAACCTCGAGGCCGCACCCGGCCAGGTCCTCAACAAAGCGGGCCTGATCACCGCCTGGCAGCACGATTTCGAGGCCCAGGGCAACGGCATCTACACCTTCTTCGACAACGAGTCGGCGGGGATTGCCAACACCGGCCAAGACGCGACCGCCGAGTATGGCCACAGCCGAGCCGTGACGGTGAAGGTCGACCCGCGCACGCACACTGCGACGCTGATCGGCTCCTTCGACCAGCCTGAGGGCCTGACCGCCCCCTCCCAGGGCAACGCCCAACGAACCGCCGACGGGAACACCGTGGTCGGCTGGGGATCACTGCCCTACTTCTCCGAGTTCGCCCCCGACGGCACGCTGCTCTACAACGCCCAGTTCCCGGCGGGCGTCAACAGCTACCGCGCCTACCTCCTGCCCTGGAACCCGGGCAGCGGCGACGGGCATGGGCAGGGTCATGGTCCCGACTACCACCCGGGCGGCGGGCACGGCTAGACGGGTAGGTCGCGAGTAATCGGCGCTGGGCACGGCGCGGGGCTCGCGGGGCCCCGCCCGTGCCCGGGGCGTCCCGGGGAGGGCCGGGTGCGCGCAAGGTGGCGCCCCCGGGAGGGATGGGGACCCGCAAGCTGTCGCCCGGTCAGAGACCCGCCCCTCTCGCCACG
>CALCIA010000274.1 GCA_937907435.1 uncultured Actinomycetes bacterium
CCACAGCCTGCCCGGGCCGTGGCGAGAGGGGCGCGTCCCTACCCCGGGCGCCAGCTTGCGGGGCCCCGTCCCTCCCGGGCGCCAGCTTGCGGGGCCCCATCCCTCCCGGGCGCCAGCTTGCGGGGCCTGAACCCTCCCGAACCCCCAACGCGCCCGCCCGCGCAACCCTCCGGCCTCCCCGAGGATCGGCCGGATAGCTCTGGCGCTCTGGTTCGCTTTCTGGGAGGTTTGGGTACGACCAGAAGATCTCGATGGGTCGGGCGTGGTCTGGGACGCGGCGCCTCGGGAGTGCTCCTAAATCACGAAGACGGCGGTGTAATCCATGAAGAACCTGTGGTCCCACGGCTGGTTCGCTGCCCTTGTTGCCGGTGTGGCGTTCCTGCTGATCCCAACGGCCAATGCCGGCGCGGCGACCTCGACGAGAATTCAGGGCAGGGCCCCGGCGGCCGTGCCCGCGAACGAGGCAGGCCCGACGCCGGCGGCGGAACTGATCGAATTCGACGTCGGCGTCGAACTGAAGGACCTTCCCGGGGCGGAAGCGTTCGCCAGGGAAGTGACCGATCCGACGAGCGGCAACTACCGCGGGTTCTTGACTCCGACGGAATGGGTGGCGGGCTACTCGCCGACCGCCAAGGCGGACAAGGAGATCGAGAAGTCGCTGCGCAAGGCCGGCTTCAAGATCAGGAAGGTGGCTCCCGACCGGATGACGATCGTGGCGGAAGGGACCGCCGAACAGATCGATGCGTATTTCGAGACGAGGCTGGCGCGGTACGAAGTCGGCGAAGAAACGGTGCGCCTCGCGTCGTCCGCGCTGAGCGCCCCGACGAACGTGGCACCGCTCATCGCGGGCGTGCGTGGCGTGAACGAGGTCCGCGCGAAGCCGGCGAACCTCACCGGCGCCGGCGGCCCCGGCGGCCACGGCCACGGCCCGTGGGGATGGCATGGCCACGGTCACTGGCCGCCGCCCAAAGCTGAAGAAGAAGAAATCGCACAGCCCGCGGGCTTCCGCCCCGGGACTCCCTGCTCCACCTATTACGGGCAGGAACTCGCCGGCACCCTGCCGCCGTTCGGGGGCGGTTTCCCGAACCCCCTGCCGTACACGCCGTGCGGCTATAAGCCCGCGCAGCTCCAGGGCGCCTACAACGTGACCGGAGCAATCGCGGGCGGCGACAACGGTTCGGGTGTGACCGTCGCGATCGTCGACGCTTACGTGTCACCGACGCTCTACAGCGATGCGGTCGAATACGCGAAGCGGAACCAGGGCTCGCAGCAGTGGCAGCCGGGCCAGTTCAAGGAGATGATCCAGCGCCCGTTCACCATGACCGAAGAGTGTGAAGCGCCCGGCTGGTCGGGTGAGCAGACGCTCGACGTCGAGGCCGTGCACGCGATGGCGCCCGGGGCGAAGGTGCTCTACGTGGGCGGCAGGAACTGCACCGTGTCCCTCTACAACGCGGTCCAGGAAGTGGTGGACGGCCACCTGGCGAACATCGTCACCGACTCCTGGTCCAACGGTCCCGAAGAAGAAGAAGCCGAAACCGAAGAATCGCGGGAAGCGTTCAACCACGTGCTGCTGATGGCGGCCGGCACCGGGGTGGGCGTGCAGTTCTCCTCCGGCGACGAAGGCGACAACTTCATCGTCTCCGGCTCCCAACAGCCGTCGTTCCCGGGGACCAGCCCCTACGCGACCGCGGTCGGCGGCACCAGCGTCGAGATCGGCGCGCAGGACAACCGCCTCGACGAGGTCGGCTGGTCGACCGGCATCAGCGTGCTCTGCAGCGAAGAACTGGTGAGCCTCGGCTTCTGCGAACCCGCCGAAGTCGGCCAGTGGGAGCCGCCCGCGCCGGGCGAATACGACTACGGCGGCGGTGGCGGGACCTCGGACCAGTACGCCGAGCCCTGGTACCAGGAACCGGTGGTGCCCCCGGCGATCGCCGGACGGCTCGGGACCGGCGAGCTGAACCGTGTCGTCCCGGACATCTCGATGGAGGGCGACCCCTCGACCGGCATGCTGGTCGGCGAGACGCAGGAATTCGCCGACGGCACCTACTACGACGAGTACCGCATCGGCGGCACGAGCCTGTCGTCCCCGCTGTTCGCCGGGCTGATGGCGGACGCCGACCAGGCGGCCGGTGGCTCGCTCGGTTTCGTGAACCCGCTGCTGTACCACCTGGACTCCGGAGGGCAGAGCTCGCAGGCCTTCTACGACGTCCTGCCGGCCGGCAAGCAGGCGGTCGCCCGCAACGACTACCTGAACGAAGAAAACGCCGAAGCGGGCATCCTCACCTCGGCGAGGATCCTCGGCATGGAAGGAGCGACCGAGTACTTCTGCCCGCGGGTGAACGAAGAAACCGGCGAATGCGAAGTGGAACTCGAAGAAGCGACGGAGTCACTGTCCGCGGCCCCCGGGTTCGACTCGATGACCGGCATCGGGTCCCCGGGCGATCAGTTCATCGAGGAACTGAGCAAAGGCTGACCCCTGGCGGTCGGGGGGTGCGCCCGCGCCCCCCGACCGCTTTCTTGGTTCAGATTTCTCCTCTAAAGTACCCGTCCCCGGCTTGGCCACGTTCCGGCCGCAAAGCACGGCCGAACACCTCACGCACCCGAGCCGAAAGGACGATCTGAACATGCCCACCGGACTCCGACGCCATCGCGTCGTCGCTCTCGTCCTCGCCGCGTTCCTCGCCGCCCTTGTCCTCGCCGCGACCGCGGCCGCCGAAACCAAGATCGGCGAATCCTCCTCGCCCTTCAACAAAGGCGCCCCCAGCCCGGAAACCACGATCGTCAAAGGCTCGGCGTCCTACGAGACGACCAGCGGGGCCGTCCGCTTCGACATCACCACGGCCGCGCCGCCGCAGACAAAAAACGAATCCGGGGAAAAATCCGAAAGCACGATTTTTGCCGCGCTCATCTCGATGCCGGGGGAATGCAGCATCCAGGGTTTCACGGCCATCGAATCCAGCCCGGTGGTCGCGCTGCCGTTCGCCGAGATCGTCGATCAATACAGTGAACCGACCGCCTGGGGGGCGGTCATCTTCAGCGCCGCGGTCGAACCTACCCCGCTGCCGGCGACGAAGGCCCTCTCCGGCACGACGACGACCCTTGAGCTCACCACGAGCCTGGCGGTCGAAAAAGGCTTCAACTGTGCCATCGTCGAGGCGACCGAACCGGCGGGCGCAAGCGTCCTGGTCTTCCCGATCGTCGCGCTCCCGCCCGCCCCGCCCGTCGTCGCGCCCGCGCCCGCACCTGCTCCGCCGCCCGCGCCGCCCGCACCCCCCGTCTTTTCGATCGCCAAGCCGAAGCCGCTGAAGCTCAAGGTCGACAAGTGGCACACGGTCAAAGTGAAGGTCACGAACACGGGGGCGACCGCCACCGGTGCCGGCTCGCTGCGGGTGAAGGCACCGAAGGGCGTCCTGGTCAAGCCCGAACGGCAGAAGCTGCCGATACTGGCCCCCGGAGGATCCTGGACGGTCTCGATCCGGGTCGAGCTGACGAAGAAGGCGAAGAAGACGTCGAAGCTGTCGCTCACCGCGGCCGCCTCGGGTGTCACCGGCACGAGCTCGCTTGCGGTGAAGCTCAAGGACTGAGCCGCACCGGCGGCGGGGTGCAGGCGGCGCGGGCCCACTCGGCCGCGCCGCGATCCGTCAGGCGAGGTCGCGCTCGACTTCGATCCGTCCCGACCTGGCCGCGTCGGAGAGGGCCGCGTAGTCGAGCTCGTTCTGGTCGGCGTAGCGCTCCGAGAAGTCGGCGATCGCCTGGTCGAAGCTCTCGCCCTTGCCGAGGTAGGCGGCGATCGCGATGCGGTCGCCGGAGCGGGCGTGGGCCCGGGCGAGCGCCCAGCCGCACACCTGCCCGTAGATCGCCAGGCCCTTCGGCGCCAGGTTTTCGAGGTCGACCGAGCGCTTTCCGTCCCAGAGCTGGCGCACGTAGAAGTCCCGGTCCTTGTCGTCCATCCCGAACGCGGGCAGCCAGCCGAGGAGGATGTCGCTGGCCGCCTGCATCAGCCACTGGCCCTCGACCACCCGCTCGCCGTGGTTGCCGAACCCGCTCGCGCCGACGTAGCGCTCGAGCACCGATGCCTCGGCCTCCTTCGCCTGCATGAACAGGGGGTCCTGGCCGTCGCGACCCATCATCAGGAGGACCCAGCAGCGCGTCCCGACGCTGCCGACCCCGACCACCTTGCGGGCCATGTCGACGAACCGGTAGCTGTCGAACAGTTCGCGGTGGTCACCCCTGAGGCTCTCCCGGTAGCGGGCCAGCATCTCCTGGATCCGGTCTTCCAGCTCGTGGCGGCGATCGTCGGGGACCAGGTCACGGGCGGGGACGAGGAGCGGCGGATCGCTGATGATGCGCGGCTCCCCGTCGACCATGTGGACGAGGCGGTCGAAGGCCTTGAGGCTGTTCTTCTTGTGCGCCTTGGCGACGTTCCTTTCCACCGACTTCATCTGCTTGCGGTCGGCGACGGTCGCCAGATCGGTGAGCAGGGCGTCGACGTCGAGCCGCGAGTACCAGACCTCGAGGTTCGGCATCGAGGCGAAGCCGAGCATCGCTTCGCGGTAGGAGCGCACCGAGGTGAGGACGGCGCGGCGGGTCTGCTTCGGGGTGAAGTCGCGGTCGCGCCCGGCGATCTCGAAGCTGGCGGCGAGGCGCTTCACGTCCCACTCCCAGGGCGCGGGCAGCGTCTCGTCGAAGTCGTTGACGTCGAGGACGAGGCGGCGATCCGGCGCGGCGAAGACGCCGAAGTTGGAGAGGTGGGCGTCGCCGCAGGCCTGCACCCGGAACCCCGAGTCGGGAGTCTCCGCGAGGTCCATCGCCATGATCGCCGCGGCGCCGCGGAAGAAGGTGAAGGGCGAGACCAGCATCCGCCCGTAGCGGATCGGCACCAGCTCGGGGACCCGGTTCTCGGCCTGGCCTTCGAGCACCTTGACCGGGTCCTTCCGGCTCTTCGCGGGCTCCCACTCCGCGTGGCTCGAGCGCGGCGTCTTCTTGCGCGCCGTGCTGCCCGCGGCCGCTCGTTCCGCGGCGGCGGAATCGAGGTTCACTGGCGGTGAGGTGGTCGCCGTCGCGGACATGATCGGACGGTAGGCGCGGGCGCCTGCCACGCGCCCACCGGATCTCGATGCTCTCACCGGGACGGCGCGAAGTCCAGGCCGGCCGGCGATCCCCGGCGGCCGCCTCGCGACGAGTTAAAAAGATGTGACAAACCCTGGCATCGGGTGGATACTCCGCTGGTGGTTGGTCCCGGGTCCATCGGCTCGACTGGCGCGGCCGCCCCGGTGCGGCACGTTCCGCCCGCCTGGGTCGATCGGTCTTCTCTCCTGATCGAGGCGTTCGCCCTCGCGGTGGCGGCGCACGGAGAGCAGCGGCGCCCCTCGGACGGGTGCTACTTCATGGAGCACGTGGTCGAGGTGGGCGCGCTGCTCCACCATGCCGGGTTCGACGACGAGCTCGTCGCGGTGGGCCTCCTCCACGACTCGGTCGAGCGCGGGACGCTCGTGGCGGAGGAGCTCCGGGCGGGGATGGGGACGGGCATCTGCTCCTTGGTCCTGACGCTCAGCGAGGACTCCAGGATCGCCTCCTTCGACTGGCGCAAGGCGGGCCTGCGCCGTCAGGTCGAAAACGCCGGCGGCCTGGCCGTGACCGTCTACGCCGCCGACAAGCTCTCCGACATCCGCGGCCTCCGTCGCGGCCTCGAGATCTACGGCGACGCGCTCGACGAACGGCTCGGGACCGACGTCGGCAGCATGGTCGCCCACTACCGCGAGTCGGTGGAGATGGTCGAAGCGATGCGCACCGGCTCGGTCTTCGTCCCCTCCCTGCGCCTGGAGCTGGAGGCCCTCGAACGCGAGGTCCGCCGGCGGTGACGCCGGCGCCTCCCGGCAGAAGTTTCCGCCCCCGCGGTCGCGCAGCAGACGAGGGTCGCGGCGCGGGGGCCGCGGGGACGGAGTGACGTCAGCTCAACCCTTGGACTTGAGCACCAGCGTGCGGGTACCGGTCACACCCGAGGCGGCCGCGGTCAACTTCAGGTTCGACTTCGGCTTCGCCTTGGCGGTCAACTGCACCCGTACCGTGATCGTCCACGAAGCGCCCGGCGCCAACACCGGCAGTTGCTGCCGTTCGGGCTTGACCATGACTCCCTTCGTGGTCCTCACCCGCAGCGAGCCGGGCCCGGTGCCGGTCGCGCCGGTGTTGGTCACCTTCACCCTTACCGACCGCCACTTCCCGGTCTTCAGCGAGACCGGCTTCAGCTTGCCGATCGAGAGGACCGGCGGCGCGGGCGGTGCGACGACCGGCGCGGGCGGTGCGGTGACCACGGCTGCGGGCGGGGCGGGAGGAGCGGAGATCGGGAAGCTCATGAAGGTGGCCCCTGCTTCTTCGCCCGGCAGTTCTTCTTCTTCGACTTCTTCGTTGCCGGACGCGGCGACGATCGCGCAGTTGAAGCCCGCGTTCGCGATGTTGCCCGAGGTCACCGAGAGGACCGTCGTCGTCCCGTTCACGGTCCTCGTCGCCGGCAGCATCGTCGGTGCCGAGAGACTGCCCACGATGGCGACGGGGGCGGGTTGTGAGACGTTGTCCTGGATCACGAAGAGCGGCGGCGGGCTGAAGACCAGCTGTTCGATCACCGCTTGCGCGGTCCGGGGCGTGGTGCAGCTCGACGACGTCGTCAGGCCGGCGAGGATCGTGCCTTCGCTTTCCGGTTGCGGCCCGGTGGCCGTGGTGATGTTGAAGACGGCGCTGCCGCTGGACGATTCGTAGGACGCGGCGGCTTTGACGAGGGTGAATTCCCCGGCCGGGAAGCCTTCGCGGATGACCGTCGAGGATTCCCCCGTGCGCGTCTCCGCGGATGCCGCGGCGGCAAAGACGAGGAGCGCCGCGAGCGCGGCGAGCAAGAGGGCAGGGACGCGCGAGCGTCGGATGCCGGAAGTCATGACAGGGGCAACCTTTCGGAGGAGACGATTTTCCCCCATCAAATCGCCCTGGCCCGCGAATACCAGGGGGCCTAGGCCCCCTCTTCGCCGGCAGGATCGTCATCGGCTGCTTCGATCGTCGCTCGGATGTCCTTGATCAGGAACTGCAGATTCATCGGGTCCGACGGAGAGGCTTCGAAGCCGAAGTGCAGGTAGAAGCTCCTCGCTTCGGCGTTGACGGCGTGGACCAGGAGCAGGCGGATCCCGGTCTCCTGGGCGACCAGGAGAGTCCTCTCCATCGCGTCGGCCAGAAGGGTCGCCCCGACCCCATCCCCCTGGACCGACTCGTCGACCGCCAACCGGGCCAGGAGCATTGCCGGGATCGGATGGTGAGGCATGCCTTTCGATGCTCGTCCGGTCGCCTCGTCGCGCTCGAGCGAGGCGACGGTCAGTGCGTAGTAGCCGACGACACGGTCCTGCTTCTCGTCGACGACGACGTAGGTACGGGCCGAGCCGGCGGCGTCGGCGCCCGGCGCGTGCTCGACCAGCCAGGTGTCCAGCGAGGCGACGCCACAACGGAAGCCGTCGCGCGCGTCCCGACGGTCCAGCGGCCTCGGGCCGCGCAGCCTCGCCACGCGGCCTATTCGGCGGGGCGGCGCGAGAAGAGCCTCGCCAGCTGCGGGTTCGGCTTCGCGGCCCGATCCATGATCGCGACCAGCTCATCCCAGGCATCCGGGGCGAGCTGGAACCGCGTCCGATCGGCAAGCAGGCGCTCGGCGCGCTCACGCCCGCCCGCGACCAGGAACTGCGTCAGCGTCTCGCGGTTGGCGTCGGCGGCGCGATCGAAGAGCTCCCGGTCCCCCTCCTCGACGCGGAGGCTGAGGCGCCGGCTTTTGACTCTCGAGGTCTCCTGGGTGGTGCGAGCCATGGAGTCAATGTACACACGTTGTATGTCATCGGCAAGGATCGCGGTTTCCGGCCGAGCGGCGCTCAGCCCGGCGTGATGACGACGACCGGGATCGGGCGGGTGGTTTCGCGCTGGTAGGCCTCGAAGCGGTCGCCGTTGTTGTCGTTGACGAGCTTCCAGAGGCGGGCGTGGTCGGGGTCTGAGGGGTCGACGGCCTTGGCGGTCGCCTTGTGGCGGTCGCGGCCGATCTGGATCTCGACTTGCGGGTCGGCCTCGAGGTTGAGGAGCCAGGCCGGGGGTTGGTCGGAGCCGCCTTTGGAGGCGACGACGAGGTAGTCGGCGCCGTCGCGGGCGTAGACGAGGCTGTTGGTCCGGGTCGTTCCGGAGCGGCGGCCGGTCGTTCGCAGCAGGAGGGTCGGCACGCCGAGCAGGCGATGGCCGATGCGCCCGTCGGTGGTCGTGTAGAGCTTTTCGTGGACGCGGAGGACGTTGCTGAAGAGGCTCATCGTGGTGAAGCCTAGACCTGGTTCGGTACTGAATCGGAGTCGGTGGCGCGGGGTCCGGTCGGCGCGGTCGCGAAGGGGCTGAGCTTCAGCCAGGTGGGGAGGGCCCGGCGCAGGTCGGCCGGGCCGGTCAGCTCGAGGGTTCCGCGGCGCAGCGCCTGCGCCCAATCGACGTCGCCCATCCAGACCTGGGTGAGGGTACGGACGTCGCTGGTGACGTTGAGGTCGACCTCGCCGCCGGGGTGGGTGAGGCAGACGTCGGCGCCGCCCGGCGCGAGGAGGAGCCAGTAGGCGCGGCGGCCGGGGGAGGCGTCGCGGAAGCGGAGCTCGATCAGGAGGCGCCGCGGGACCGCCTCGAGGCGGATGTTGCGGTGGATGTCCCAGACCAGGAGGCGCGGGTCGAGGTCCTGGTCGCGATATTCGCTCGGCAGCCAGCGCCGACCCCAGAGGCCCAGCTGCTCCACGACCGGGCGCAGCGCCTCGCCGGATTCGGTGAGGACATAACGGGTGCCCTCGTCGGCGTCCTCGCGGCGTTCGAGGATGCCGGCGACGGCCAGCTCTTCGAGGCGGCGCGAGAGGACGCTCGGGGTGATGCTCGGGATCCCCTCGCGCAGCTCGCCGAACCTGGTGCTGCCCTCCAGCAGCTCGCGGACGATCAGCGGCGTCCAGCGCCGGGCGAAGATCTCGGCCGCCAGCGAGACCGGACAGAACTGCCCGTACCCATCCACCTGGCCAGCGTATCCCGCCCCGGCAGCCCGGTCGCAAATTGCTACTTGAGCGGGGACGGGGCCGGCGCGACCCTGCGGGCATGAGCACGTCCCAATCCCCGCCCGGCCCAGCCGAGGTGTGGTCGAGCGGCGACTACGCCGACGTCTGCGACCGGATGATCCCCCGGCTCGGCGCCCGACTGGTCGAGCTGGCCGGCGTCGGCGCCGGCCAGGCGGTCCTCGACGTGGCGTGCGGGACCGGCAACGCGGCGCTGCCGGCGGCGGCCACGGGCGCCGCGGTGACGGCGCTCGACATCACGCCGGCGCTCCTGCGGGCCGGCGCCGCGCGCGCGGCCGCCGACGACCTCCCGGTCACCTGGGTGCAGGGCGACGCCACCGCGCTGCCGCTCGAGGGCGCCGGCTTCGACCGCGTCCTCTCCTGCGTCGGCGTCCAGTTCTGCGGCGACCAGGAGGCGACGGCGAGCGAGCTGCATCGGGTCTGCCGCCGCGGCGGCCGGATCGGGCTGATCGCCTGGACCCCGGAGGGCATGATCGGCCAGGTGCTGGCCGCGGTCGGCCGGTCGACCGGCGCCGCGCGGCCGGGAGCGTCCTCGCCGCTCGACTGGGGCCGCGAGGAGCGCCTCGCGGAGCTGTTCGCCGAGCGCTCCGGGGACATCGCGGCGGCGAGGGAGCAGGTCGAGATGCCGGCCACCTCGGCGACCGCCTGGGTCGACTACATGGCCGACGCCTACGGGCCGCTCCTGCGGGCCAAGGCCGCGCTCGGTCCGACCGGCGCCTGGCCGTCGTTGCGGGCGGATCTGATCGAGGTCGCCCGCGCCCACGACGCCGGCGCGGGGGAGGAGTTCCGCGGCCGCGCCGAGTACCTGGCCGCCGTGATCGAGCGGTGAGCTGGCGGAAGCCCGGCGGCGCCGCGCGGGGGGGGGGGGCTGTAGCTGGCGGTGCGGGACGGAGGCTGGGCTGGGGGAGGGATGGGGGGCCGCTGGCTGGCGCGCGGGGAAGGGTTCGGGCCCCGCAAGCTGTCGCCCCCGGGAGGGTCCAGGCCCCACAGGCCGGCGCCCGGGAGGGTTCAGGCCCCGCAGGCTGTCGCCCGCTGAAGGATGAGGCCCCGCAAGCTGTCGCCCGGGTAGGACGCGCCCCTCTCGCCACGGCCCGGGCAGGCTGTGGCCGTGGCGAGAGGGGCGGGTGTGCGGAAGGCGTGGAGGGTCGAGCGCGGGAGCGTCACGGGAGTGCGTCCGAAGTGCGCCGGCGCCGTCACCGATGGGCGCCGAGGCCGGGGGCTCGAACGGTCAGGAATCTCCCCGGTTGGAAATCCGCGTATGGCGCGGGTTTCCA
>CALCIA010000275.1 GCA_937907435.1 uncultured Actinomycetes bacterium
GGTAGACGCAGAGGCGCTCGGTGAGGGCGTAGCCGCGGGGGGCGAGCTCCTTGCGGACCTGGTGGGGGCTCGGGAAGGGCTCCTCGGGGGAGATGTGGTCGCCGTTGGCGCTCAACCCGCCGAGGTCGGTGGCCCCCGCCTCGACCAGCTCCGGCCACCAGTCCGACAGGTTCGGCGGGACCTGGACGCCGACGCCCGGCATCAGCCTCCTGCACTCGACGATCAGGCGCTTGATCTCCTCGATCGACACGTCGGTCGCCCAGGCCGGTGAGGAGGGCGAGGGGGACCCTGGACGAACCTCCCCGCCGTTCGTGAGGGAAGGGTCCCCCTCGTCCTCCGCCCCCGCCCAGCGCCTACGCGAGGCCTCCTCGGCGATGTCGGCCACCTCGGCGCCGTAGTAGCGGGGGTGGGGGACGAAGTTCTGCAGGATCACCTCCTGGACGTGGCCGTACTCCTCGTGCAGCGCCGCGATCGCCTCCAGGGATTCGACGCGTGAGTCGACGCTCTCGCCGATGCCGACGAGGATGCCGGTGGTGAAGGGGATCTTCAGCTCCCCCGCGGCGCGGATCGTCGCCAGCCGTTCCTCGGGGTGCTTGGTGGGGCTGCCCGCGTGCACCGTCTCCATCAGGCTCTCGTCGACCGACTCCAGCATCAGGCCCTGGGAGGCGGTCACCTCGCGCAGCCGCGCGAGGTCCTCCTTGCTCAGCACCCCGAGGTTGGTGTGGGGGAGCATGCCGCGCTCCAGGGCCCGCTCGCAGGCCCAGACGACGTAGCCCGTGAAGTCCTCGTGGCCCCAGGCCTCGAGGCGCTCGGCGACCACCGGGTTGACCTCGGGCCGCTCGCCGGTGAGGACCAGGAGCTCCTTGGTGTTGCGCCTCGCCGCCTCGTCGAGGATCCGCTCGACCTCGGCGGGGGCGTGGATGTGGGCCTGGTGGGTGGCGAAGGCGCAGTACTTGCAGTAGCAGCGGCAGGTGCGCGAGAGCGAGAGGGTGAAGTTGCGGGAGAAGGTGACCCGTTGCACCCGGCAAAACTACAGGGCGCGCCGGCTCGGCCGGAACGCGCCCCGGTGCCGGGTCAGACAACGGACCCGGCATTCACCCACTTGGGGGATGAGCGCCCCGGCCGTCCGGGGCGCCCCGCTCCTTATGCTTTTTTGGGGTCGGTTTTCGGGTCGGTCGGGCCGGCGCCTTTGCCGCCGCGCGCCGCCGCCGGGGCGACCCGCTGGGGCGGCTCGGTCGGGGCCGGGCCGCCGGCCTCGATCACGAAGCGCCAGACGCCGACCGCGAGCAGCGAGCCGACCACCGGGCCGACGAGGTAGGGCCAGACGCCGCCCCATTCTTCACCGGCGAGCGCCGCGCCGAACCAGCGGGCGGGGTTGAAGCAGGCCCCGGTCAGCGGGCCGCCGACCATGACCATGAAGACGAAGGTGGTGCCGATCGCGAGCGGGCCCCAGTCCTTGGTGCTCTTCTCGGAGAAGACGACGGCGAGGATGACGAGGACGAGGGTGAAGACGCCGATCGCCTCGACCGCGGCACCCGCGGTGTTGTTGGCGAGCAGGCTGCTCACGGAGCCGGCGCCATAGTGCACGGAGCGGCCCTCGTCGAGCAGCAGCGCCTTGGTCAGGTACGCGCCACCGACCGCGCCGATCAGCTGGGCGAGGACGTAGATCACCGCGTCGATCACGCTGATCTTGCGGATCGTCGCCGCGGCGAGCGTCACCGCCGGGTTGAAGTGGCCGCCGCTGACCGCGCCGAACATGCAGATCACGCCGAAGAGGGTCAGTCCCTGGACGAAGCCGACCACGGCAAAGTCCGAGCCGAACGACGCCTGCGCGCCGGTCGAGACGAAGAGAGTGACCACGCTGGTGATGAAGAAGACCAGCAGGAAAGTGCCGATCAACTCCGCGAAGTACGCGGACAGTCCTTTTTGCTCCAGCTCCACTCTCGTTCCCCTCCTAGAAGTTTGTCCCTCGCCAAAACAGAAGCGGCGGCAGTCTACCCATATTTGCTCAAGGTTTTAGAGTTCCTGCCAGATGGATCGGGCTGTCGCGCTGCTGGCGGCCGCCCTGCTGCTTGCCGGCCTCGCCGGCTGTGGCGGGAGCGGTGCGGAACCGGGCGCGCCGAAAGGCGCGACCGTCGTGCTCGATTTCACGCCCAACGCGGTCCATTCCGGCATCTACGCGGCGCAGGCCGAAGGCTTCTACGAGGACGCGGGAATCGACCTCCACGTCCAGGTGCCAGGCGAATCGACCGACGCGCCGAAGCTGCTCGCCGCGGGCCGCACCGACTTCGCGATCCTCGACATCACCGACCTCGGCATCGCCGACGAGAAAGGGCTCGAACTGGTCGGCATCATGCCGATCGTCCAGCGCCCGCTCGCGGCGGTGCTGGCGCTCCTCCACGGTCCGGTGAAGCGACCCCGAGATCTCGACGGCCACTCGGTCGGCGTCGCCGGCCTCCCCTCCGACACCGCGGTCGTCGACTCCGAGGTCAGCGCCGACGGCGGCGACCCGGCGGGCGTCGACGAAGTGACGATCGGCTTCAACGCGGTCGCCTCCCTGGCGGCCGGAAAAGTCGACGCCGCAACCGGCTTCTGGAACGCCGAGGCGGTCGAGGCCGAACGCCAGGGCATCCCCCTCCGCGTCTTCAAAGTCGACGAATTCGGCGCGCCCCCTTATCCGGAGCTGGTGCTGACGACGACGCGCAAGGAGCTGGAAGACGAACCGAAGCTGGTCGAAGGGATGGTCGAAGCCACGCGGCGCGGTTACGAATTCACGCAGTCTCAGCCACAGAAGGCACTCGACGACCTCCTCGCCGCGAACAAGAGCCTCGAACGCGCCGACCAGGCGGCGCAGCTGCAGGTGCTGCTCCCGGCGCTGAAGCCCGCGCCGTTCTCGGAGCCGGTGCTGAAGGAATGGTCCGCCTGGGCGAGTTCGCATGGTCTGCTGCCGGAGCCTCTGGAAGTGAAGGGCGCCTTCGATCTGGAATAGGCGGGTGGCGCCTTGGGCGGGGGTCCGGGGCGCTTGCGGCCGTCCGAGGGAGG
>CALCIA010000276.1 GCA_937907435.1 uncultured Actinomycetes bacterium
CGGGAACTCCGGTCTTCCTCCCGTGTTGTGCAACACCGACCTACGCGCTGCGTGTTTTGACCCCCCTATAGGGGCCCTAAAACACGCAGCGCGTTATCGACCCCTAGAAATCGGCCCGAAAAGGGCCTCTGAGAGCCGGAAAGTGTGACGTTCCCGGCATCTTCGTCACGGATCCGGCCGAGGTGTGGAAGCTCCCCGACACGATCGTCACGTAAGTCCGACTTCCTCACGTCCCTGTACCGCCTTTTTCACGAACGCCTCACGTCCTGGGCTCCTCATGGGGGTCACAGCCTGCCAGGACCCCCATGAGGAGCCCAGGACCATCCTCGAACGGCCGGCAGCGCCCCGGACCCCCGCCCGTCCCACGTGGGTTTTCAACCCGTCAACATCAGAGCGCCGCAAGGGCCTCGACGATCGGGGTGGTGCCGCTGATCAGGTCGAAGGTCTTGCCGACCGCGCCGGGGGCGTCAAGGCAGGCGAGGAGGACGGCGGCGACGTCGGCGCGGGGGACCTGGCCGCGGCCGGTGTCCTCGGCGATCTGGACGAGGCCGGTGCCGGGGTCGTCGGTGAGGCCGCCGGGGCGGACGATCGTGAAGTCGAGGCCGGAGGCGCGGAGGGCGTCGTCGGCAAGCGCCTTCGCCCGCAGGTAGGCACCGAAGACGTCGCCGCCGACCGGCGGGTCCTCGGCGCCCATCGCGCTGACCATCAGGTAGCGGGAGACGCCCTCCGCCTTCGCCGCCTCGATCAGCTTCACCGCGCCGCCGAGGTCCATCGTCGCCTTGCGCGCCTCGCCCGAGCCCGGCCCGGCGCCGGCCGCGAAGACGACCGCGTCGGCCCCACGCACCGCGGCCGCGACGTCGTCGTCGCCCTCGAGGTCACAAAGCACCGGCTCGATCCCGGCCTCCCGCAGGTCCCCCTCCTGGTCGGGGTTGCGGATCAGGCCGCGAACCGCGTCGCCGCGCTCGGCGAGCAGCCGCCCGAGCAGCATCGCGATCTTGCCGTGGCCGCCGGCGATCGCGACGGTGCTCATTCCTTCACCGCCTCGGCAAGCAGCGCCTCGACGTCCAGCGGGCGGGTGTACATGTGGACCTTCTCTCCCTCCTGTGGCTGCGGCCACTGCTCGCGCGGGCGGTCCCAGTAGAGCTCGATCCCGTTGCCGTCCGGATCGGCGAGGTAGAGCGCCTCGCTCACGCCGTGGTCGGAGGCTCCTTCCAGCGGTACCCGCGCCTCGACCAGGCGACGCAGCGCGTCGGCCAGCGCGGCCCGGGTCGGATAGCGGATCGCGACGTGGAAGAGGCCGGTCGTCCCCGGCGCGGGCGGCGGGCCGCCGCGCGACTGCCAGGTGTTCAGGCCGATGTGGTGGTGATAGCCACCCGCCGAGACGAAGGCCGCTTCCGTCCCGTAGCGCTGCATCAGCTCGAAGCCGAGCACGCCGCGGTAGAAGTCGAGCGAGCGGTCGAGGTCGGCCACCTTCAGGTGGACGTGGCCGATGTCGACGCCGGGGTCTATCGGCCGCGGCGCGGGCGCGCCGCCGGAGTCGCCGGTGGTGCCGCCGGGCTCCTCGTCAGGCATTGTCGAGGGCCTCGTTGACGAGCCGGTCGGCGTCGGCATTCTGGGCGCGCTTGACGTGGCGGATCGACCAGTTGTCGAGGTCCGCGAGCGCCGCCTTCGCCTGTGCGTGGAGCTCTTTCATGCCGGCGTTCTTCACTTTGTAGCGCCCTTCGACCTGGCGCACCACCAGCTCGGAGTCCCCGACCAGCTCCAGGTGGGTGGCGCCGTGAGCCCTCGCCAGCTCGATCCCGCGCAGCAGCGCCCGGTACTCGGCGACGTTGTTGGTGGTCGAGCCGATCGTCTCCCCCACCGCCTCGACGATCTCCCCGTCGGCATCGCGCAGCACCACCCCGATCGCGGCCGGGCCCGGGTTGCCGCGGGCGCCGCCGTCGACGTTCACCATGAATCTCGCCATCGCCAGGCGCCCGCTCAGTTACCCATCACCGGTGCACCGGGCGGCCGTTCCCCGCCTCGCGGCGGGAGGGCGCGACCATCACGATCCGCCCGTCGTGCGCCGAGGCGTTCCACTGGCGCGCGGCGGCGTCGATCTCCGACAGCTCGAAGCCCTTGTCCAGCTCGAAGACCGGCCGCAGCTCGTCGCCGAGGTCGACGCCCCACTGGTACCAGGTCAGCTCCCAGGCGACGGTCACGCGGACGATGTCCTCCTCCCCGGCCAGGTCGCCGACCGAGACCGACGGTGCGCCCAGCGTGCGGGTCAGCCCGGCGGCGGTCCGCCCGGCGTCGCTGGAGTTGAAGCGGGCGACCGCGCGCTCGAAGCGGCTCGCCGGCGAGGGGTCGGGCTGCAGGCGGCGCGGGCGCATGCCGCGGCCGGCCGGGTCGGGCAGCGGGGCCGGGGACGCGTCGGCGTCCGGCGCGGGCGCGGCGGGCGCGGGCGATGTCTCGGGCTCCGGGACTTCGTCGGGCGAGGGCAGGTGCGCGGCGTGGCCGTGGGGCACGTCGGCGGGAAGGTCGGCGCGGGCGCCCGCGGGCTCCTCGGGGACGGGGCGGCCGGCGCGGTCGCCCGCGGGCTCCTTGGGCGCCAGAAGATCGGCGGCGCGACCGTGCGGCGCCTCCGGCTCGGCTTCGTGACGGCGCGGGCCGAAGAGACCGCTCAGGCGGCGACGTACCGGCGACGTGCTCGCGTCCCGGTCTCGGTCCTCGCCCTCGTCCGCCTCGCCGCGCCAGTCGGCCTCGACGTCGTAGCGCTCTGTCTCAAGTTCGTGGATCTCGCGGCGGCGCGGCGCGGGCGCTTCCTCCTCGCCCTCGTCCATGGCCCCTTCGTCACGGATGAAGCGCTCTTCGCCCTCCTCCGGCCGCGAGAACAGGCGTCCCAGGAAACCCGGCCTGCGCTGCGCCCCGGCGCGCAGCCGCTCCTCCGCCCCCTCCTGGTCGGCGGGCAGCCAGCCGGCCGCGGCGACGCGGTCGACACACAGCTCGCAAACCTCGTGACGACCCTCGACGGAGACGTAGGGGTGGACCTTCTCGCCGACGAGAAACGTCCGTCCGCAGACCTCGCAGGCATCTTGGGGGCTCACTCGGCCCAAGTTAGCAGCGGGCACGCGCTTTCCGCAAAATGCGCAACCCGAACTGGCGCATCTGAATGCAGCCTTGCTTCAGAACCGTGTCGGGACCGGCGCTCAGGTCTGCTGCAGGTGGGACTTCAGCCGCATCACGGCCTTGGTGTGAAGCTGTGACACACGCGACTCGGTCACGCCGAGAACCTCGCCGATCTCGCGCAGCGTCAGGTTCTCGTAGTAGTAGAGGGCGACGACGAGCTGCTCGCGCTCGGGCAGCGAGCCGATCGCCTCGGTCAGCCGGTCCTTGACCTCGTTGGAAGCGAGTGCCTCCTGCGGGTCGGCGGCGCCTTCGTCGGCGATCGTGTCGAGCAGGCTGACCTGGTCGCCGGAGGAATCCGACACCGTCCACAGCTCGTCCAGCGCGTAGACCGAGGAGTTGGCGATCTCGAGCAGCGCGTTCTGTAGCTCGGCCTCGGTCATGCCGAGCTTGTCGGCAAGCTCGGCCTCGGTCGGCGCCCGCTGCAGTTCGTGCTCGAGTTTGGCCTGAGCCGTTTCGATTTCGCGCGCCCGCGAGCGCACCGAGCGCGGCACCCAGTCGAGCGAGCGCAGTTCGTCGATGATCGAGCCGCGGATGCGGGTCATCGCGAAGGTCTCGAATTTGATCCCCCGCTCCGGCTCGAAGCGCTCGATCGCGCCGATCAGCCCGACCAGGCCGTAGGAGATCAGGTCGGCGTCCTCGACGTGGGACGGCAGCCCGGCGCCGAGCCGGCCGGCGACGAACTTGACCATCGGCGAGTAGGCGACGACGAGGCGCTCGCGGGCGGCCGCGTCTCCCTGGTCTTTGTAGCGGCGCCAGAGCTCGCGCAGCTCGACTTCCTTGACCCCGGTCTCCATCGCCACGATCAGATTCTACTTTCGCAAGCGGAATTGATCATGCGCGCGGGTGGGTATCGGCGTAGGTGTCGCGCAGGCGAGCGGCGTCGACCCGGGTGTAGATCTGCGTCGTGGAGATCGAGGAATGGCCCAATAGTTCCTGAATCGTACGCAGATCCGCGCCACCCTCGAGCAGATGCGTTGCGAAGGAATGCCTGAGTGAATGCGGGGAGACGCCGCCCAACGAGGTCACATTTGCGACCCAGATCCGCAGGCGTCGCGTCACATCCGAGTTGGAGAGACGCCGGCCGCTCTTGGAGAGGAAGAGGGCGCGCTCGCGCGGATCGCCCGCCAGCGGCCGCCTGCCGCGCTGCAGATAACGTTCGAGCGCCTTCCGGGCGGGCTCGCCGACCGGCAGCAGGCGCTCCTTCGAGCCCTTGCCGAGCACCCGCAGCTCGTCTTCTTCGAAGTCGAAGGAGTCGATGTCGAGGTTGACGATCTCCTCGCAGCGCAGCCCGCACGAGTAGGCGAGCTCGAACATCGCCCGGTCGCGCAGCTCCAGCGGTGTCCGCGCCGGGATGCCCTCCAGCAGCGAGCGCATCTGCTCGCCGCTCATCATGTTCGGCAGCTTCTGCGGGCGCTTCGGGCTGGAGACGAGCTCGGCCGGGTTGCCGCCGACCTGCTCGGTGCGGACGAGGAAGTCGTAGAGCCCGCGGATCGCGGCGAGGTTGCGGGCAACCGTCGTCGACGCCTTGCCTTCCTGCGAGAGCGAGGCGGCGTAACGACGCACGTCGCGGTGGCGGAGGTCGCCGGGCCCGAGGTGGAGCGCCTGCGCCCAGCCGACGAACGCCGCGAGGTCGACCCCGTAGGCGCGCCGGGTCCGCTCGGCGGCGCCGCGGGTCCGCAGGTCGCGGTCGTATCCGGCAAGCGCCGCTTCCCAGTTCACGCCTGCCTCATTCGTCGTCTCACCGTCACGTCCTGCGCACATCAAGCACACAGTTACCCGACCGGGCGGCCGAAAGGTCGCCCGACCCGGCCCCATTACCCAATAAAGATCGGAGTCCCTACTTCAACCTGGGAGTACAGCTCCTCCACGTCCGGAATCGACATCCGCACGCAGCCGTGCGAGGCGGCGCTGCCGAGCGAGGCCGTCTCTTCGGTGCCGTGGATCCCGGCGCCTTCGAAGATCGCCATCCAGCGGGCCTTGATCGGGTTGTCGGGACCGGGCGGGATCACCTGGCCGGCGAGGTCCCCGGCCCAGTCGGATTCCGGCACGTACCAGGTCGGTTCTTCTTCCATCGCCTGGATTTCGTAGGTGCCTTCCGGGGTTTCGAGCCCTTCCTGGCCGACCGCGACGGTGTAGGTCTTCGTGAGTTCCAGGTCCTTGAAGAGGCGCAGGGTGAAGTTGGCGCGGTCGAGGAGCAGGTAAGACGGGTAGCGGGCCGCGACCTCCTCGGTGGTCACCTCGGGCGCGGTCTTGTGGACGTAGGCGCGCACGGTGCGCGGGCCGCCGTCGGTCACCGCTTCGCGCAGCTCCTCGGTGAGGCGCACGTCGCGCAGCTTGCGCCCCGGTTGGGAGGCGACGACTTCGAGCGAGTCGGCGGTCGGGGCGACGGAGGCGTCGCTCGGCTCCCGGTCGAGGTCCTCGGCGATGCCGCGGACGAACCTGTTGATCGCGCTGGTCGAGTAGTCGAGGTGGGCGGAGATCGCGGCTTCGACCTCGTCACCGCCGAGGTAACGGCCGATCCTGGTCGGCAGGTCGCCTTCGCGGCTGACCTCGACCGCGCGCGCCACCGCGCCTTCGACGTCGGCGCGGACCTTCAGCTTCGCCGCGGGCAGGGACCACTTCTGCTCGCGAAAAGTCGCCCGCAGCGGCTCTTCGAGCGGGCGCAGGAGCTGGCGGCGCACCTTCGCTTCGGCGTCCTCGGCGTCCATGCCGCCGACGTCGATCCCGTCGATCGTCACCCCATTGGCGATCTTGCCGTCCTGGGAGCGGTCATAGGCGTAGGCGCCGGCCACCGCGAGAGCGGCGACGAGCAGTGCTGCGGTCGCGATGATGATGGTCGTTTTGCGGCCCATTGCTGTCCCCACAGCTCAGGTCGTTGGACTTGACGCTGATTAGTGTAGGGAGACGGCGTGATGGGGCCGCGCTGATCGGGTTCGTTGAGGGATATGTTTCGATTTATGCGCTCAAAGGACGAGGTCCGGGCAGAGGTCTGGAAGGCGATGGACGACCAGGGGGTCTCCCGCTTCCCCGGTGCCGAGGGCCGCATCCCCAACTTCGCCGGGGCCAAGATGGCGGCCGAGAAGCTGGCCTCCCACCGGGTCTGGAAGCGGGCGATGGTGATCAAGGCCAACCCCGACTCGCCGCAGACCCACGCCCGTCGCCTCGCCCTCGAAGAAGGCAAGACCGTGATCATGGCGGTGCCGCGCCTGCGCGACCCGCATCCTTTCCGCGTCCTCGACCCGAAGAAGCTCTCCAAGAAAGCGGTCCAGGAGGCGGCGACGATCAAGGGCGCCCTCAAGCACGGCCGCGTCGTCGCCCTCGACGACCTGCCGGAGATCGACTTCGTCCTCTGCGGCTCCGTCGCCGTCAACCTCAGCGGCGCCCGGATCGGCAAAGGCGGCGGCTACCACGATCTCGAGTACGGGATCCTCGTCGAGGCGGGCAAGATCGACTCCCACATCATCGTCGCCACCACCGTCCACCCGATCCAGATCCTCCGCCAACACCTCATGGTCACCGCCCACGACCTCCCCTGCGACGTCATCTCCACCCCCCGCGCCGTGATCGAGATCGACCGCCAGTACGACCGCCCCCGCGGCATCCTCTGGGACCACCTCCAGCCCCCCCAGATCCGCGAGATCCCGGTGCTGGAACGGATGGGGTACGCATAGGGGTCGGTGGCCGGCGGGAGGACGGGAGGGTTCATGGCCTGCGGCCGTCCGAGGGAGGTCCTGGGCTCCTCATGGGGGTCCTGGCAGGCTGTGACCCCCATGAGGAGCCCAGGACGTGAGGCGTTCGTGGGAAAGCCGGCACAGGGACGTGAGGAAGTCGGACTTACGTGACGATCCGGTCCGGAAGCTTCCACACCTCGCCCGGATCGTTGACGATGATGCCGGGAACGTCACACCTCAGAGGCCCTTTTCGGGCCTGAAATCGAGGCCCGAGAACGCGCTGCGTGAATTAGGGCCCCTATGGGGTGGGTAATGCACGCAGCGCGTAAGTCGGTGTTGCACAA